>ONSR01000001.1 GCA_900320565.1 uncultured Prevotellaceae bacterium
GCCCGTAACAGAGCCTGTGACCGATCCGCCCGAGCCCGAACCGTCAACCGTGCCTACAGAGCCTACTCCCGAGCCGACAACAGAGCCTGCCGAGACTACGGTTGAGCCGACTACAGTGCCTGTCGAGCCAACGGTTGAGCCTACAACAGAGCCGCTTATTATCGGCGACGTTAACCTTGACGGCACGGTTGATGTAATGGACGCGGTTATGGTTCAGCTTTACGCGACTGACAACGCAAGCTTTGACGATACACAAAAATATGCGGCAGACGTAAATGACGACGGCAACATCGACGTTCTTGACGCTATGGATATCCAGAAGTTTGTATCTTCCATAATTACAGAGTTTAAGAAGAAATAATAATTCTTTATTAGCAAAAAGAGATAAATAATCAGAGAGAAAAAGAGAGACAAGAGTTTTTTACTCCTGTCTCTTTTCTCTTTATCTTTCTCTTCTTTTTTATTTTCTCTTTCTCTTTATCTTTATCTTTCTCTTTATCTTTCTCTTTATCTTCTTCTTTATCTTCTTTATCTTCCCTGCTTTTGTATACAATTGTATGCAATTGCAGGTTTTGGATTAAAGCGTTATGTAGTCTCCCAAGTGGATTGAGTAGATTATAAGCTCCTTAACCTCGATTTCGAGCGACTTTGAGAGCGCCTCGCTGTAGAGCTCGAGCTGTTTTTTGTACAACGTTCTGAGCTTTTCAATGTCGCGGACGCGGTCGGTTTTGTAGTCCGCAATCACAAGCTTGCCGTCCTCGACAAACGCTAGGTCAACCGCGCCCTGCATAATAATACCGGTGTCTTGGTCGATATCCTTATACTTTTCGTCGAGCAGCGAGGGATGGATTTTCGCGGTGAAGCGTTCCTCGCGGTATACCTTCGGGGAGTTCATAACGCGCTCAAAGAGCCTTCCGCTGAGCATTTCTTCAAGCTTTTTAAGGTCAACGCTCTCCGCCTGCTCGCCGCTGAGCCTGCCTGATTTTACAAGGCGGTCAAGCTCTGCCGAGATATCATTTTTCGCGGCGGCAAAGTCGCAGTACTGCAAAAAGCGGTGGTGAGCCGTACCGATGTCAACCGACTGCGCCTTGTCCATTATAAACGACGGCTTTCTGAGTACCTTTTCAAAGTATTCGTCGTTTTGGCTGTGGGCAATTTGCGAGGCTGTGACCTTTTGCGGAAGCTCCATAATCTCCGCGTTGGGGTACTTGAATTCGAGGTTTTTCCTGAGAATTTCGGCGTAATTGATTTTTTCGGACATGTCTGTTTGCATTACGCTTTCGGTAATCTCCGCAACCACGCCCTCGGGGTTGATAATGTCGTCAAAGGACTTTATCTCGGTATAGCGCCACTCCGGGTAATTTTCAGCCGTTACGGCTTCGGCGTGGGGCAAAACCTGCTTTCTTACAGACGGATTGAGCAGTGCCGAGAGCATAGTCCACTCAAACATCGACTTACACGACGACACCGAATAAGGCTCTACCGTACTGCCGCTGAGCTTTGAATAAACGCTGTCCTTGAATTTTTTTTCTTTTTTAACCGTACCGATTATATATAGCTTTTCCCTCGCCCTCGTCAGGGCAACGTAGAACAGGCGCATTTCCTCGGCGATTTGGTTGCGCTCGAGCTCGAGCCTAACCGCTGTTCTCGGCAGTGTATTGTAGCGCAGAACGCCTGTTTTTCGCTTTACGCCGAGCCCTGCGCGGCAGTCAAGGAGCACGTCGTCGCTGAACTCGTTGCGGTTAAACTGGTGGGCGGTGTCCGCGATAAAGCAGACGGGATATTCAAGTCCCTTTGACTTATGTATACTGAGAACACGCACGCCGTTCACGGTTGAAGAATCAGCGTTTGAAGCGGCGTTTAAGGTGCTGTCGGTCTCAATCATCTTGTCGATAAAGGCGATAAAATCGGACAGCGATTTGTAGCCGTGCTTTTCAAAATCACGCGCGTACACGCGGAGAAGGTTGATGTTCTTCTGCGCGGTTTCTACTCCCTTTACCGCCGAGGTTATTGCGCCTAAGGCGGTGGTGTCGAGCAGTCTGCCGATTAGCTCGTCGACGGTGCAGACGCTTGAAAGCTGTCTGAGCTTGTTGAGCTCGGTTAAAAAGCCGTCGATTTTGTCATTACCTTCCCTGTTTTGACAGAGCGAGGAATACAGGCTGACGTAGCGGTTTTTCGCCCTGATTTCGGCAAGCTCGTCGGGTGTGAAGCCGTAGACAGGACTGCAAATTACCGATAGCAAAGGAATGTCGAGCGACGGATTGTCAACCACTCGCAGGAGATTGAGCAACAATTTAATCTCGGTGGAATCGAAGAAGTTTTCGGTGTCCTCGCAATAGGCAGGAACTCCCTTTGCGGTCAGGTGCTTTACAAACTCGACAGCGCCCTTGCGCTTGCCTTCATCGTTCGAGCTGAACGCTCCGCCCGAGCTTGTGTTCCTCAAAATTACGGCAAAGTCGCCGTAGGTAACAGAGCGCTTTACGCCGTCCTTGCCTGTCACGGTGTAGCCGTCCGCCTTTAGTTTATGTATCTGCTGAGCGATGTAGGTTGCCTCGAGCTCAGCCTTTGAGATATCGTCGGAGAAGGCGGATTTTTCAATCAGCGCAATCTCGGTCTCGCAGTTTTCTCCCTCGTCATAATCAGCGCCGACATAGAGGTACTCGTCCGTGGTGTAGTCCATCTGCGTTGCGCGCTTGGACATCAGCTTTGAAAAAATAAAATTAACTGTGTCGCATACCTGAGAGCGGCTTCTAAAATTCTTATCAAGAATTATAACCGCGGGATATTCGGGATTTTCCCTGTCGTAACGGATGCAGTTGTCCTTTCTGTCGATGAAAATCTGCGGTCTTGCCTGGCGGAAGCTGTAAATGCTCTGCTTTACGTCGCCTACGGTGAACAGGTTGTTGCCGTTTGAAACGCTTGTGAAAATCAGCTCCTGAACCTCGTTTACGTCCTGATACTCGTCTACGATTACCGCGTCGAAGCGCTTGGAGATTTCATTTGCCGCGGCGGTTTTTACAAAGCCGTTTTCTCCGTTATACTCAGCCAAAAGCTTTACGGCAAGCTGTTCAACGTCGGAGAATGAGAGGATATTTTTATCGTTTTTAAGCTTGCTGTAAACCGCGAGGTACTCCCTTACAATGTCGAAAAGCACGGCGAATAACAGCCGCATTTCAGCGAGTTCTTCGTCAGCCTGAGCCTCGGTGTAGTTGTAATTATTTACCAGCTTTTCAATCTCTTTTTTTACGGTATCGCGCTTTTGGGCAACGGAAAGCTTAACAGGATGGTTGGTGAAGCCCTTTGGAGCGCGGATATTTTTTTGCGGCGAAAAGCCCTTTAGGAACGCCGTCATTTCGTCCCAATTATCATTCGCGATAACCGTAAGCAGCTTTTTGAGCCAGCTTTTGTCCTCGCGCACGGCATCAAGGAACTTTTCAGAGAGCTCCGGCTCGTTTTCAAGCGACCTTTCGGCGCTGTCCATAAGGCTTATGAGGCGGTTAACGTTATCCGAGATACTTCTTATGATAATTCTGCCCCAGAGCGATTTGGAAAAACAGCGCTCGGCGTAGCTGTTAAGCATATTGTCGAGCCAAACGCCGGGGAACGGCTGGGTTGAGAGGAATTCGCAGATTTTAAGCACGGTTTTGCGAAGCGGAGCGTCGCTCTTTTTCGCTGATGAAAGCAAAGAAATTCCTTTTGGGTGCTTTGGCAATGGCTTTGGTGCTCTCTGGTTGTAACATGAACAACACCACAAAGGGTGGTCTCATCGGTGGTGCTGGCGGCGGTGCACTTGGTGCAGCTATCGGTGCAGGTATTGGTGCTTTGGCTGGTGGTTCAAGTGGTGCAAAGCTTGGTGCAGCCATTGGTGCTGGTGTGGGTGTAGCTGGCGGTACAACTGCTGGTGTGCTCATCGGTAAGAAGATGGATAAGGCTAAGGCAGCAGCCGAGGCTGTGGCTAACGCTCAGGTTGAGACCATTACAGACAAGAACGGTCTGGAAGGCGTAAAGGTTACATTCGACAACGGCATCCTCTTCAAGGTTGGTAAGAGCGACCTGAAGGCTGACGCACAGAACTCTCTTCGTCAGTTTGCCAACAATGTGCTGAATGTTTACACTGACTGCGACGTAGCCATCTATGGCTTCGCAAGCAGCGACGGCAGCGACGCTACGAACCTGACTCTCAGCCAGAATCGTGCTAATGCAGTTCGCGGATACTTGACAAACACCTGTGGCGTAAGCACTTCTCAGATCAAGAGCAGCACAGGTCTTGGTGAAGATCCCAACTACCTTGTTCTTGACGCAAACGGCAAGGAAGACAGAGATGCCAGCCGCCGTGTAGAGGTTTACCTCTATGCAAGCGAGGCTATGATCAATGCCGCTAACGCAGGCACTCTGCAGTAAAGCCTGGGAAAGCCTAGTAAGCCTAGTAAAAACTAGTAAAAACTAGGAAACCTAGCTTATGAGAAAACTACAACTTCTATTGCGATGGATTGTGCTCCTGTTCTTTGGTAGCACAATCCTCGCTGTTTTAATATATAAGTGGTGCCCAGTTTATGTAACACCACTTATGATTATTCGTTGTGCCCAGCAAGTCAGTCACGGAGAGAAACTGCGCCTCAAGCATCATTGGGTGCCGCTCGACTCGATGAGCATCTATATGCCAGTAGCTGTGATGGCAAGTGAGGACCAGCGTTTCCTCACGCATAACGGCTTCGACTTCATCGAAATCAACAAGACACTCGAGGAGCGTCGCTCTGGCAAACGCTTTCGTGGAGGCAGCACCATCAGTCAGCAGACAGCCAAGAACGTTTTCCTTTGGCCTAAAGCAAGCTGGGTTCGGAAAGGACTGGAGACTTATTTTACCATTCTCATCGAGTTCATCTGGGGCAAAGAGCGCATTATGGAGGTTTATCTCAACTCCATCGAGATGGGCGACGGCATTTATGGAGCCGAAGCAGTTGCCCAGCAACATTTTGGCCGCAGAGCAATCACCCTGACGCGTCCCAACTGCGCCCTCATCGCCGCTACGCTGCCGAATCCACTCAAGTTCAGTAGCAAAGAGCCTTCTTCCTACATGCTCAAGCGGCAGACTGCCATCATGAATCAGATGCGCCATATTGATGTCTTTCCAAGAAAGAAAGATTAAACCCAAACGACTTGTCTGTTAACTTTGCAAATTAGATTAGTCAGATTTCTGCAAAATTATTGACAACAAAATTCAGACATGCAGAAGGGTCACAAAACATGACACGTTAACTTGCCAAACTTCACACGTGAAAATGCAAAACTTCACACGTGAAATTGGCCAACTTCACACGTGAACTTTGGCAACTTCACAGCAGAACTTTTTACTCACCACAAGTCAAAAGAGCAAGAACTTCATTTTCAAGAAGTTGGAGAGGAGTGCTTTTTACACCCTTTTTGCAGGGGAAAATGAATGAATTTGGCTTGCAGATTCATCCCCAAAGACGCATCTATGCAGGAAGAATCTTTACATTTTCCTGCAATCATATCACCCCAATTCCACTCATCCCTCTTTTAGCTTTGAAAACTTTTTAAGGCAAAAAATGCACTTTTTGCTATATAGAGTTTGCAATTTGCAAAGTTTTTTGTATCTTTGCAGCGCAAAAACTATATAAATATATTATGTTCGAGTCTTTCTATAGAATGCATCAGTATCTGGTGGAACGCACACAAGCGCCCATCAGACGTGCCTTGATGGATGAAATTGATTGGCACAAGCGACTCATCGGCATTAAGGGTAGTCGCGGCGTAGGCAGAACAACTTTCCTGCTCCAGTATGCGAAAGAGAACTTCGGTCCGAGAGATCGCAGGTGTCTCTACATCAACATGAACAACTTCTACTTCCAGGGGAAGACGCTCTTTCAGTTTGCCCAGGAGTTCATGCAGGCTGGTGGTAAAGTCTTGCTCATCGACCAGGTGTTCAAGTACCCAGATTGGAGCCACGACCTCAGGCTCATCTACGACCGCTGCCCACACCTGAAAGTGGTCTTTGCGGGCTCAAGCGTGATGCGATTGAAAGAGGAGAATCCCGAGTTGAATGGCATCTGCGCAAGCTACAACCTGCGTGGCTTCTCTTTCCGCGAATACCTGAACCTCCGGGCAGGAACAAACTTCCGTCCCTACACCATTCGTGAGATTCAGAACCGCCACGAGCACATTGCTGAGGAAGTCCTGCAGCAAGTCAATCCGCTCGACTACTTCAACGACTATCTGCATCACGGATACTACCCCTTCTTCCTCGAGAAAGCAAGCTTCATCGAGAACCTGCTGAAGGCTGTCAACATGATGATTGAGGTGGACATCCTGCTCATCAAGCAGATCGACCTGAAGTATCTGACAAAGATAAAGAAGTTGCTCTACCTGCTTGCTACAGGCGATTACGGAGCTCCCAACGTCAGTCAGCTGGCTCAGGACCTGCAGACCAGCCGTGCAACAGTAGTGAACTACATCAAGTACCTGACTGATGCCCGTCTGCTCAACATGCTCTATCGTCCAGGCGAAGACTTCCCCAAGAAGCCCGCAAGCATCCTGCTTCACAACACGAACCTGATGTACGCCATGATGCCCGACTTCAACGACGAGCAGATGATTATGGAAACCTTCTTCCAGAACGCTCTCTGGGGCCGTCATCAAGTGCAGAAGGGCGACCGCAGCTGCACCTTCATCGTGGACAAGAACATGAGGTTCCGCATCTGTCTGGAGCAACCCAAACGCAAGAACACAGACGTGCTCTACGCCCTTGCCGGCATCAAGGAAGGCTTGGAACAAGAGATTCCACTCTGGATGTATGGATTCCTCTACTAAAAAGGTGAAGAAGGAAATAGTAGATAACGTATAAAAACACATTTTATAAAATATAAACTGCCCATGACCCTGCAAAGCAGTTCCCTCGCCCTAAAGGGAGAGGGTTAGGGAGAGGGTCTGTAATTTGGTATGAAGCAAAAGAAATTTGTAACTTGGGATGGCAATACCTGTGCCGGACATGTGGCTTATATGTTCAGCGAAGTAGCTGCCATCTACCCCATCACTCCCTCATCTCCTATGGCGGAGCATGTTGACGAGTGGGCCGCTCAGGGTCGTAAGAACCTCTTCGGCGACACAGTAATGGTTCAGGAAATGCAGAGCGAAGGCGGTGCTGCTGGTGCCGTTCATGGTTCGTTGCAGGCTGGTGCCCTCACAAGCACCTTCACTGCCAGCCAGGGCCTCCTGCTCATGATTCCCAATATGTACAAGATTGCAGGCGAATTGTTGCCCAGCGTCTTCCATGTTTCTGCCCGTACACTTGCAACTCACTCTCTGTGTATCTTTGGTGACCACAGCGATGTGATGGCTTGCCGTCAGACAGGCTTTGCCATGCTGGCAGAAGGTAGCGTTCAGGAAGTGATGGACCTCAGCGCTGTTGCTCATCTTGCTGCACTCGAGGCTCGCGTGCCTTTCATCAACTTCTTCGACGGTTTCCGCACCTCTCACGAGTATCAGAAGGTCGAACTTCTTGAAGAGGACGATGTTCGCGACCTCGTGAATCAGAAGGCTCTGAGCGAGTTCCGTGCTCGTGCCCTCTCTCCTGAGCATCCTCAGGCAAAGGGTATGGCCGAGAATCCTGAGACATTCTTCGCTCATCGCGAGAGCTGCAACCGCTACTATGATGCAGTTCCTGCTATCGTGGAGAAATATATGGCTGCCATCAGCGAACGTACAGGTCGCAAGTATGAGCTCTTCAGCTACTATGGTGCTGAGGATGCAGAGCAGGTCATCATCCTGATGGGTTCTGCTTCTGAGGCTGCTCGCGAGGCTATTGACTACGCAAATGCTAACGGCAAGAAGTACGGTATGGTGAGCGTTCACCTCTATCGTCCTTTCAGTGTGAAGCACCTGCTGGCTGCAGTTCCCAAGACTTGCAAGCGCATCGCAGTGCTTGACCGCACAAAGGAGCCTGGAGCAAACGGCGAACCTCTGTACCTCGACGTTCGCGACGCATTCTATGGTCAGCCAAACGCTCCTATCATCGTAGGCGGACGTTATGGCCTCGGCTCTGCCGACGTAACGCCCACCATGATGCTCAGCGTCTATGAGAACCTCGAACTGCCTCAGCCTAAGAGCCAGTTCACCGTTGGTATCGTCGATGACCTCACCTACACTTCTCTGCCCGTCAAGGAAGAGATGGCCTTGGGTGGCGAAGGCATCTTCGAAGCTAAGTTCTTCGGTCTTGGCGCCGATGGTACTGTTGGTGCCAACAAGAACAGCGTCAAGATTATCGGCGACAACACCAACAAGTATTGCCAGGCTTACTTCAGCTACGACTCGAAGAAGTCGGGCGGCTTCACTTGCTCGCACCTGCGCTTCGGCGACACGCCCATCCGCAGCACATATCAGATTAAGACGCCTAACTTCGTGGCTTGTCACGTTCAGGCTTACCTGAGGATGTACGACGTGATTCGCGGCCTTCGTCCAAACGGTCAGTTCCTCTTGAACACCATCTTCGAGGGCGAGGAGCTCGTGAAGTTCATTCCTAATAATATTAAGAAGTACTTCGCAGAGAAGAACATCACCGTTTACTACATCAACGCCACCAAGATAGCTCAGGAGATTGGCCTCGGCAACCGCACGAACACCATTCTGCAGAGCGCATTCTTCCGCATCACAGAAGTCATCCCCGTTGAGCTCGCAGTAGAGCAGATGAAGAAGGCTATCGTGAAGTCTTACGGCAAGAAGGGCGAGGACGTGGTGAACATGAACTTTGCAGCCGTTGACCGCGGCGGCGAGTACAAGGTACTGCCCGTTGATCCTGCTTGGAAGAATCTGCCAGCCGACGAGGCTCCTGTATATGACGAGCCCGAGTTCATCACGAAGCTCGTGCGCCCCATCAACGCCCAGAATGGTGCCGACCTTCCAGTCAGTGCTTACAAGGGCTACGAGGACGGCGCATGGGAACAGGGTACTGCTGCTTACGAGAAGCGCGGCGTAGCAGGCTTCGTTCCTGTATGGAACCCTGATAACTGTATTCAGTGTAACAAGTGTGCATTCGTTTGTCCTCATGCTTGCATCCGTCCTATCGTAATGGACGACGAGGAAGTGAAGGGCTTCGAAGGAAAGACCATCGAGATGAAGGCTCCCGCAGCAATGAAGGGCATGCACTTCGTCATGCAGGTCGGCGTGAAGGACTGTCTGGGTTGCGGCAACTGTGCAGACGTTTGTCCTGGCAATCCGAAGCTTGGCGGTCCTGCACTCAAGATGGTATCTTACGACGACTCAAGTGCAGAAGCTGCTCAGGAAGCAAAGAACTGGGATTACTGCATCAAGAAGGTCAGCTCGAAGCAAGACCTCGTGGACATCAAGCAGAGCCCGAAGAACAGCCAGTTCGCTCAGCCTCTCTTCGAGTTCAGCGGCGCTTGCTCTGGTTGCGGCGAGACACCTTACGTGAAGCTCATCAGCCAGCTCTTTGGTGATCGCGAGATGGCATCCAACGCAACAGGTTGCTCCTCAATCTACTCTGGCTCTATTCCTTCCACTCCTTACACCAAGAACGCGAAGGGTCAAGGACCTGCTTGGTCGAACTCCCTCTTCGAGGACTTCTGCGAGTACGGCCTTGGTATGGTGCTTGGCCGCAAGAAGTTGCGCAACAGAATGCGCAAGCTGGCCGAGGAACTCGTGAATACTACAGCCTTCGACTGGATGCGCGAGGCTACACAGAAATGGCTCGACACATTCGACGACTCTACCGCCAACCGCAAGGCAACCGATGAATTCGTTGCCGCTCTGGAGAAGGCAATACTGCCCATCGATGGAGCTATAGAGTTCTGGCAGGGCAAGGGCAAGGAACTATATGGCGCCGAGGTGGCTGCACAGAAGTTGCAGGAGGCCAAGGATGCCAAGGCAGCAGGCAGCCCCATCTGCCCGTGCCGCGGATGTGCACTCGAGAGCGAACTGCTGGCGAACAAAGACAAGCTGGCTAAGGCAAGCCAATGGATTATCGGTGGTGACGGCGCAAGCTACGACATCGGTTACGGCGGCCTCGACCACGTCATCGGCAGCGGCGAGGACGTCAACATCTTCGTTATCGATACTGAGGTTTACTCCAACACGGGCGGTCAGGCTTCGAAGGCCACACCTATCGGAGCTATTGCTCAGTTCGCTGCCAATGGTAAGCGCGTGGGCAAGAAGGACCTCGGCCTCATGCAGGCTACCTACGGCAACGTTTATGTTGCTCAGGTTGCTATGGGTGCAGACCAAAGCCAGTGCCTGAAGGCCTTCCGCGAGGCTGAAGCATGGCACGGACCTTCGCTCATCATCGCTTATGCTCCCTGTATCAACCACGGCCTGAAGGCTAAGGGCGGCATGGGTAAGAGCCAGGCTGAGGAGGCTAAGGCTGTTGAATGCGGCTACTGGCACCTGTGGCGCTACAATCCTGCTCTGGCTGAAGAGGGCAAGACTCCCTTCCAGCTCGACAGCAAGGAGCCTGATTGGGATAAGTTCCAAGAGTTCCTCGAGGGCGAGGTTCGCTTCCTCTCTCTGAAGAAGGCCGCTCCCGAAGAGGCTCAAGAGCTCTACGACGCTTGTAAGGCTGCTGCTCAGCGCCGCTACAAGACCTACGTTCGCAAGACGCAGGAAGACTGGAGCCTGTAATAGAAACCGTTATTGCGAAAAGCGCTTTAACGTCATAACAGTAGGGACGCTTCGGCGTCCCTACATTATTTAAATTACTATGAAAAACTTCTTCGTACTCATATTCGCTTTAATGGCCCTCGCTTCGAAGGCACAGGTGCAGAATATGATTGTTTACAGAAGCGATGGGTCAACCATTCGTTGTGATGTGGAAACGGTTGACAGCGTCGTTTTCGAGGCTGTTCCGAAGTGGAGCAACCGTTCGAAGGAAGCCCAGAATCTGCTCACTTACCTCGAGGAGAATGTCGGCCAAAAGATACTGACGGGCACCCACGCTTGCGTGAACTACAACATCAACGAAGCCAAATGGGTATTTAAGCACACGCGGAAATACCCAGCCATCAACACGTTCGACTTCATCCACGACATCCATTCCTCTTCGAGTGGCTGGATAAACTATGCGAGCAACACGATTTGGCAGAACTGGGCTAACGCAGGCGGTATCGTTTCAGCAATGTGGCATTGGAACATGCTTACGAACGACAGCACCGACTGGACATGCACCCCAGGCTCCGAACCCAAGCAAACCAGTTTCCGACCGTCAGGAATCTTCTCGCCGAACAGCGACGACTACAAAACGATGATAGCCCGCATCGACCAAGTCGCGATGTGGCTGAAATCCACCAAGACAGCCAAAGTGCCTGTTCTCTGGCGCCCCCTTCATGAAGCGCAAGGCAACTGGACGGAAGCCAATCCAGGCACAGACTGGCACAAAGCATGGTTCTGGTGGGGAGCAGACGGACCTGAAGCATTCGTGGAACTGTGGAGAGTGATGTACGACCGCATGGTGAATTATCATGGCCTGACGAACCTCATCTGGATCTTTAACGCAGGAGACTCAAAGCGCTGGTACCCAGGCGATGAATATGTTGATATTGTAGCGTACGACTTCTACAACAAGAACCTCAGCGAGATGCACTGGTGGTACGACTACTTCCACGAAAACTACCCAGGCAAACTCTATGCCATCAGCGAATTCGGAAGCATTCCGAAACTCTCGCAACTGTGGGAAGACGGTCAGCACTGGAGTTTCCTCATCCCTTGGTACGACTACGACCGCACGAACAAAACAAGCGGCGATGCCTTCAACAGCACCGACCACAACAACGCCAACATCGACTGGTGGAACGACGCTCTGGAGCAGGATTGTGCCATCACGCGCGACGAACTTCCAAGGAATTAGTATTCTTTGGACAACACAACTGAACACCTGATTCAACACATTATATTTAATTTATAAATCCCCTATAGGGCGTTCGTCATTCCCCTATAGGGCGTTGAGCATTCCCCTATAGGGCGTTTGGCACCCTAATACTTGTGGCTGCCATTTTTTGTCGACTAAATATGCAGCCGCAATATCATTTTGCGCATATAATATATAATAATGTGTCGTTTTGTTGGCCAAAAGAAAGATTTATGCTAACTTTGCGGCCAATTCGCGTACGCGAGAAAGATTAAGGATTATGAAACATCAATTGAGAAGCTCAGTCTGCACCGAAGGTCGTCGCATGGCTGGAGCACGTGCTCTTTGGGTCGCTAACGGCATGAAGAGGGAACAGTTCGGCAAGCCAATCATCGCTGTCGTCAACTCGTTCACACAGTTCGTCCCAGGTCATACACACCTCCACGAGATAGGACAAATCGTAAAGCAAGAGATAGAAAAGCTCGGTTGCTACGCAGCTGAGTTCAACACCATCGCCATCGACGACGGCATCGCCATGGGTCACGACGGCATGCTCTACTCCCTACCCTCGCGCGACATCATCGCCGACTCGGTGGAGTACATGGTAAATGCTCACAAAGCAGATGCAATGGTCTGCATTTCCAACTGCGACAAAGTGACCCCAGGCATGCTGATGGCTGCCATGAGACTGAACATTCCGGCCGTCTTCGTAAGCGGCGGACCAATGGAATCTCACAAGCTCAATGGCGAGAACGCCGACCTCATCACAGCAATGGTGAAAGGTGGCGACCCAACCGTCAGCGACGAGGAACTGGCTCAGGTGGAGCAGATGGCTTGCCCGGGCTGCGGCGCTTGCTCAGGTATGTTCACAGCCAACTCAATGAACTCGCTGACCGAAGCCATCGGACTCTCGCTCCCTGGCAACGGAAGCATCCTCGCCACACACAAGAACCGCATACAGCTCTTCAAGGACGCAGCCAAGATAATCGTAAAGAATGCCCTCGCTTACTACGAGGACGGCGACGAGTCGGTACTGCCACGCAGCATCGCAACCCGTCAGGCTTTCCTCAACGCCATGACACTCGACATCGCCATGGGCGCAAGCACAAACACTGTGCTCCACCTGCTTGCAGTCGCCCAGGAAGCTGAAGTGGACTTCAAGATGAAGGACATCGACCAGCTGAGCCGCAAAGTGCCCTTCCTCTGCAAGCTCTCGCCGAACTGGCAGAAGTACAGCATTCAGGAGGAGAACCGTGCTGGTGGCATTCTCGGCATACTTGGCGAACTTGCTAAAGGCAACCTGCTCGACCTCTCCTGCAAGCGCGTCAACGGCGCCACACTTGGCGAAGACATTGCTAAATACGACATTACTAGCCCTACTAGTGATCCTAGTTGTATTAGAATATATTATAGCGCCCCTGGTGGCAAGTTCAGCAACGTGATGGGCTCGCAGGAAACATACTTCGAGACACTCGATACCGACCGCGAGAACGGTTGCATCCGCGACACCGAACACGCCTACATGAAGGATGGCGGAATGGCTGTCCTCTTCGGCAACATCGCTCAGGACGGCTGCGTCGTCAAGACGGCTGGCGTTGCTCCTGAGCTTTGGCACTTTGAAGGTCCTGCCGTCTGCTTCGACTCTCAGGAAGACGCTTGCGAAGGCATTTTGGGCGGCAAGGTGAAGAAGGGCGATTGCGTCGTCATCACGCACGAAGGCCCGAAAGGCGGTCCTGGCATGCAGGAGATGCTCTACCCCACCTCGTACATCAAGTCGATGCACATGGGCAAGGAATGCGCCCTCATTACCGACGGACGCTTCTCAGGCGGCACAAGCGGTCTCTCCATCGGACACATCAGTCCCGAGGCAGCAAGCGGCGGCAACATCGGCAAGATAAAGGACGGAGACATCATCGTCATTGACATCCCCAGCCGCTCCATCAACGTGAAGCTGAGCGACGAAGAACTTGCAGCTCGTCCACAGCAACCCCTGCGTCGCAACAGAGTCGTAAGCAAAGCATTGAGGGCTTATGCGCAATCTGTTGCAAGTGCCGACAAGGGCGGAATCAGAATAATCGATTAACTATGGTAAACGAAAAGATATCAGGTGCAGAGGCTTTGATGAGAAGCCTTGAACACGAAGGTGTAGATGTGCTCTTCGGCTATCCTGGCGGCGCTATCATGCCCACCTACGACGCCCTCTACGACCACAAGAAGACCCTTCATCACATCCTTGTTCGTCATGAACAAGCTGCCGTTCATGCCGCTCAGGGTTATGCCCGCGTCAGTGGTAAGGTAGGTTGTGCTATCGTGACAAGTGGCCCGGGAGCAATGAATACGATTACAGGCGTTGCCGATGCCATGATTGACTCCACGCCTATGGTCGTTATCTGCGGTCAGGTCGGAGCTGCCATGCTCGGCACCGATGCTTTCCAGGAGGTCGATGTGGTGGGCGTTACCCAACCTATCACGAAGTGGAACTTCCAGATTCGTCGTGCCGAGGACATCCCTTGGGCAGTGGCTCGTGCCTTCTTCATTGCAAAGAGCGGCAGGCCAGGCCCTGTTGTGCTCGACTTTGCGAAGAACGCGCAGACTGCCATGATAGAGTATGCTCCGCAGAAGGTCGATTTCATCCGCAGCTACAATCCCTACCCTCAGCCGGAAGAAGGCGCTATCGAGAAAGCCGCTCAAATGATTAACGAAAGTGTGAAGCCCTTCATGCTTGTTGGTCAAGGCGTTGAACTGGCTGGAGCTAACAAAGAGTTGCTTGCCCTCTGCGAGAAGGCTCAGATACCTTTTGGCTCAACCATTCTCGGCCTTTCTGCTGCTCCTTCCGACCATCCGCTCAATAAAGGAATGCTTGGCATGCACGGCAACCTTGCGCCAAACGTTATGACGAATCAGTGCGACCTGCTCATCGCTGTCGGTATGCGCTTTGATGACCGCGTAACAGGCAACCTGAAGACCTATGCTAAACAGGCAAAGGTTATACACTTCGAGATTGACCCATCCGAGCTTGGTAAGAACGTGAAGCCTACTCTCTCTGTCCTCGGAGATTGCAAGCAGACACTTCCAGCCGTAACAAAGCTTGTGCAGAAAGCCACTCATAAAGCATGGATTGAAGGCTTCAAGCCATATGAAGAAAAGGAGTTCACAAAGGTTATCGATGCCGCCCTCAATCCCACAGAAGGCCCACTCTTGATGGGCGAAGTGGTGCGCAAGGTTAGCGAGGCAGCCAAGAACAAAGCCATCCTCGTGACCGATGTCGGACAAAACCAGATGTTCGGTTGTCGCTACTTCAAGTTCACGGAGCCTCGCTCCGTAGTTACCAGCGGTGGTTGCGGCACGATGGGCTTCGGCATTCCAGCAGCTATGGGTGCTTGCTATGGCGCTCCCGACAGAACAGTATGTATGTTCTGTGGCGACGGAGGCTTCCAAATGACAATTCAGGAGCTGGGCACCATCATGGAGAACCAGATTCCCGTGAAGATGATACTCCTGAACAACAACTTCCTCGGCAACGTTAGGCAGTGGCAATACATGTTCTTCAACAAGCGCTACTCCTTTACGCCCATGCTCAACCCCGACTACGAGAAGATTGCCGCAGGCTATAACATTCCTTGCCGTACCGTAATTGACCGCAAGGACCTCGATGCTGCCATCAAGGAGATGCTCAACACAAAGGGTCCGTACCTCTTGCAGTGTGCTGTGAAGGAAGAAGATAACGTGCTCCCAATGACACCACCAGGAGCCAATGTGGACGAAATGCTGCTTGAGGTTAATTAATAGTTCATAATTCATAGTTCATAGTTATGAAGACAAAGAAGAAAACAGGAAACGCCGAATGTGGCGATTGCAATACTTGCGGCAAATGTGACGAGCTGGAGCAGGCTCAAGAGATGCAAGGCTTCAATGAAGCTGTTTATGCTGCAGCAGCTATTGAGCGCGACAGCTTCGAGAAGAACTTGGCTCGTCAGCGCAGGGCAACTCTTGCTCAGGATGCACAAGAAGGCAGCCAGAAGGAGACCTTCAAGCGTAATGCAGTGGCTCGTCCTGCTGTACCAGGTCACGAAGGTGCTTTGCTCAGTCACGATGGTCTGACACTTTACACACTCATCGTCTATTCCGAGAACTTCGCAGGTATCCTCAATCAGATAACCGCTGTCTTTACACGTCGGCAGGTCAACATCGAGAGCCTCAATGTATGCGCCTCTTCCACTCCTGGCGTCCACAAGTACACAATAACTTGTTACTGCAAGCAGGAGATGGCGGAGATGCTGACCAAGCAAATCGAGAAGAAGGTTGATGTCTTGCAAGCCAACTGCTTTGTGGACGACGAGATATTCATCCTCGAGACCTCTTTGCTGAAGCTTTCCACACCGATGGTGCTTGCCAATCAAGACATATCTTGCATTGTTCGTCGCTATGATGCCCGCATCGTCGAGGTGAACCCAACATACACCATCGTCGAGAACACAGGCATCACAAGAGATGTGATAGAGCTCTTCACCCAGCTCGATGCTCTAGGTTGCGTCTTGCAGTTTGTCCGCACAGGCCGCATTGCAGTCACAAAGTCTTGCATTGAACGCCTCGATGCTTATATTGCGAAGCGCGAGGAAGAACACAATACTAATTCATAATTCTTAATTCATAATTCATAATTAAGGCTACGCCCCAGCATTTTCACAAAGAAGATAATCATGAATTATGAATTAGTATTATGGACTATGAAGCTTTAGCTCGATGTAAGTCAACTATGAATTATGAACTATGAATTATGAATTAATAGATAGATATCCTTTCTTTGTTGAGCCTTTCCATGTTGACTTCACGGGTCGCATCTTCCTTGGTGTACTCGGCAATCATTTGCTCAACGCTGCGGGCAACCACTCACAGAAGCGCGGATGGGGCATCGGTGCCTTGAACGAAACCCAGCACACTTGGGTGCTCTCGCGACTCAGCATCGAGATGAACGAGATGCCTCGGCAATATGAGCATTGCGAAGTGAGAACTTGGGTGGAGAGCGTGATGAAGCTATTCACAAACCGTAACTTCTCCATCCATAATGCTGACGGCAAGCCCCTTGGCTATGCACGAAGTGTGTGGGCAATGATTGACTTGGAGACGCGGAAGCCTTGCGACCTGCTGACACTCTACGACGGCGATATCCTCAGATACATCGTTCCCGAGGAAGAGAACGTCTGCCCCATCGAGGGCCATGGACGCTTCCGCTTCCGCGAGCCACAGCTCATCCGCACCATCGACACCTATTACAGCGATGTTGACATCAACGGCCACATCAACAGCATCAAGTACATCGAGCACATCCTCGACCTCTTCCCCAAAGAGCGCTTCGAGCAGGGAGGCATCCGCCGCTTCGAGATAGCCTACAAGGCAGAGTCATATCTGGGAGACCGCCTCAGCTTCTATGAACAGGCAATAAGCGAGAACGAGACCGACATTGAGGTCCGTAAGAACGAAGGCGAAGTGGTTTGTCAGGCAAAAGTCTGCTTCAAGTGATAACAGCCCCTACACCCTTATGAAGAGAGAGATTGCCAACATCATCAAGTACCTCATTGTCTATGGGGTGCTTTTTGTTTTGCCCGTTGTCATCATCGCCATTTGTGTTGTGGTTGGAAACAGGCTGCAAGGCGGCACGATGAGCAGCGACGAACTGAGCATCGCCCCCAAAGCAGCTGTCCTCATCGTAAGCCTTCTCGTTCTGTCTTACGGAATATACTGGTTCAACCAAAAGTATCCAGCAAGGGAAGAGCAAGGACATAGCACGGCCAGTTTGCAAACTTAACACGCTTAGTTGGGCAACTTAACGTGTTAAGATGAGCGTTTTAACGTGTTAAGTTGGGAGACTTAACGTGCCTCGGGAATTTTATACTAAAGAAAGTTCCGCAAGAATTAGGGACTGTTCCCTCCTCTCTTGCACTTGGGACTATATTTTTAAGCAAAAAGCAACGAACTTTCAATTTTTTGTTGTATCTTTGCACGCGATTAAACGGATAACACAACAAAAAGAAAGTTCTATTTCAACAACAATAAATCTACTAGACTATGGCAAAAATGAATTTTGGCGGTGTCATCGAGGAAGTTATGACCCGCGAAGAGTTCCCTCTTGAGAAAGCACGTGAGATTCTGAAGGACGAGACGATTGCCGTTATTGGCTACGGCGTACAAGGTCCCGGTCAGGCTTGCAACCTGCGCGACAACGGCTTCAACGTGATTGTAGGCCAGCGTCAGGGCAAGACTTTCGAGAAGGCAAAGGCCGACGGATGGGTTCCAGGCGAGACGCTCTTCTCCATCGAAGAGGCTGCCGACAAGGGCACCATCGTGATGTGTCTGCTTTCCGATGCAGCTGTGATGAGCGTATGGCCCACTCTGCAGAAGTACCTCACTCCCGGCAAGGCGCTCTATTTCTCTCATGGCTTCGCAATAACTTGGAACGATCGAACTGGTTGCGTGCCATCTAAGGACATCGATGTCATCATGGTTGCCCCGAAGGGTAGCGGCACAAGCCTGCGCACCATGTTCCTCGAAGGTCGTGGCCTGAACAGCTCTTACGCAGTCTATAACGACGCAACCGGTCGTGCCCTGGACCGCACACTTGCCCTCGGCATCGGCATCGGATCGGGTTATCTCTTCGAAACAACCTTCCAGCGCGAGGCAACCAGTGACCTCACGGGCGAGCGCGGCTCTCTGATGGGTGCCATTCAGGGCTTGCTTCTGGCTCAATACGAAGTGCTCCGCGAGAACGGTCACACACCTTCTGAAGCTTTCAACGAGACTGTCGAAGAGCTCACACAAAGCCTCATGCCCCTCTTCGCACAGAAAGGTATGGACTGGATGTACGCCAACTGCTCCACCACTGCACAGCGCGGCGCTCTCGACTGGTATCCTCGTTTCCACGATGCCATCAAGCCTGTCATGCAGGAACTTTACCAAAGCGTGAAGAGCGGACACGAAGCTCAGATAAGCATCGATGCCAACTCGAAGCCCGACTACCGCGAAGGTCTGGAGAAGGAACTGGCTGCCCTGCACGACTCAGAGATGTGGCGCACAGCAGAAACCGTTCGTAAACTCCGTCCTGAGAATAACTAATCCTCCCCTTTCTATCTCACAAAAGGAAGGATTAACGGAACAAAAAAAGAGGCGAGCAGCAATGCCCGCCTCTATTTTTTTTTGTTTAATTATTGACTCTTCTTTAGAAGTAGTAGCCAAAGCTCAGTTTCAAGCCAACCTTGGTAGCTTCCTTGAAGTGATTGAAACACATGTCAACATAAAGCGATGGCTCCAATGTAACATGATCGTTCAGGAAGAAGCAATAACCAGCTTCGAGGGGCAGATAGACATTGTGAAGAACGCTTGATTCTCCAAAATCACCACCGCTTACACCTACAAGACCATACTTGATACCTGTTCCGAAGAAGAAACCATGGTCCTGCATGTAGTAGCGGACACCAGCGCCCAAGTCAAATTGATTCGAACCAGCTACATGATCCCAACCGATAAGGCCTTTCACCATCCAGTTGTTTACGAAGAAATAACCGCCTGCTGCTTCAATGTTCATGCAGAAACCTGGCTGCTTAGAATAACTTAGGCCAAAGCCACTCAATGAAGCATTTACATACTTCGTACCCTTCTCGAACTGTGCTGATGCACTAAGAGTGAATGTTGCAAGAAGCAACGCAATAAAGATTTTTTTCATAATGTTTGTTGTTTTTTAGGTTGTTTATAAATATATTTCAGGAAATGAAACATCTGCAAAGCCATCAAAGCAAATCCAGCAATAAGGCCCACGGGAAGAGGAAGACCAAAGCCTTCGGGGGCAACAATGATGTAGCTCGTGGTCACCACACTCATGAAGAGAGCCGGAATGAAAGCAATCCAGCAATTGTAACCTCTTCTGGTCAGCCACACCGCAGCAGCCCAAAGCATGAAACATGCCATGGTTTGATTGGTCCAGGCAAAGTAGCGCCAAAGGGCATTAAAGTCAAGGAAGAACAATCCTGTGGTGATGGCAAAGAGCGGCAGACACAGCACCAGTCGCTTCCAGATGTTTTTCTGGCTGAGATGAAGGAAGTCGGCAGCAATGAGGCGAGCGCTGCGGAAGGCGGTGTCGCCGCTTGTGATGGGCGCTGCTACCACGCCAAGAACGGCCAGCACTGCTCCCACGGCACCCATCCAGCCTACACTGATCTCCTTCACAACCACGGCAGGACCACCCAAAGCAGCAAGCTTCTCGTAGGCCGTAGCACCAGGCTCGCCAGGGAGCATGCTGGCAAACTTAACGGCGGCGGCTGCCCAGATGAGTGCGACGAAGCCCTCCGTAATCATAGCTCCGTAGAAGACAGGGCGACCAAGACGTTCGTTTGTCAGGCACCGAGCCATTAGAGGACTCTGAGTTCCGTGGAAACCACTGATGGCTCCACAGGCGATGGTGACGCAGAGCATGGGAAAGATGGGCAGACCTTTCGGGTGATGCGACGTGAAAGGTGCATCCGTCAGCTCCGGTATCCAACCTTCTTTCGTGTAGATACCCCAGCAGATACCTATTGCCATAAGCAACAGGGCGAGGCCAAAAAGAGGATAAATCTTGCCGATGAGCTTGTCGATGGGCAAGAGTGTAGCAAGGATGAAGTACAGGAAAATGGCAACGAGCCAGAAGGAGTTGGAGAAGATCCAACCTTTATCGGGCGTCATCTTGTCGAGCAACTCGGCAGGCGTGGTCACGAAGACGGCACCAACCAGCACCAGCAAAACGAGCGATCCGACGCGCATCACGATTCGCATCGTCGGCCCAAGCTCGTTTCCGATAATCTCGGGCAACGATATTCCGCCCTGCCTGACAGATATCATGCCACAGAGATAGTCGTGAACAGCTCCGGCAAAAATGCAGCCAAGCACTATCCAAAGATAGGCTGCGGGGCCAAAGAGGATGCCCATGATTGCTCCGAAAATAGGGCCTGTACCTGCTATGTTGAGGAATTGTATCAAGAACACTCGCCAAGCAGGCATCGGGATGTAGTCCACGCCATCTCGCTTGGTGTAGCAAGGCATCTGAGCCGAAGCACTCGGGCGAATCACTCGCTCAACGATTGCTCCGTAGATTAAATAGCCTATGAGCAGGCAAACTAAGGAAACTGAGAATGTTATCATCTTTTTAGATTCTTAATCAAAAATAAAAGGGACACAATGAAGGTAAATGCTCCACCTATTATATAACCCAGAGTCGTATCCAGACCAAGGCCGTTCTCCTTGTCGATGAGGATGAAGCAGGCACTCACGGCACACATGAAGACTGCTGGGAAATAAGCAATGAGCCACGACCATCGGGGAAGGATGCCGCGGCCGTCTGTCCTGTGGCGCAGGAAATGTGCAATAGTAAAGAAGGTGAAGGTGGCAAGGACTTGGTTGAACCAAGAGACGTAGAGCCACAAGACCTTGAAACTGCTGACGTTGAGCATGACGATGGCGACGGCAAACAGCGGGGCGGTGAGCAAGAGACGGTTGAGGAGCGGCTTCTGGTCGTAATGACTGAAGTCGGCAACTATCATGCGAGCCGCACGAAAAGCACTTCCGCCCGTGCTCATAGGGGCTGCCACGATGCCCAGCACGGCCAGTACAAGACCCGCGCTACCAAGCCAGTCGTTGCACATCCGCTCTACCAAAAGGCCGGGGTTCATCTTGACCGTGCCACAATTAGTCATGGCGTTATAAAGCTTCTCGTAGGGCGTGGTGCCTGCGATGTCGAGCATATCGACGAACTTAATGGCAGCAGCCGCCCAGATGAGCGCAACCACGCCTTCTGTCACCATGGCACCATAGAAGCAACGAAGGCCGTACTTCTCGTTCTTGATGCAGCGAGCCATCATGGGGCTTTGCGTGGCATGGAAGCCGCTCACTGCTCCGCAAGCTATCGTGATGAAAAGCCCGGGGAATAGCGGCGTGTAGGGAACAGGGTAATGATCGCTGAAGGCTTCGGCGATGCCGGGGATGTTGCCTTCATGCGTGAAGATGCCAAAGCCGATGAGAACGGCCATGATGAGCAGCGCAGCGCCAAAGATGGGATAGACTGTGCCGATGACTTTGCTGATGGAAAAGACTGTAACGGCAAGGTAGAAGACAAGGATGAGGACAGTCCAGATGAGGTTGGTGTCGCCGACATCAAACAGTCTGACGGTCAGCTGGTCCATCAATCCGGCAGGAATCAGCACAAACGATGCGCCCACACATATCATCAGGACGAGCGTCACCACACGCATCACCAGTCGGCACGCGCTTCCCAGCTCGTCGCCTATTATCTCGGGCAAGCCCATACCGCCTCGCCGGATGCTTATCATGCCGGACATATAGTCGTGCATTGCGCCGCCGAGGATGCAGCCAAGCACTATCCAGAGGAACGCAGCAGGTCCGTAGAGCACACCCATCATGGCGCCGAAGATGGGACCTGTGCCAGCGATGTTGAGGAACTGCACTGTATAGACCTTCCACGTCGGCATCGGGATGTAGTCGGCTCCATCCTGCTTCGTGTAGCAAGGCGTTTTGCGATTCGGGTCAACGCCGAACACTTTCTCTACAAATGTGCCGTAGATAAAATATCCGAGCACCAACAGAGCCAACGCTATACAAAATGTGACCATAATAGGACGTAAGATGTAAGATGTCTGATGTAAGATGTTCTTTTGATGCTACAAAGTTACAAAAAAATCTTCATTCAACACTCTTAATTCTTCACTTTTTTCGTATCTTTGTGGCATGAAACATACATTATATATTATTATATACCTCTTTGCCTCCCTTTTCAGCACTTTTTCTGAGGCACAGAGCCTACATAAGAAGAGCGATTTTCTACCCAAAACTATCACTCCAGCCTTGGAGGAGGACGAAAATCTGCTCCCTTATCTGTATTCCCCTCTTGCTCCCAAATATGAGGTCCGAGCTGTTTGGCTGACCACAATCATGGGCTTAGACTGGCCGAAGACGAGGGCCACAAATGCGATAAACAGGGAGGCTCAGAAGGAAGAACTCTGCGAGTTGCTCGACCAGCTACAGGCCTGCCGCATCAATACGGTGGTCCTGCAGACCAGGATTCGCGGCTCAGTCATCTATCCAAGCGAAATAGAGCCTTGGGATGTCTGCCTGACCGGCACTTTCGACCGCGACCCGGGCTACGACCCGCTTGCCTTCGCTATCGAGGAAGCCCATAAACGCGGGATGGAACTTCATGCCTGGATAGTCACCGTTCCTGCCTTCAAGATAGAAAACGCCAAGAAGATGGGCAAGCGGAGCCTATTCAAGACACATCCCGAACTGCTGAAGAAGCATGGCGACCAATACTATCTCGACCCAGGTTTGCCTGGCTCTTCTGCCTATCTCACCAAGCTTTGCAAGGAGATTGTAACAGGTTATGATGTTGATGGCATACACTTCGACTACATCCGCTACCCAGAGAATCCTGAGTCATTCGCAGATGCAGCCACCTTCAAGAAGTACGGAAACGGCCAGAGCAAGCGGTCATGGCGAGAGCAGAACATCACCAAGATGGTTCGAGACGCCTATGAAGCCGTGAAAGACATCAAGCCTTGGGTACGCGTAAGTTGCTCTCCTGTAGGCAAATACAAAGACTTGAGTCGCTACTCTGCAAAGGGCTGGTCAGCACTGGGAGCAGTTTATCAGGACGCTCAAGGCTGGCTTCGCGAGGGCATCATGGACATGCTTCTGCCGATGATGTACTTCCAGGGCGACCACTTCTACCCGTTCGCTGTCGATTGGAAGGAGCATGACTATGGTCGGACAGTTGCTCCTGGACTCGGCATCTATTTCCTCCATTCAAAAGAGAAAGACTGGGATTGGGGCATCATCCAGCGAGAGCTCTGCTACCTCAGGCAGATGGGACTGGGCGGGCAGGCTTATTTCCGCAGCCAGTTCCTGACCGACAACACGAAAGGCATCTACGATTATCTGCAGAAGACCTTCTATCCCTACCCTGCCCTGCTACCTCCCATGACTTGGCAAAGCACATCGAAGCCTCAGAAGCCCTGGCTTGTATCGAGGGAAAGAGTTGGCGGCGTCAATGAAAAGATTGAGTGGACGACGGAAACGGAGAATTGCAGGTTTGTAATTTATGCTAGCAAGAAGGTGCCAGTCGATACGAGCAATCCGAAAAATATCGTCAGAGTAAGCTACGACACAAGCTACACTTATAGCCTGCTTAGCGCTTATTATCGTGGCTATCATCTCGCTATCACAGCCCTCGACCGCTACGGAAACGAGAGCCCCGCACTGGAGCTTTAGAAACGTAACGTGTTGTGTTGGGCAACGTAACGTGTTAAGTTTGGCAAGTTAACGTGCTGTGTTGGGCAATGTGACGTGTTAAGTTTTACGTTTTATGCTGCCTAAATCAACCGCAATATGTGATTTCTCAGCATTTCCAACATCGTCCGTTTTGCTAACAAGCTGATATTCAATGGTATCTTCCTTATAAGTGTGACATGTGACGTTGTGACATGTGACATTAAGGAGGTTCCGAGTTGTTCATTTTCCTGGAATGCCCATCAGTAAAGGTATATACTATATATTATAATAGTATATATATTATAATATATTAATATATAATAACTTATATTATACTACACTGCTGTATGCAATCTGGAAGGGGCTTAATGTCACATGTCACAATGTCACATGTCACAAAATCACCTCGTGTTGTGCATGAGTCTGAAGCCCGAGAGACGATCATAACGAGCTCCCTGCTGACGAAAATAGACCAGCACCTCATACTCGTTTTCGGTCTCATAGAAGCTGCCCATCGTACGCTGCATCAAGCCGTCCTTTTGGATGAATTCGTAGCTGTAATAGCCTTGCTTCAATAGGATGGCAGCATGATAGCATTCGCGGGCTTCATCGTATTCCATCTTACAATCGGGGTTGAACGTTTGGCCTGCCCACCAGCCGCTCACATACACATCACCACCTTCCAATCGAGGACTCTCGAGGAAGAAGTGTACGACCACGTATTCAGCCGTCGTCCAATCATCGTAATTGTCTGAACTCCTGACCACATAGACGCCGTTCTGGTCTTCTGTATAGCTGTATGAATGGTCTATCACGGCTGGGAAGAGCGTTGCATGATAATAAGGCTCAAACCAATCGATGCGGTCCACTCCAGTTGCCGTTCTGTGCACGTCAAGAATCTCAAAACGATGATATTCGTTTCCAGCTGGGAAGATGAGGTTGCGATTGTGCGTAAACTCGATTCCGTTAGGCTTACGGACGTTCGGAACAAGACCTTCTACCCTACTGTCCCAACGTCGATTCTGCATGACGACAACCTTCAGTTCCTGTTCTGGGTCGATAACAGCAAGGCTTCCGTAGCCGATTGAAAGCGTCATTTGATGATGGCGGTCATTAAAGTCAACATCGGTGTTGCTGCTCAATTGGGCTATGATGCCAGCCTCGCGCTCATAAATGCAGAAACGAGCTTCCAGAACTGGCGAGTCCTCTTCATCCTCTTCGTAAATGAGAACGCGATAGTTGCCGCTTAAACGAAGTCGAAGCTCCTTATTAGGGATGCGAAGCTTGTAGTGCGTATAGATTTGGGTAGTGTTGAAGCTCTTCTCGAAATCTTCGACAAGTTGGTCATTTAGACCTTCAAGGTAGTCGCTCTCAAAGATGCCATCTGTCACATTCCAATCCCAATCACAATGGTCGATGTGGTAACGATAGCGCTTGTAATCGTGGCTCATCTCGTCCCATTCGATGTCGATATACTGGCGGCTTGCATAAAGGAGATATGGCGGCAAAGTGGGGTCGTCATCGACGGTTAAGGTGAGCGTCTTGATGTTTCGGTTGAAGATTTGCTGGGTCTGGGCATTAATTGACAACGGACAACTGACAATTGACAACAGGAGGATAAGGATGCGAAGGATGCTCCCTTCGCTCTTGGATGAGTCGTTTTCGCCTTTCAGGACAGGCAGTTGCCAATGGAACTTGACTGCCAGACAGCGGATAAGAATGACGATGAAAGAGCTGAGCAAGGCACTTATCTCAACACTCAATCCAAGCTCCAGGCAAGCAACGTAAGCCACCCCGCCAGCCACACAAGCAAGGGCATAAATCTCGCTACGGAAGATGAGCGGAACGTCGTTCATCAGGACATCGCGAATGATGCCACCACCGGCTCCAGTCACAGCTCCCATCGTGATTGCTACCCAATAGGGATGCCCGAATGTAAGTGCCTTTTCGAGGCCAACCACATTGAAGAGCGCAAGACCGATGGTATCGAAGATGAACCAAGTATAGTTGTGGTGGATGATGTACTTGCCGAACATTCCTACAGCCAGTACGGCCAGGGCACAACAGACGAAATAGCTGCCGTTCGTCATCCAAAACGGATTGACGCCCAGCATGAGGTCGCGAATCGTGCCGCCGCCAATAGCAGTTGCCATACCCACAATCCAAGCTCCGAAGATGTCGAAATGCTTGGTCGAGGAAAGACGAACGCCAGAGATTGCAAAGGCGAAAGTGCCGATGAACTCAATAATGACGAACGTGACAGGCAACCTCAACGTATCGCCCATGTCCTGCAGGAATTCCAAGAGCATAACTCTTAACTTTTAACTCTTAATTCTTAACTCTTTTCCGCGCATTAAAAGCGCGCCTTGCTGCTAGAGCATGCAAGAACTCTTAACTTTTAACTCTTAACTCTTAACTACTCCGTCAGTCCTACTTTCGTCCATTCGTCGAGTAATGCCTGAGCATCACGTTTTGCCGTTTCAGCATCGACTTCGTATTCCTGTTGAAGCAAGGAAGCCATTGTCTCGACGTCGAAGTCTTTATCGACAACGTTTTTCCAAAGGTAAGTAGCCGATTCGTTCAGGCTAATGACCTTGTTGAAGTCGATATTCTCAATTCCATAAGCCACGATGATGTGCTCTCCACAAACGTCTCGCAGCTCAAATCCTTTCTTGATTCTCATATTATTGCCTTATAAATGAATAGTAATATTCTTCTGAATGGTTTCAACTTTCGCCACAATTTGATGCGACGAATCAGTTTGGGGTCGTTGGCAGGGATGATGCGATTGGGACGAATGTATTGCGTCACGACACCGCTCACATCACTTTCTTTGCAGAGTTCCACTCCCTTCAAATTGCCGTCGCCCTGAAGGGTCAGGTTCTCGCCTTGCTTTTCGATGATGCGATGCAGGACATAATGACCTGGAGCAATTTGTGCAAGCACAGCATCGCCAACATTATATGTGTCGCGCTTTTCAAGGAAGACACGGTCGCGCGTATGCTCGATGAAAGGTCGCATACTAAAGCCCTTGACATAGATAGCATAGGGTTTTCCCTCTCGTAGCATCTGCGACACTTCGCCCAGCCAAGCATCGTTCGGAAGTTCGTGACGAGGCTGATTGGAGGTTGTTCCATTCCGCTTCTGATAACGCCTTCGCAAAGGGGTCATCAAAACACGGGTCATGCGTTTGATTATAGATTTAAGACCGTTGCTCATCCCTAATCCCTTAATCTTTAATCTTTAATCCTTCCCTGCTATTGTGTCGTGGCAAAGGATAGCAGCTTCCGCATTGGGAAGGCAACCAAGTTCATACATTCCGACGATTCGGATGAGTTCGCTTATGCCATCGCAAACACCTTTATAGACGCGCTCGTCCCACTTCATATTGCTCATGGCTGGCAAGAGGTTGCAGAATGCCTCGACGGTGCTGAGCTTACGAATTGTGTTCTCAGGTCGTTGCTGAATACGAACAAGACCTCCTATCGGGGCTTGAATGTTTCGGTAGCATCGCGTCTTTCCGCTCCAGGGAGAGCCATAAACGATGGCTTGTCCGTCGATGACTCGAACCACAGGATTGTCGTCGTTCATGAGGTCGCAACCGGGAATGTTGTCGTACCAGAGACGCGTATGAGTACTTTTGCCCGTACCGCTTGGAGCGGTCATAAGATAGCCCTTGCCATCGCATCGAATGACGGAAGCGTGCATGAGCATCGTTCCCATTTGAGCTGCAGCAAAAGCATAAGCCATCATCAAGGCATTGTTCAGGCCGTAGTTGCGTTGCACCCAAGTCTCTCCGAAGAGCGAGACCTGACATTCGGAGAAGTCCTTATTGCTTCGCATACGGCTGCAAAGGACATCGTTAATGTCATGAACAGCATATTGATAGCCGCCATCGGGCATGCGATACACCCCATGATTGCAGCCTCCACAATCGAACACACCAATCTCTTCGCCATCTTCCTGCCATTCGAGATGGTCATCTACGGTCATCTTGAAGAGAGGCGCTTCCGGTTCTTCTTCCAAACGGAACGGAGCAAACGATGGGATGAACTGGTCGTCGTTTGTTTCATCGACGAAGTTAAGCACAAGCGAATGTCCACCTATCTTATAATAGTAACGCTTCATTCGTCCACCTCCACATAATCTGCTGCTTTGAAACGGAATTGGCTGATATCCACCAACACCATTCGCAGGTCTTTGTTTTGAACATAACGTTTGTGGAGAGACAGATATTGGCGTTCCATCTTCTTCCTTTTGGGACTGTAGAAGACGCATGGCACGTACGGTCCGCTCTTATATGCTGCTTCCAGATAGTGCTGCAACTGGAAGGAATAGAGTTGACGGTCCATCAGGAATTTCGTCTTCTTCTCTATGGTGACACTGTCAACAAGTTGCATGTCGGTGATGAAAACCATCGAGTCAACAAGCGAAATGCCCACGCCAATCATATAGACAGGCTTCTGGACGACTTTCTTCCGCTTTGCTTCAACGGGCTGCAGAGCAAACAAACTGAGCAGGCCACAACATATAATTAACTTTGTTATATTCATGAAGGTTATGTATTATCGGGCGCAAAGATACGAAAAATCCCCGAACCCGCAAAGGATTCGGGGATTTTAGGATTAAAGATTTTAGAATTAAAGATTAAAGATTAAAGATTAAGGATTAAGGTTTGGTTGTTTTGGGGATTTTAGGATTAAGGATTAAGGTTTGTATTATTCGTCCAGTTCAATCACGTAGCTTACCTTGCGGCCGCTTGGCGTGATAGCCTTAATCCAGAGTGTGCGGTCTGTGCTTTGGTTAGCGCTCTTCACAGCTTCTTCCCAATCCTCTACCGTCTTCATCTTCTGGTCGTTGACTTGCAGGATGATGGTGCCCTTGGCTGCTCCTGCTGTCTTCATCTTGCCGTTCCTGATTGCAGTAATCGTCAAACCATAATCGATGCTGAGCGACTTCTGTTCCTCTTCGCTGATTGGTTTGAGAGCAACGCCCATCTGGTCGAGGTCAACCTCTTCCATCACCTTCGTTGTACCTTGAGTATTCCTCAACGTAACGTTGACCTTATGCTCCTTCTTGCCGCGCTTGTAGGTGATGTTCACCTTATCGCCAGGACGATGCTGGGCAATAGCTTCCTGCAGTTCAGACATCTTAGTGACTTTCTTTCCATCGAATTCAGTCACGACGTCGCCTTTCTCCAGGCCAGCCTCTTCGGCAGCACTTGCATCGCTTACCTTATCCACATAAACGCCTTCCACCACATCGAGGTCGGGGTCGTTGCCCTTGGCCTTCTCACTGTCAATCCAGTTCGATACGTCCATGCCCTGAACACCGAGGATAGCACGCTGTACGGTGCCATATACCTTGAGGTCGGCAACAACCTTATTCATAATCGAGGTAGGAATGGCAAAGCCATAACCGCTGTAACTGCCCGTCTGGCTGTAGAGCATAGCATTGATGCCCACCAGTTCGCCTTTCTCGTTGACAAGAGCACCACCCGAGTTACCGCTATTGATGGCAGCATCGGTCTGGATGAAGCTCTCGATGCCGTTTGCACCAAGTGTACGAGCCTTTGCACTGACGATACCTGCCGTAACGGTACTGGTCAGGTTGAAGGGATTGCCGACTGCCAGCACCCACTGTCCAAGCTTCAGGTCGTCGCTATTGCCAATCTTGATGGCAGGCAGGTCCTTAGCATCAATCTTGATGAGCGCAAGGTCGGTCGTAGCGTCACAACCAATGATGCGACCCTTGAACTCACGATTGTCATTCAGCTTCACCTCAATCTCATCGGCCTCGCCCACGACATGATTGTTCGTCACGATGTAGCCGTCGTTCGATATGATGACGCCACTGCCTGCGGCATGACGGTCGGGCTGCTTGTATTCGCGCTGCTGAGGTTGTCCACCCCTGCCGCCAAAGCCGAAGAAATCGCCAAAGAAATCGCTGAACGGGTCTTGAATCTGAACACGTTGCGTCTTGCCCGTCTGCGTTACCTTAATATATACTACAGAACCCACAGCACTCTCGGCAGCCGAAGTCAAATCGACATAACCGCCTGCAGGAGCAACCGGAGTGGCAGGAGCGGCCATTGGTTCGGGAGAGAGAGGTTGACTGTTCGATGCCGTGCCTCTAACAACAGCACCGGTAACTGCGCTGCTGCCCAAAATGAGAAGAGCAGCACCCATCCAATTCTTTGTTGTCTGTTTCATAGCTTATTGAGTTTTGGAATTTTGATTTTTGAATTTATATATTTTGAATTATTGTGACGTTTCTCGCTGCAAATGTATGCACATTTTGTATTATGCTGTACTATTTGTTCCCAATCTTTAACACACCCGCAGCATCGGGAAATAATTTTTCACTTTTCACTTTTCACTTTTTACTTTTATTAATCCCTTACTGAAAGGACAGATACAAAAACAATGCCAAAAGACCATTTATTGTACTGGTGGCAGAAACTAAGACATGACCACGGGCTAATTATTTAACCACTAATTACACGTTCCGCCTGCGCCTGAGCAAAGCGAAGAACTACACGAATTTAATTTAATGGAACACAAAGGCACGAAAACACGAAGATGCATGCCGCGGAATTGAAGACACGAAGGGCACGGGTTTAAGCCAGGCTTAATTCGAACACGGATGACACAGATTATTTAACGACCACGAATTACACGAATTACACGAATTTTCTTTAACCTTTAACCTTTTTCCGCGCATAAAAAGCGCGCCTTGCCGCTAAAGCGTGCAAGAACCGTTAAAGACTAGTCAGAGTCAGTGAAAGTTCATGTCGATCTCTATTACTTCTCATGTCAACCTCTAGAACTTCTCATAAAGACCTCTATTCTATCTATATAGCTGCTCACGGGGAGCTCCTATGTCCCTCCTATTGTTGTCCGCTATAAGTTCGGTACTTGTTCGGTACATGTCCGCTTTTCTACCGGACATATACCGGACATATACCGGACATATACCGGACATGTGTAGGAGATATTACCTTGCCGTTTGCTTGTTCCATTGGAGGTCTTTACTTGGTATTATAGAGATCTTTTCTTGATATTATAGGGATATTATAGAGATATTATAGAGATCTTTACTTGATATGCTGGAGCAGAGGATTTGATGAAATCCTCATGTGGATTTTAGGGACGCGTCCCTCTCGCCTTAGGGACGTGTCCCTCTCCTCATAGGGACGCGTCCTTCCCCTCATAGGGACTGTAGCTATAAAAAGGTGAAAAGTTTAACCATTATAAGGAATCTACATAGATTTTAACCAATCTCTTCGCCGCGATACAATCATTAACGTGAACTCGACGAAAATGGAAACTTACAGCCTATCATGTGTTAAACAAACACAAAGTCACAAAGACACTAAGTAACTCCCCATGTTGTAAAGACACAAAGGTTCTGGGCGGGGCAGCTTTGTGTCTTCTGTTCAGCGGCGTAGATCTTCGTCTCTTCGTGTCTTTGTGTTCCATTAAATAAAATTCGTGTAATTCGTGTAATTCGTGGTTAAAAGCTATTTCGTGGTCGTTAAATAATAAATTCGTTGTTTCAATTTTCAATTTTCAATATAATGTTGTATCTTTGCACCCAGAAACAGACAGTGAACCGGCTTGTCGCTGCCACAAAAGGGAGAGGAAAGTCCGGGCAACACAGGGCATCCCGCTTCCTAACGGGAAGTGGTCCGCAAGGGTCAGTAAGTGCAGAAGAAAATAACCGCCTCCTTCCAGAGGTAAGGGTGAGAAGGTGAGGCAAGAGCTCACCAGGTCGGCAGTGATGTCGATGCTGTGCACGCCGGGAGTTGAAAGTTCATGTAAACCAGCGACCAAAAGAGAGGGCGGCCCGCTCGAGCTGGAGGGTAGAACGATAGAGGGCAGTGGCGACACTGTTCGTAGATAAATGACAAGCATCCTTTCACAAGGACACAGAACCCGGCTTACAGGTTCACTGGCTTTTCTTTTCTGAATGATATGGTAAGTCTAGAACATATATGGAGCGTCAATGAGAAGCGGCTGAGCTTTCTCGAGAAATTGGGGCTAAGAATACTGAAGCGGTTCGTAATCACGTGGGAATGTGTTAGGAAAAACCGTATCCTGAACTACGCATCTGCTCTTACTTATAGCAGCATGCTTGCAGCTGTTCCTGTGCTCGCCATCATCTTCGCTATTGCCAGAGGTTTCGGCTTTGACGCCATTATTGAGAATAAGTTGAGAAGATCACTGGAAGCCAATCCCGATATTGTTGATACGATTCTCTACTTTGTTGATTCGTATCTGCAAAACACCAAAGGAGGCGTCTTCATTGGCATTGGTTTGATATTCTTGCTTTACACCTTACTTTCTCTTACCGCAAATATCGAGGAGGCATTCAATACAATATGGTACGTAAAGCGCTCTCGAAGCATCTATCGTCAAATCATCGATTACTTTGGTGTCTTCCTGCTTCTCCCATTTGTTGTGGTGATTATAAGTGGCTTGGGAATCTTCTTGCAGACGTTCCGAACCCTTTTACCTGACACTCAACTGCTTAGCAAGACAATGACTTTCATCTTGCATGTCTCTCCGATTGTCTTTGCAATTATCGTTTTCATGTTGCTTTTCACGCTGATGCCCAACACTCGCGTCAAATGGAAGCACACAATATGGCCAAGCATTCTGACTGGAACGGTGTTCATGATAGTGGAGTGGGTATATGTACATTATCAGATAAAGTTGAGTGCCTACAACGCCATCTACGGTTCGTTCGCTGCAATTCCTCTGTTCATGCTTTGGATGCAAATTTCGTGGTGCATCTGTCTCTTTGGCGCACAGCTCTGCTATGCCAACCAAAGCCTGCACACATACGCTTTCGAACGAATTAGCGACGAGTTGAGCCGACGTTATCGTGATACACTTATCCTGTTGCTAATGAGCCGAATCTGCAAGCATTTCTCTAACGGCTTGAAGCCTTATACGGCACATAAATTGGCTGTCGATACGCACTTGCCAGATAGTCTTGTTGGCATTCTTCTTGCTGAACTGACAGAGATTCAATTGCTTGTCGAGACTCGAAACGAACCTGGTGACGAGCCACGTTACCTGCCAGCAATCGACATCCATCGCATTACCGTAGGAATGATAACGCGACGCATCGACTCTCATGGCATAGAGAATCCATCGCTCGTATGGCAGACCGGAACACCGGAATGGGACACACTGCGTAGCCTTCGCAACGAGAACGAAGACGCTCTCCTGATTGATTTATAGTTGGCAGACGAACGTAAAGTGTCCTTCGAAAGCCTGTTCGCAATGAGGACGCGAACGGAACAAACCAAAGATTGTACTGCCGCTGCCACTCATCGAGGCATAAGCAGCTCCGTGGCTATACAAGCTCTCTTTTATCTCGGCAAGCAAAGGATGCTTCTGGAAGATACTTGCTTCGAAATCATTCACCATTTTCCCCGGCCATTGACCGACAGGTAATTTTATCGTCTCGAGCAGAGAGCATACTGGCCTGTAAGGACGAACCCCAGCATAAGCCTCACGCGTTGAAATGTGAACCTCCGGTTTTACGAGCATCAAGTACCAACCACTGAGGTCCAAAGAGATAGGCGTAAACACATCGCCTATGCCTTCGGCAAATACCGGCTGGGAATTGATGAAGAAGGGGCAATCAGCACCTAACTTCGCGACAAGCACTCGCATCTGTTCCTCCGAAAGAGGCAAATCGTAAAGCCTGGCAACCGTCCGGACCATGCAGGCTGCATCACTGCTGCCTCCGCCAAGCCCGGCACCACTCGGGATAACTTTGCAAAGGTCTATATTGAGAGGAGGAACCTGAAAGCCCTCTTCGCGAAGCAAACGGACAGCTCGCAGAACAAGATTGTCCTGCACCTCACCTTCCAACGGGTTTCCACCTAGCGAAAGCACATCTTCATCTTGTCCCTCACTAATCGACAATTTGTCGAATAGCGGGACAGGATAGAAGACTGTTTCCAGATTGTGATAACCATCCGAACGACGTTCGACGACGTTCAAGCCCAGGTTTATCTTGCAACAGGTTGTCGTGAAGTTTGGTTCGCTAATCATTTACAAGCCACTAGACTGATATTACATTTCAACTCACTTCCACAGGACCTTTCTGCCGCCATGAATGTAGAGTCCTTTCTTGACAGGCACGCCATAGAGTTTACGACCCTCAAGATCATACCATGAGTCGTCGGATTCCTTCATGCCATTCATGTCGTTAATGCCTGTCGGGTCTTCCTCGGCAAAGGTCATAACAAACTGCTTGACACCATTGGACGACATATTGAAGCCATTGAGGTCGAAATATGCTCGCATGGCACCAATGCTGGCACCAGCCAAAGGATAGTAGAACTTATTCTCTGCGCCAACGAACAGAACGCTTGCATTTTCTGATGTATAGGCAATATTATCATAGGTTCCCTTGAAGATAATGGATGCATTACTCGTTGAACCGACAACATCGCATGCTATATTGTTCATTGTGCCATCAAGAACAACACCACGGAAAACAGGACTGACAATGTTATCGCTGGATGCAGCCCATTTAATAATGTATGGCTTACCTGCCTCGATAGCCCCCAGAGTACCTTCTTCCGTGAAGTTCATTATCACAGTCTTATCACTTTGAATAACGTTGTTAAGCGTACGGATATCGGCACCTGCAAGAGGAGAGCTGGCGATCTGAGCCTCATTCAATGCAAATGGCAGGCAGAGTGTATTCCAGCTATTGTCCTTATATAGTGTCCTGCCTTGAAGAGTGACATCATACCTTCCTCCATTCGTGGCAGCTGTACTTATGGCATCAGTATTGCTGCTACCGTTGGCAAGCATCAATACATTATTTGTGGTGAAGCTTTCCACATTCGACCATTCTGCCTCGCCCTTAACACGAACGAAATACGTTGTTCCGGGCTCAAGGTCAGTGAAAGTATAGTCTGTACCATTGACAGCTGTCGTGGAGACGATAGAAGAGCCTACAACCTTTGTACCACTAATGACGATATCCTTAATGCCAACGCCCATAGAGGTAGAAGTCGAGGTGGAGCTGATTCGAATCTGGACAGAAGAATAACCCGCAGCTGCCGAAATATCCAAAGTACGTTGTGACATGGTTGTATTTGTGGCAGAAAGCGTGCCAGGGATTTCTGTCCAAGTGTTGCCATTGTCGGTAGAGTAACTTATCGTTACGCTGGGATTATCTGTACCTCCATAGGTTCGCATATAGAAGGACAGAGTGAGGTCATCGAAATTAGATGCGTCAAATGTTTCTGTTATAACATTATGACCCTTGAACAGGACGAGATAAGACTTAGACTTATCGGTGCTGATATTATAAGTCCAACCTGCAGGAGCAGTATTGCTGGATGCTGCATTCTCCAAAATCGTTACGGAAGTGCCAGGATTGCCAACCGTAAACAAGTTGTCCGTAGCAAGTTGGAGGGTATATTCTGTCACGCCATCGCAAGGAGTCCAAGAGACAGGAGCCGTAGCAGATGTGATGTCTGTTTCACTAACAGCCAGCGTCGGCACTGTGACAGGAGGATTAGCTACGTTCACAACAATGCTCGCATCGGCACTGCCCAAAGCGTTGGTTGCTCTGAATGTAAAGTTGTAGGTGCCCGTAGCAGAAGGCGTAAAGAGGAACCTGCCATTAGTAGCATCGAACGTAGCATCATCCGAATCGGAAGAAACCATTGATAGTGTCGGGGTCGGTGCACCGGAAACATAGCTACCAGTGACAAGTTCAAAGCCTTCACCTACATATATATTATATGTTTCTTCAGGGAATGCAGACCATACTGGAGCGGAGTTACCTGCAACTGTAGTGACAGAGACGACATCAGACCATTTGCTTGTGTCATCGCTGTTAATAGCCCGCACACGAATAGAATATTCCGTGTTTGGCATAAGTCCTGTGATATTGGCACTGGTGGCATTGACGGTTGTGTTTTGCCATCCTGTAACGTATTCGCCAACTTCTACCACTGGACCAAAGACGACCACATCATCAAGCGCACAGTTAACAGACTTCGTAAAGTCGAAACGAAGTTGCGATGTGCCAGACGGCAGTTCTACTTCGTAAGTATTTCCGCCTTGAGCAATGCTGACCGTCGTAATGACGGTCCAAGTTCCACTTACCAGACCGGATATCTTGAATGTGCTGCCTGAACCATTATTGCCAAGTGCCCAGAACTGAAGCTTAACACCGGAACCAAAGTCGGGCGAGATAGCATAGTCGCCTGTCCCGTCGAACTTAATAGCAGGAGTTGCATTGCCATAATAACCAGAGCCGGTATATGTACCAGTGCCGCTAAGCGTCCAACCACTTGTGGAAGAGAAGTCGGCTTCGAGCACGGGGGCGCCATTGGAACTTTCAAACGATGTGCCCTTTATGACATCAACCTGATATGCGTCAGCACCTTCAACAGCTGTCCATGATGCCTTGAATGAAACGGGAGTAACATCAGATACAGCAAGGTCCTGAGGTGCAGATAGAGCCGAGCGCGGATATAAGGCAATGGCTGGGTCACCAAGGAAGTTCAAACCAAACTGTATCCAGCGTTCACAATCATATTCTGAGCATTGTGAAATCATGTCGGCCTTGGACATTGCAAATGCCTTGCCAAGTGTCCTGTTTTCGTTAATTGCGTCAGATTCGTAAAGACGTTTGTAGAACTTATACGCATAAACAGTTGACGGACCGCCGTCTGAATTGTTGCTGGCGGTACACTGTGTGTAGTAACCATCCGAATCCGTATCATCGGGATCTGAATCCAAATAGTCAGGAGTACCCCAGCCATAGCGGGCACAACCCATGTGAACAAGTGAGCCACCATTGGCGTTACGGATGAATGCTTCACCCAGACAGGGTTCGGACGTATAGGTATATTGGTCGCTTGTGCCGTAATCAGGGGTTATGGTGCCTGTGCCGCTGTAGCCGTCCTGGTCGAAGGCACCTGTGAGACAAGCGTCGGTATAGACAAAGGCAATGAGATTCGTTTGAGCAGCTGCCTGAGTCGTTGAGTAATCGGCAGAGGTCTCCATGCCCCATCCCTGTGGATAGCCGTGACCCGAGAACATCAGGTGTGTATAGCCGTTGTTCAACCAACTCTTGAGGTTGTTTGCAGAGAGGGCTTTGTCGCCGCTGGTTGAGGTATCCCATGAGGTGATGGCATCGCAAGCCAGATTCACTGTCCTGCTTGCGGAGTTCTCTGCGTTATCCCAATAAGGCTTGATGCCATCTCGATAAAGACGGCGAAGCCACATCTCGGAATCGGAAACATAGCCGTGTGTGGAAGCGCGGAAGCCTACGTGTCCGTCGCCTGTCACATCGTCGCTGGGACGTTTGTTGCTGTAATAACGACACCATGCAGCGGGACCTCCCAAGATAATAGAATTGCGTGTATAGGTAAGGTCTGCTTCGAATGCCTTTACCTTAGCCAGATATGCGTTGAACTGGGCAGCGGTACGAACGGGGATACGTCCCACGATAACATCCGGAGCCATATCCACATTGGCTGCCTTTACACCGAAGTCTGAGTTGCCGCTGGCTTTCCATGTACCCGTAAGGTCGGAATAATAGAGGTCAGTTGGCATACGCTTTTCCTCTGTTTCTTGTGCATAACAATATGTATCACGGTCTGGAACGACGGTATCATCGCCGCCAAGGACGACATAGGTAGTTCCGTGATTCGACACATAGTCGCTAATGCAGTTACGAATCTTCATCTGAACATCATCGCCGCTATAGTTGGATGAGATGCTCTCCTTGGTTACGACGAGGGTGCTGTAGCCTCCGCCAATGGCCGAAGAACGATAGGTGGCCAGGTTCTGGAAGGCAGAAGAGAGGCTGGAACTGGTGATGATGAGATAATCGACTGTGTTTGCGTCGCGCTTGTTGCTGCGAGGAGCGGATGAAGGTGCAGCAGGATTTACTACAAGAGCGTTGACCATATCGCTGACCATACTATTGCGCATGCCTTTGCTGCCACGAGGCGCGGATGGGGCTGTGTATGAAACGCTTACAGTAACATTGGGACGATAGTAGAGAGCCTTCTCCGAACCGACATAAACAAGCGGGTTCACACGAACGGATACAAAGGTGGAACCTTGCATCTCATGCAGTCCCTCGAAGGTTGCGGCAGCCATTGGCCAGGGACTGGCTGAGGCATAAGCAGCAGGATCGGGTTGTGTAAAGGGAGGCTGAACCTTGCTCTTTGGAGCGAGACGTTGAACGGGCCAAGGAGTTACGTCTGAGGCAAGAAGTTCCAGAGCGCCTGTGGCTGTGACGGAGACGTTGGTTGCTCCGTCTGGGAGAAGGATATTCACGAATTTAGCCGGTATGGCTGGCGCACCTATTGCATCGCGTGTATCCGAACCATCAGCGAGAGATATGATTGTGTATTCGCGGTTGGGGGTGAGGGTAAAATCCGAGGAATTGAACTTGAAATCCCAGTTTAAGTCGGAGGCAAAAACAGCCTGAAATGAAGTAACTAACGTTAATAAAAGAATTGCTACGAGCTTTGCGCAACGCTGTCCAAGCATAACTAAATAGTTTTTGAATTTCATGATATTACATGTTCTATAATTTTGTTTTCAAAAGGGAATAATACATTGTTTATTTACAAACGGCTGCAAAGGTACAAAATAAAGTTGGAAGTTAACAGTTGAATGTTGAAAGATTTTTGTTAACTGAGTAAAAATTGTGTTTTTCTGAGGATAATCTTGTTTGACTGAGCAAAGGGCCTGTGCGACATACAGACTGACGTTTTGCTGCAAAACACGGGCTTTTACTTTCTTTTGATTTTAGGCCAACGCGCAAAAATCGCCGAAATTGCCTCCGACCATAGTTAGAGTCATTTTTTCAAAGAAATGCGCTTAAATCGAATCTATACTGAAAATCAAGACGTTACAAAACGGCAGAGCAAACAAATTACGAAGGATTGACATCTCCATATGGCAAAATCAGGGATTTTAACGTAATTTTTGACGAAATTCGACACGTTTTCTCGCCCAAAGAATGCAGCCGAGTTTTTCAACTCAACGTAGGGGAATTGCAAACGCACCATAGGGCGTTGAGTAACGCCCTATAGGGAATTGGCAAATTCGACGTATTTTGCGGCCCTTTTCGCCACCTTGAAAAGTGACACATTGAAAGCTGAATCAGCGAATTAACTGACATATTGTTATTTGCATTATTCCGAGCAACAGTTTCGACATACAATCAAAACGGGAATGACATAATAGTTTTATTTGCTTCTTCATTCACATCCTGAGTCGTCAAAACAGGTGGCTAAAAATGTATTTTTATGCAAAAAGCACAAAAACTATTAATTATATTTAGGTATTTTAAATAGAAAGATGTATCTTTGCATGATTTTGACGAAGTAATTGAATGAGTAAGGCAGAAACGATTCGGCACGAAGGCATCATAGAAAGCTTGGGAGCGGAAGGTTGCACAGTTCGCATCCTGCAGGCTTCCGCTTGCAGTAGTTGCAGTGCCCGTCAGCTTTGCCGCAGCAGCGAAAGCAAGGAGAAACTCGTGGAAGTCAGGGGGCACTACCCTACTCTGCACGTGGGCGACTGCGTCACGCTTGTCGGTTCCGTTCGGCAAGGGCTGCGAGCAAGCGTTCTGGCTTACGTCGTACCGCTCATCATCATGCTCGTCGTCCTCTTTCTCGTCACCCATCATTACGGAGAAAAGCTGGGTGCTTTGGCCGCTTTGCTGGCTCTGGCTCTCTATTACGGCGTGCTTTTCCTGCTGAAAGACAAGCTGGCGGGGCAGTTCTCGTTTAGAATCGAAAACAATTAAACAAAAACAAAATAAACGTTATGAATGTAATTCTGATTGCAGTATGTGTGCTGGGACTCATCGGACTCGCCTCTGCGGTGATTCTCTTTGTAGTCTCTCACAAGTTTGCTGTGCATGAAGATCCACGCATTGCACAGGTGGGAGAAGTCCTGCCTCAGGCCAATTGCGGTGGATGCGGCTATCCTGGTTGTTCAGGCTTTGCCGCTGCTTGCGTAAAGGCTGCCGACGGTGGCAGTCTGGAGGGCAAGCTCTGTCCTGTAGGTGGTCAGCCTGTCATGGAACAGGTGGCCAGCATCCTTGGTTTGGCAGTCGAGGCTGCTGCACCGAAAGTGGCTGTCGTTCGTTGTAACGGCACTTGCGAGAATCGTCCTCGACAGGCACAGTTCGATGGAGCCAGGAGTTGTCGCGTCCAGCAGATGACTGGTATGGGCGAGACTGGCTGCGCCTATGGTTGCCTGGGATGCGGTGATTGCGTTGCCAAGTGTCAGTTCGACGCGCTCCACATGAACCCTGAGACTGGTCTGCCCGAGGTAGATGAAGAGAAGTGTACGGCTTGCGGCGCTTGCGCAAAAGCTTGCCCGCGAGGCATCATCGAGATTCGTCTGAAAGGTCCGAAAGGCCGTCGCGTCGTCGTTCTCTGCAACAACAAAGACAAGGGAGCCATCGCCAACAAGGCTTGCAAGGCTTCCTGCATCGGTTGCGGCAAGTGCGTAAAGACCTGCGAGAAGTTCGAGGCAATCACGCTCGAGAACAACCTCGCCTACATCGATGCCGAGAAGTGCAAGATGTGCCGCAAGTGCGAGGAAGCTTGTCCGAAGGGAGCAATCCACGGCTTCAACTTCCCGCCTAAGAAAGAGAAGCCTGCAACGGCAGAACCACAAGTAGAACCAGAAAAGGAAAAGCAGATATGAAGACATTTAAGATAGGCGGTGTTCATCCCGCAGAGAACAAGCTGTCTGCTGCGAGTCCCATTCGCGAGGCGGCTCTTCCAAAACAGGCAGTCTTTAGCATGTTCCAGCATATCGGAGCTCCTGCAAAGCCCGTCGTTCAGAAAGGCGACGAGGTGAAGGTCGGCACTTTGCTGGCAGAAGCAGGAGGGTTCGTAAGCGCCCCCATCCACAGCAGCGTTAGCGGAAAGGTATCGAAGGTTGACGTAGCCCTCGATGCCAGCGGCACACGTCGCATGGCAGTTTATGTAGATGTAGAAGGCGACGAGTGGGAAGAGAGCATCGACAGAAGCACGACTCTCGTTAAGCTAAGCGATCGTCCCGACCTCGACAGCAAGACAATCGTCGAAAAGATAAAGAATGCAGGCATCGTCGGCATGGGCGGTGCAACCTTCCCCTGCCACGTTAAGCTCTCGCCTCCTCCTGGTTGCAAAGCAGAATGCGTCATCATCAATGCCGTAGAGTGCGAGCCTTACTTAACTGCCGACCATCGTCTTATGCTCGAGCATCCCGAGGAGATTCTCGTAGGATTGCAGCTCATCATGAAGGCTGTGGATGTGCAGAAGGGTTACATCGGCATCGAGAACAACAAGCCTGACGCAATTGCCCTGATGACAGAGAAGGCAAAGAACTACGAAGGCATCGAGGTTGTACCCCTTAAGGTCAAGTATCCACAAGGCGGCGAGAAGCAGCTCATCGATGCAGTCATCGGCCGTCAAGTACCTGCACCTCCAGCCATTCCCATCAATGTAGGGGCAGTCGTGCAGAACGTCGGCACAGCTTTCGCCATCTATCAGGCAGTCATGAAGAACAAGCCACTGATTGACCGCATCATTACAGTTACAGGAAAGAGCGTCAAGCAGCCAAGCAATCTCCTTGCAAGACTTGGCACGCCTTTCCAACAACTCATTGACGAATGTGGCGGTCTGCCTGAAGATACAGGCAAGATAATTGGCGGCGGCCCCATGATGGGCAAGGCTCTTTTGAGTCTTGATGTTCCCATGACGAAGGGCTCAAGCGGCCTGCTCATCATGAACGACAAGGAAGCCCGTCGAACAGAACCCAGTCCTTGCATCCGTTGTGCCAAGTGCGTCAGTGCATGTCCGATGGGATTGGAGCCCTACTTGCTTAGCAAACAGAGCAAACTTGAGGATTGGGAAGGCGCAGAGAAGAACGACATTACGAGCTGCATCGAATGCGGCAGTTGCCAGTTCACCTGCCCAAGCCATCGTCCACTCCTCGACATGATTCGCGTCGGCAAGTCAACCGTCATGGGAATCATTAAGAGCAGAGCAGCTTCCCGATAATTATGAATTAAGAATTATGAATTAAGAATTAATACAATGAAACCAATTATATCCCTTTCACCTCATGTTCATGGCGGCGACTCTGTCAGCAAGAACATGTATGGTGTCTGCATCGCTTTGGTACCGGCACTGCTTGCCAGCCTTTGGTTCTTTGGCCTTGGTGCTGCCATCGTGCTTGCCACATCGGTGCTTTCATGTGTCTTCTTCGAATGGGCTATCACGAAGTTCCTGTTGAAGCGACCAGGTTGTTCAATTTGTGACGGCAGTGCTATCCTGACAGGCTTGCTGCTGGGCTTCAACCTGCCGAGTAACTTGCCAATCTGGCTCATTATCGTTGGCGCACTTGTCGCCATAGGAATTGGCAAGATGACATTCGGAGGCTTAGGTCAGAACCCGTTCAATCCTGCTTTGGTTGGCCGCGTGTTCCTGCTCATCAGTTTCCCCGTTCAGATGACTTCCTGGCCGGTTAGTGGTCAACTTACTGCCTATACAGATGCTAAGACGGCAGCTACGCCGCTCTTCATCATGCAGAAAGCCATCACAGACGGCGAAGCCTCCGTGCTTAGCCAACTGCCCGATGCCAAAGAGATGCTTATTGGCCAGACGGGAGGCTCCCTTGGTGAAGTCAGCGCATTGCTGCTTCTCTTGGGTTGTGCTTTCATGCTTTGGAGGAAGATTATCACATGGCACATTCCCGTTAGCATCCTCGGCACGGTTGCTATCTTCTCGGGCATCATGCACATCGTCAACCCGATATACGCTATGCCACATGTTGTCCTGATGAGCGGTGGCTTGATTCTCGGTGCTTGCTTTATGGCAACAGACTATGTTACCTCGCCTATGACGAGCAAGGGACAACTCATTTATGGCGTTTGCATCGGCCTGTTGACCGTCATCATCCGTAACTGGGGAGCATATCCCGAAGGTATGTCCTTCGCAATTCTCATCATGAACGCCATCACGCCTCTGATTAATACCTATTGCAAGCCAGAGCGTTTCGGCGAAGTCATCAGAAAGGAGGAAAAGAAATGAAGAAACTTGAATCCACTTGGTACAATATGGCTCTCGTGCTGACAGGTATCGCTGTCGTTGCAGGAGCCGCACTTGGTTATGTGAATAGCGTAACTGCTCCGACCATCGAGGCCATCAAGGCTCAACAAGAGAAAGAGGCTGAACAGCAAGTCTTGAACGGCCAGGAAGGTACTGCCATCAAAATAACCGACCCGAAAGGATTCGGTGGAGCACTGACTGTAATGGTCGGCCTTGCTCCTGATGGAAAGATACTTGGCTACAAAGTGCTTGAGTCGAGCGAGACTCCAGGACTTGGTGCTAAGGCTCAAGACTGGTTCCAGAAAGGTCAGAAGGGCGACATCATCGGCAAGACGGCAGGCAATCTGACCGTCAGCAAAGATGGTGGCGAGGTGGATGCAATCACGGCATCAACCATTACCAGCCGTGCCTTCCTGCGTTGCATCAACGAGGCTTACAAGACGCTTTCCGAGAACTCTGATGCTCAAAGCGGTGCAAGTCCGCAAGCAGGCGAACCTAATAATAATATATAATGTATAGGAGGAAACAGAAATGAATAACATGAAAGTCCTGCTTAACGGCATTATAAAGGAGAACCCCACGTTTGTGCTCCTGTTGGGCATGTGTCCGACACTTGGCACGACCAGCAGCGCCATAAATGGCATGTCGATGGGCCTCGCCACAATGGCAGTCCTGATCTTCTCCAACCTCATCATATCGCTCATCAAGAACCTGATTCCCGACAAGGTGCGCATCCCTTCGTTCATCGTCGTGATTGCCTCTTTGGTAACGATTCTGCAGATGCTCATCAAGGCTTATGCGCCCGAGGTGGACAAGAGCCTTGGCCTGTTCATTCCGCTTATTGTGGTGAACTGCATCATCCTGGGCCGTGCAGAAGCCTTTGCAGCCAAGAACGGTGTGGTGAGCAGCATTTGCGACGGCATCGGAATGGGTATTGGCTTTACCCTCGCTCTGACTCTTTTAGGAGCAGTTCGCGAGTTGCTCGGAACAGGTAAGGTATTCAACACAACACTCTTCCCTGAGGAATATGGAGCACTTGTCTTCGTGTTGGCACCCGGAGCCTTCATTGCGCTGGGCTATCTCATTGCTATTTTCAACAAGATTAAAAAGGCATAACTATGGCATACATACTTATATTCATTACAGCGATCTTTGTTAATAACATTGTCCTGTCGCAGTTCTTGGGCATTTGTCCCTTCCTTGGTGTCAGCAAGAAAGTGGATTCCGCCCTCGGCATGGGTGCAGCCGTGGCTTTTGTGCTCACGCTTGCAACCATCGTAACCTATCTCATTCAAGTATATGTGCTCAATGCGTTCGGTCTCGAGTATTTGCAGACAATAGCCTTCATCTTGGTGATTGCAGCCCTCGTACAGATGGTCGAGATTATCCTGAAGAAGAGCGCTCCTGCCCTCTACCAGGCACTTGGCGTCTTCCTGCCGCTCATCACAACAAACTGCTGCATCCTTGGTGTCGCAATACTCGTAGCTAACGGAACTTACGCGACGCAAGGTCTCGAGCCCAACCTCTTGACCGGTGTCGTCTTTGCCATAAGTACAGCCATTGGTTTCGCTCTGGCACTCGTTGTCTTTGCAGGCATTCGTGAGCAACTCGCCATGATGGATGTTCCTAAGGGATTGCAGGGAATGAGCATCGCTCTCATCACTGCAGGCCTTCTGGCGATGGCATTCATGGGCTTCAGCGGCGTTGATAACGGACTGAAGGTATTGTTCGGGTTATAGCCCCCCCTACCCCCTTCAGGGGGAATAAATGGTAAATGATTAAATAGTAAATAAAGAGATGAACATTCTTTTGACAGGTGGTGCTGGCTATATTGGAAGTCACACCCTCATTGAGTTAGACAAGGCAGGGCATAGTGTTGTGGTTGTTGATAACTTCTACAACTCCCAACCCGAAGCCATTCGTCGCGTAGAGCAAATCATCGGCCACAAGGTCATCTTCATTGAGGCCGACATTCGCGACCGTGCCGCAATGGACAAGGTCTTCACGGAGCACAAGATTGATGCCGTCATCAACTTCGCAGGCTTGAAAGCCGTAGGCGAGTCGGTGGCCAAGCCACTCATGTACTACGAAACAAACATGAACGGCGTGTTCGTGCTTGTTGACGTCATGCAGCAGCACGGATGCAAGAACATCATCTTCTCCTCGAGCGCAACCGTCTATGGCGACCCTGCCATCATTCCCATCACCGAGGAATGCCCCAAGGGACAATGCACGAACCCTTATGGCTGGACAAAGTCGATGATCGAGCAAGTGCTGATGGACGTCCAGAAGGCTGATCCCGAATGGAACGTCGTATTGCTTCGCTACTTCAACCCCATCGGCGCACACGAATCGGGCCTCATTGGCGAGAACCCAAACGGCATTCCCAACAACCTGATGCCTTACATCACACAGACTGCTATTGGCATCCGCAAGGAACTTGGCGTCTTCGGTAACGACTATGACACGCACGACGGCACAGGCGTTCGTGACTATATCCACGTAGTTGACCTCGCAAACGGACATGTCTGTGCACTTAAGGCTATCCAGGAGAACAAAGGCCTCGCCATCTACAACCTCGGAACGGGCCACGGCTACTCTGTTCTCGATGTCGTGAAGGCCTTCGAGAAGGCTAATGGCCTCAAGGTGCCCTACGCCATCAAGCCGCGTCGTCCGGGAGACATCGCTACTTGCTATTGCGACCCCGCCAAGGCAAAGCGCGAGCTAGGCTGGGAAGCAAAGTTCGGCATCGAAGAGATGTGCCGCGACTCCTGGCGCTTCCAGAAAAACAATCCCAACGGCTACGAATAAAAACAAAGAAAGAGTTCGACCATAAATCGAACTCTTTCTTTTTGTACTCTAAAGGGCTTCTCGTGATTGATTCGATGTGTCGTTCCAATAGTCGAAGAAGTCCTGTGGTTGAGTCACGCTTTCGTTTTGCCCTTCACGGAAGATGCGCTCGGTCTGCTGCCAGTCGAAGGCAGGTTGGATAATCTCAGAGAATTCCTGCTCAATAGCTTCGTAATCGTACTTGTCAAATCGCAAGCCATTATACCAGCCTTCGCCTGCCTTGTACTCCCAACTGTTGCGGCCAAGAGCGTCAGAGAGTCCCACTTTGCGCTCCACCTCATCGATTCTCCTGCCAATGACTTCGCAGATACCTTCGGAAATGACATCCTGCAGCCTGACAAGGTTTGTATTGAAACTAACATCTATCCAGTCGTTGTAGTCCTTGATATGGATCTGCCTCAAGGTAAACTTCCAGATTTTTAGTGCCCAAAGCGGATGGTGTGCTTCTGCACAGAGATCACCCAGCAAGATGCCGCGATGTGCTTTGTGCGCACAAGTTGAGGCGCAACTGATGGCATGTACGCCTCGATTCACGATGTCTCTTAGTATCTTGACATCCATGAATTCGACACCTTTCTCAGGAGAGCATGAGCAGAGGCAGCAATGATGAAATCGCTTTCTCATAACAACATGATTTAGTGTAACAATAAGTAAAAGAACACACGGAACGTCCTCTCGCAAGGACGCTTTAAGGGCTTCGCAAGGCCCCTCTTGTTACACTTTCATGCGTACGATTTCGTCTATCCGAACATGCTGTTTCACGATTTTGCGGCTGCAAAGGTATGAAATAATATTAAAAATGAAAGCATGAATGAATGAAAAAATGAAATTATTCGTATCTTTGTGGCAGAAACAGATAAACAACTAAGATTATTATGAAAGCAATCAGTACGAATATGGCTCCGGCTGCAATTGGACCTTACAGCCAGGCTATCGAGGTCGGCAATCTTGTCTTTACTTCCGGTCAACTTCCCATCAATCCTGCTACCGGAGCATTTCCCGAAGGAGGCATCAAGGAACAGGCACGTCAGTCGCTGCTCAACATCCAGGCTATTCTAAAGGAGGCTGGCTTGACGATGAATAATGTGGTGAAGACGACTGTGTTCTTGGCCGATATGGGCGACTTTGCCGACATGAACGCAGTCTATGCTGAGTTCTTCTCGGAACCTTATCCTGCTCGCTCGGCTGTAGCAGTCAAGGCCTTGCCTAAAGGTGCCATGCTGGAGATTGAAGTGGTGGCAGAAAGAAGATAACGATAAAACTTGTTACTTGTATGAAAGTCCTGTTGATAAACGGAAGTCCTCGCAAGAATGGCAACACGTTTGTTGCTTTGAGCGAGGCAGCTAAACAGCTCGAGAAGAATGGCATCGAGACTGAGATTGTGCAGATTGGCGTGAAGCCTGTTCGAGGTTGTATCGCTTGCGGACAATGCAAGATGAAGGAGTTGGACCGTTGTATCTTCGATGATGACATCTGCAACCGCATCTCTGAGAAACTTGATGCTGTGGATGCCCTTATCATCGGCTCGCCTGTCTATTACGGACAGCCCAATGGTAGCGTCCTTTCGCTTATGCAACGTATGTTCTTCTCCGCAGGAAAGAAGGTGCAGAACAAGCCTGCAGCAGCCGTTTGTGTATGTCGTCGAGGTGGAGCTACCGCGGCTTTCGAGACGATGAACATGCCCTTCATGATGATGAACATGCCGGTTGTTACCTCACAATACTGGAACATTGTTTATGGCAGGGAAGAGGGTCAGGCTTCACTCGACAAGGAAGGTTTGCAAACCATGCGAACCTTGGCAGACAACATGGCTTGGCTCTTGAAGAAGATTCATGCGGATGGCAGCCCCAACTACCCAGAGCGAGAGCCTTGGGAGCCTATGCACTTCATCAGATAAAAAGGGAAGAGGGACTTAGGCACTCCTGCCTAGATGAGTTGTGACTATTTCATTCGTGTGTCAAATAGTTACATAAATAACTCATTTTATTCTTCCTCTTATGGCGAGAAAATGCGTTCTTTGCACTCAGAACAACTGTTTAACACATGAAAGCAATGCATTTTCTCCGCTTAACATTAATGCTTTGTCTGATTGGACTGGCATCTGTCTTAACCTCTGTCCATGCTCTGGGTTGGACCAATCCTATGGTTCTTCCGGGATTAGAGAACCGCAGCCTGGGCGACCCCTACATGATGAAGTACAGGGGCTACTACTATCTTTATGTCAGCGCTGGCGACCGAAATATCTATTGCTGGCGCACTAAAGACCTGATGGAATGGTCTGAGGCATACATCTGCTGCACCGACGAGACGACGGCCGTCGCATATGCTCCAGAGGTTATTTACTGGAACGGACTCTTTTATATGTGTACCTCTCCCAGAGGAGGCGGGCACTATATGCTCACAAGCAACAGCCCGACAGGTCCTTTCACGCACCAGACGGGGAACCTCGGGCGCGATATTGATGGCTCGATGTTCGTTAACGACGACGGCAAATGGTACTTCTATCATGCAAATAATGGTGGTATCAGAGGTTGCTCGATGCCCACGCATCTCAGCTTTGGCAATGATGTTGACCTGGGCTGCCGCATCTCAGGGCAATGGACGGAAGGTCCCTGCGTCTTCAAGCGCAATAATCTCTTCTACCTTATCTATACTGGAAACCATGTTTGGACCAATGGTTATCGCATAGACTACGCGATGTCCAGCTCGGGTCCTCTTGCTGGCTTCCAACCGCAAAGCGAGCAAAATCCTATTCTTGTTGATACTGAAACGCCTACTCACAAGGCCTTAGGACACGGAACAGCTTTCGTGGGACCAGACCTCGACACATATTTCTTCTGTTACCACAACCTTCAAGACAATAAGGCTCGACGCTTGCTGAACTTCGAACGCATTGCTTGGAACGGCGATAAGCTAATGATGACCGGCCCGACAGATTGGGAGCAAGACCGTCCTCTTGTGGCTGAGAATGATTACTTCGAGCGCTCCGAGGTGGGAAGCAAATGGGATATGTCGCAAGCGGGGAACTGGAAGATAGAAGATGGCGACCACCTTCTTCAAAGCAACAGCACAGGTAATCACTTCGCCATCTTCCAAACCGAAGCCTACGAGGACTATACAGCCGAGTTCTCTCTCCGCGCTTCTTCCTACGATTCGGGTTCCTGCGGAGCTGTCTTCTCATATCAAGACGAGAGCAACTACAGCATAGCTACTATCAATTCTGACAATAACAACTTCGAAATCATAACCTTTGCCGACGGAGAAGAGAAGCCAAAGAAGAGCTATAGCCTGCCCGAGGATTTCGACCCGACCTGCTGGCATAGCATTCGCATAGAGAAGAATGGAACGCGTGTGCGTGCCTATATTGATGGTATGCGCAAGAGTCAATACACACTCTCCACAGCAGCGGGGCGAGTTGGTTATGCCACGCTCGGATGCTCGGCTCAGTTCGGTTACATTGCCGTCAGCCCATATGTTGATGGCAGCGCTTCGCTTCAGGTCAGTCAACCATTGCCTGGCATGATTGCTGCCAATCTTTGTACTGAGAAGAACGATAAGGTGGCGGCAACTTCAGCCACAATGAATGTGGGAAAGTACCAAGTTATGCGATGCGAACCGGGGGCCGTCATGACTTATAAGGTTAATGTGCAGAAGGAGAATCTCTATAATATTGGCCTTCGCTACCGTTCTACCACAGCCTCTGTGGCTCGCTTGCTGCTCGATGGTCAAGTGCTGATGGACAACATCGAACTGCCTGCGACTCGTAATGTATTAGCCGTCCAGACCCTGAAAGACATTGAGTTGCCGGGAGGCCACCACAACCTTTCGTTTGAGCTCATTAGCGGCAGAGTATTTGTTATGGAGTATAACATTAAGAGAGGCGTGGTCGATCCTCACATCATGGCTGACGATTTCGAGTCTGGCTTCAGTAATGAATGGGGATATAGGGAAGGCAATTGGAACATCGTTGACGGGCAATTGGAATCGACAGGAAGGTATGGCAAGATGCTGATGGGTGGCTTCGACGACATCCATCTGACCGATTACACCGTAGAATGCGATGTTATCTATGGCTCGGGAGGCACCAACGGAGGTCTCCTCTTCCGCACAACCAACGCCAGCACCGGTGGAGCTGACGACAATCCCGTGCTCGGCACAGACTTCTTGCAAGGCTATGTGTTCCTTGCCAGCGGCTCGTCTTCTACTTTGGGCAAGCATAATTTTGGCTGGCAAGCACTTTCTACCGTCAGCCATAACATTGACCTCAGCCAGCCTCACCACATGAAAGTTGAGGTGGAAGGTGCCACTATCCGCTGCTATCTCGATGACATGAGTAAGCCTCTCATTACCTATACCGACCCAGTTCCCTTCATAACCGGCCGGGCAGGCTTCAGGGCGCATGATAGTGTGTTGCGCTTCGACAACTTTGTTGTAACGCCGGCTCCCAGCAATCCCACTGCCATCCAGACTCCGGAGGCAAGTGCTTCGATGAAAGACAACGCTTCGGGACCGGTTCGATATTATAATATGTTGGGCCAGCCAATCAGCTCTCCAAGTTCTCTTCCGCAAGGAATGTACATCCGTTCGCAGGGCGGACAGAGTCGCGTCATTGCAGGTTCTATTCGATAAGATGTTGCAAACGAAAAGCCTTCCTGAGTGGAAGGCTTTTTTGTATGCTGTCTAAAAGGGAAGATCTTCGTTGTAATCCTTCGGGAAGACGCCGTGAACTTCCTTGTAGGCATAGGCGTAGTAGTCTTCCGGATCGATGTCTGGGAAGCGATCACGAAAGAGGATTCGGGTGGCTTCACGGTCGCAATAGGGTGCCAACTTCAGGTACATGAGGAAGTTCTCCATGTCGTTCTTGCGAAGATAACAGTTCGCCAGATATGGAACGACGAACTTACCTTCCTGCGTACCACATATTGTCCAGACATCATCGAGCAGATCAATAGCCACATCATTATAGCCTGCATTGCTGTAAGAGAGTGCAATGTTGAAGAGCGTATCGCCCTTCTCCTGACTTTTCTCAAGTGCTATGGTGAAGTGATCCTCGGCCAACTTGGTCTGTTTGGCTTGCAGATAGATGTCTCCCTCTGTCATGTAGCACTTCCAGAGCAACGTTTCGTCGGTATATTCCTTTGCCTTTTCCACGAGACTTATTGCTTCGGAGGTCCTATCCAAACGGCTCAAAGCGAAGGCTTTAAGCTGCAGAATCTGCGAGAGATCTGCTTCTCTGTCGGGCAGTTTGAGTGCATACTGCTCAGCCTTATCGAGCAAAGGCAGCACTTCCTTGAAGCGTTCCTCGTTGCAGTAACACAATGCAAGCGAAAGCGTGACGCTGAGATCGTCCGGTTGCACCTCGAGATATTTCCTGTAATGCTCTATCGCTTCGGGCATTTGACCCTCATGCATGAAAGCATTTGCCTTCATCAGGAGGGCATTGTTGTCTTGCGGATTGATGGCGAGAGAGTAGTCGGCAGCCTCGATTGCCTCAGCCATGTTGTCAAGAGCAACACAGGTCTCGGCCAAGAGGTTCCAGGCTTCGGAGCAATAAGGCTCTTCTTCGAGAATCGCTTTGAGAAGTGTGTAAGCGCTTTCATAGTCGTCGAGCCCCATCTTTATCTCGGCCTCCATGATGGGCAAACGCGGGTGATCGGGGTAGTTATCCTTGAGTTGGAGCAGCCAATCCTGTGCCAATTCCCATCTGTCGTAGTCCATAAAGATGGAGACACAATCGTAGAGATAGGTGTCGAGACTGTCCTGCATCATCGGCATTTGCTCGAGGAGGAAATCGGATGCCTTGTCTGCCTGTCCTTCCTTGATGAGCAACTCGGCCCGGATATAGATGACTTCCTGGTCATCCTGCTCGGTGATGCCGTCGATTATGTTGCGTGCTTCGTCGAGTTTACCATAAAACATTCGCTGTCGAGCCAGGAAGATTTGCGGATCTACACTGTCCGGATGCATATCGATGGCAGCCTGAATGGCCTGATTAGCCTTGGCGTCCTGCTTGCCCGACATGTAGTATTCGGCAATATCCGTCAGCTCATCCGCCTCCATATAAGGCGTTTGCCCCTCCGAGATTGCCTTTTCATACCGATGAAGCAACCTGAGGAAATGCCGAGACTGATAGTATTGATTGCTGTCTTCCACCTCTTTAATTAACGATTTATCTGTTTACTGTTTGCCGATTTAACAGGCTTAGTTTGTCTACTTAACACGTTTACTTTGTCATCTTAACATGTTTTGTCGGGTAACTTAACACGTCAAATACTTTGATTCATCATGATGAATCAACCAACTAGGCCTGTTGTGTTGAGTAACTAAACATGCTGAATGGGTCTATTTTTTAGCCCAAGTGTCCTTCAGACCTACGGTCTTGTTGAAGACGAGGTGCTCCGGAGTGCTCTCGGTATCTACGTTGAAGTAGCCGATTCGCTGGAACTGGAGGTACGAGAGGGGCTTCATCGTTGCCGCATACTCCTCGATGTAACAGTCTTTGAGAACTGCGAGGCTGTCTGGGTTGATGATTTGCTTCATGGCAGTCACCGCGTCGCAGTCCTGCGCTTCGCGAATAGCAGCGAGTTCGTCGCGCGGGTTTTCCACCTTCCAAAGCCTGTCGTAGAGCCTGACTTCGGCTTTGACGGCGTGCTGACAGCTTACCCAATGCAAGGTCTTTCCCTTGATCTTTCGGTCAGCCCCGGGCATTCCGCTGCGCGTTTCGGGGTCATATGTGCACTGGATTTCCGTAATGTTTCCATCAGCATCCTTGGTGCAACCGGTACACATTATTATATATGCGTTCTTCAGTCGCACTTCTTTTCCGGGAGCGAGGCGCATGAACTTCTTCTCTGCCTCTTCCTGGAAGTCGTCGCGTTCAATCCATATTTCGCGGCTGAAGGTAACCTCGTGGGTTCCGTCGGCTTCATTCTCGGGATTGTTGATGGCGGTAAGTTGCTCAGTTTGACCTTCGGGGTAGTTCGTGATGACGACCTTCACGGGGTCGAGGACAGCGCTGACACGGATGGCGCGACTGTTGAGGTCCTCGCGAACAGCACTCTCCAGGAGCGCCATCTCGTTAAGGGCATCGAAGGTGGTGTAGCCTATCTTCTTGATGAAACCACGGATGCTTTCGGGACTATACCCGCGACGACGGAAGCCGCAAATGGTCGGCATGCGTGGGTCGTCCCATCCACTCACCAAACCCTCCTTGACGAGAGCCAGCAGATTGCGCTTGCTCATGAGCGTGTAGCTGAGGTTCAGCTTGTTGAACTCCGTTTGGCGCGGACGGTTGTCCTCAATGTTGTCGGTCTCGCCCTTGTACTCCTTCATCCAAGTTACGAAGAGGTCATAGAGGGGACGGTGCTCCACGAACTCGAGCGTGCAGAGGCTATGCGTCACACCCTCCAGGTAGTCGCTCTGTCCGTGGGTGAAGTCGTACATCGGATAGGCATTCCATTTGTTGCCAGTCCGAATGTGGGGAATGTTCATGACACGATATAAAAGAGGATCCCTGAAGAGCATATTCGGGTGAGCCATATCGATCTTTGCACGAAGCACGAGTGTTCCGGGAGTTGCTTCGCCGCTGTTCATGAAGCGGAACAGCTTGAGGCTCTCTTCTGCAGGACGGTCTCGGAAAGGACTGTTGGTGCCGGGCTTCGTCGTTGTACCCTTTTGTTGTGCGATGACTTCAGCGCTCTGCTCGTCCACATAGGCACGTCCCTGCATGATGAGCCACTCGGCAAAGTCCCAAAGTTCCTGGAAGTAATCGCTCGCATAGTACACATTATTCCACTGGAACCCCAGCCATTTGATGTCGTTCTCGATGCTCTCGATGTATTCCGTATCTTCCTTCGTCGGATTTGTATCGTCGAAGCGGAGGTTACATTTGCCGCCATATTGCTCTGCGATACCGAAGTCAAGCGCGATGGCCTTCGCGTGTCCGATGTGAAGATAGCCGTTCGGTTCGGGCGGGAAACGCGTCTGAATGCGTCCACCATTCTTGCCTTCCGCCAAATCATTCTCTACCTTCTGTTCTATGAAATTGAGGCTCTTCTTCTCCTCAACTGTGCCTGTAGTCTCTACCATAAATGTCGAGTTTAATGTCTTATATAATGTGCAAATATACGGCAAAATTCCAAAATACTCGCAGGACAAAGGGGAAAAATGTACCTTATTATGCCTATATGCATAAAAAGTTAGGCTTTGTTTCTTGCTATTACCGTAAAAAGTATTATCTTTGCAGTGTCAATGTTGACTAAACAATCTTTTTACCTTAAATAGTTAATACCGAAAAAGGCAACCTGTCGCGAGACAAGTTGCCTTTCTTTTTGTGGAGAATCATCCCTATCGGAGTATCTTCTTTCCGCCCACAATGTTGATGCCTTTCTGCATCTTGCTGAGTCTTTGACCGGCAAGGTTAACAATCGTCGAGCCTTGTTTGTGGAAGTCCTTTCCGTCAAGCGTGGTTCGGGGAGAAGTTATGCCGTCAGGATCTACATCGTTGCTTACTGGCACATCCGGCAACACAATGCTTGGCAGACGCATATCCGCAGGCAAACGAGTGGTAAAGTAAGCGCTCAGAGCAGACACAGGCGTGTCGTCCGTGACATATTCGAAGGCTGTTCCTTCCTGATTCATGACATAACAATCCTTGACAACTGGTGAAAGTGTGTTGCCACGGAACAGATAGTGCTGCGAAGAGACGACCATCTTGTCTGTGCCAGACTTGAAGAATGATGCGTTTTGCGAACGGAAAACAACAGAATGACCAGCCATATTGGCGTCGCCAGCAATGATGTATGGTGTGCCTCCACGCAGCACAGTTGCAGGAGCGAAGATGAGTTCTCCATCACCTTGAGCTGCGAATTCGTAAATCCAGAAGTGCTTGAGCGTATCGTCGAGCGAAACGAATTCGTCATCCACGAATATAGAGTCAACCTCGAAAGGCATTGTGATAGCGTGCCAACCCGTGCCAGCCTCTGTTTCAGGGAACGTATAAGTATAGGACGCACTGTCTGCCTCGAAACTGGTTGGCAGGAAGAAGGGATTGCCGTCATACAGATTGATGTGTCTGGCGTGATTGCCACTCACCACATTATAAGCGTCGATGTTAGTCGGAAGCGCCATGCTTTCGGTAAAAGCATAGATAGCGTTGGGGTTGTCCTCGCATGGTGTAAGACGTGAAATCCTGCTGCCACAATCTGCAAACAAGCCACAAAGGGAAACCCTGTTGACTGAGATTATACTGCGATATGCCAGTCCGGCAACAGAACCGTCATTCTTCCAGTAAATGACACCTTCCTTCATTTCCCACTTATGATCCCAAAGGCCACCATTGGTTAGGCTTCCTTCCTGATTGCCATACATTGCTTTGACTCGATAATAATTACCCTCAGAAAGGTTATCAAAGTTGAACTCCACATCGGTTGTACCACCAGCAGCTATGTCAACGTTATACGTGCGGGTAGAACTACTTGTAGCAGAGTTGCTGCCAACCTTCTGTTTCCACAACTGCAGACGTATGCTTCCGCGAAAGTCTTTGTTGTCATTGTTCTGGATAGTAGCCTTGCCGATAAGACGTTTGCCACAAGCGACTCCACTGACGAGGTTATGAATGTCAAACGACTTGACGGCAAGATTCGCCTTCTCTGCTTCCGCCTCCGTTATGACTTCCATCGAGCCTTGCCCCACCAAACCTTCGCCTTTGTCACTAGTGCAGAACCAGAGATTGTAGGTGCCTGTCTCTTCGGGCTTGAAGAAGAAAGACACTTCTACGGTCTCGCCCTTTCGGACCGCAACCATCGATTTGCTCTTTGTGTAGGTCTTCACCTGAGTCTTGCTGGCAAAGAAATATATGACCTTGAAATACTCGTCGGCATTGTTACGGAAGACGACCTTCACTTCCTGCTCTTGTCCCACAATGCGTGTACCAGGGAAGATGATGGTGTCAATGCTGATGTCATAAACCGGATTGACGATACGCATTGTTGGAACGCCTTCCGAATCAACAATGGCTTCGATATACTGGTCGCGCAGGTTATATTTGGCTTTCCATTTGTCACTCCTTACCGGTTTGCTCGCAGGAGAGAGCTTGTAGGTTCCTTCGGGAAGTTTATTGTTGATGGCAAAGGTCTTGGCATTCGTGGTATTGTTGGCCATGCTGGAGATGGTCTGCTGACTGCCCACAAGAGACAGACTTCCATCGTCTTCCAGTTTCACGACAGCCGTATTAAAACTGCTTTTAAGGCCTGTTAGGTTCTCGAACGTAGCTTTGACAGATGTGCCACTGATGCTAATGTCTTTAATATTAAGATATGTGTCTGCCTTGATGTTGTCGGGCAAGCGAAGATTGAACACACCGCCTTGAGTCATGCTGTATCCGTCGCTGCTGCTACTTGCACCCATACCGCTCGTGTCGTGTGGATTAAGGATGCCAACGAGGAACCAACCATTGCTTCCTCCTCCCCAGCCCCAGTTGACGTGGAACAGTTCTTCTCCGTCGAAACCATCGAGCACGAATGCATGTCCACCGCCAGACGAGTGCCCGCGATAAAGCACAGGATAACCGGCTTCCAGTTCATTATAGAGCATATCGAACCATTCGTCAATGCCATAATTGGCGCGACTCCCCCAAAAGGCACTATCGTCGAAACCGAAATAGTTTACAAGAGCATCACGCGACCTGGATGTGTCGGCACCAGAAGTAGCGCCATAGCCCATCTTCAAGGCCTGCCCACAATAGTACATCAGGTTGGCTACAGCCGAGTCCTGAGCATTGGCCACATGACCATCTTCCCAAGAATATGTGTCGCACATGTTCTCCCAATCAATAGGAGTGTTGCGCGGAATATCCTCTGTCGTTACAGTCTTTTCCGTACCATCATCCAGTTTGTATGTTTTGGAGATTTTCGGAATGAGGCCTTTTGTCTTTTCCGGGAACTTGTAATGGTTGATGACCTGCGCCATTGCAGTCGCAGCACAACCTGTTGCAGGATAAGCAAGAGAGCCGTTGCCTTTGTAGTACTTGGGGCAGGTAATGTTATAGGGGTTACCTTGATTCCAGCGTGAACTCATTAGCTCGGGGATGCTATGCTTCGTGCCACGAATCTTGTTGCGTTTCTTAAGAAGGGGAGAGTCTGGCTGAATATTGTTGTCTATGATGTATTTTATTTCGTCAGCATAGAATTGCAGCCACGAGCGCATGTTTTCGGGGATGTTATCGGGGTCGAACGAGCCTCGCTCCACGTATCCGAGGATGGGCTCTGTGCGGTCATCGCCAGACACAATGACATAGCCACCGTCGTTTCCGGCATTGAAAACATAGTAGTAGGCATCATCCGAGGCTTGCGCGGCGCCTTTTCTTGTGGATTTAAAGGAAGGCTGAGCTGACTGGATGCTTTTGCCTTTTGCCAGCATGTAGTTCTGTGCAGTGTATAGCGCAACTCGTTTCCCAACAGGTTCTGCATTGACCATCATGATACAGCAGAATGTCAGGAAAGATAAAGACAACCTTTTCATTTAAAGATAATTGTTGTTAGTTTTAGTTCTGAGGAGATACAAACTGCGCTTGGCTACTCCCGAATGGGAACAAGGCCAAGCGCAGTTTGTTAAGCTACTTGATTATAATCTTCTTTCCGTTTACAATATTGATGCCCTTTTGGGTCTTGTTCAAGAGTTGACCGGCAAGATTATAGATTGTCTGACCCTTTATCAGGGAATTAGAGATGGAATTGATTCCCGTTGGGTCATCATAGGGACGGAGAATTACTTCCTCCTCTCCCTCTTCTACAGGCAGTTCGAAGTAGCCTCGGAAACCACCTAAGCCAGCCTCTTCGTCGTATATTGTAATCGAACCGTCGGTGTTCAGGACATAGAAGTTAATCACCTCTGCTCTTGTCACGATTTCTGTGAAGGGGAAGTATGTGCCGTGGAAATAAGCACCGTTCACGAATATGTATCCAGCGCTGGTGTTGCTTGCGTCAATCTGGATGTCTGTCAAGACGATATCCTCTGTGATGGCGTTGGGGAGATAGATGATGTAGGGCTGACCAGCTTCGAGTTTATCGGTATTCAGGAAGTCAAGTTCTCCCTGAACGAAGCCAAGGAATGAATATGCTTTGGAGCCTTCTCCAAAGATGGTTTCCACGTCACTGATTTCGAAGGGCAGACAGATGGTGTTCCATCCGGCTTCGAATGCACGCTTCAGGGTAATCTGGTCGTATTTGCCTGCAACGATTTCATTAGTAGCCATCTCGTCGAGGGTTGTCACATGCATTTGCACTACTGGAACGTCGGGCAGGACGATGCTTTCTGGCTGCAATTCTTCAGGCAGATTCGTGGTGAAGTAAGAAGATTGGGCATTGAGAGTTTTTGTTGTAGTAACATACTCAAAGGCAGTTCCCTCTTCGTTCAGCATGTAACAATCTTTAAGTTTGGGGGCAAACGTTGTACCATGGAACTGATAATCTGGCGAAGTGACTACCATCTTGTCAGAACCAGTCTTGAAGAACGGAACGTCGAGCGAGCGGAAGACGATAGAACGTCCTGCCATCGTGGAGTCAGCTGCAATGATGTACGGTGTGGCTCCTCTCAACACTTTGGCTGGTGCGAAGATTACTTCACCATTATCGCCTTCGGCTGTGAACTCGTATATCCAAAAGTGCTTAAGTGTATCGTCGAGCGAGACGTATTCGTCATCCACATAGATAGAGTCCACTTCGAAGGGCATTGTAATGGCGTGCCATCCTGTTCCCTTCTCTGTTTCGGGGAAGGTATAGGTGTAGGAAGCGGTGTCGGCATCAAAGGATACTGGAACATAGTATGGTTTGCTGTTTATGAGGCAGATGTGGTCGGCGTGTTTGCCTTTCACGACGTTTGTAGTATCCAAATTAGCTGGCGTTTCTTTTCCTTCTCCAAATGCATAAATTACGTTGGGATTGTTCCTGCTTGGCGTCAAGCGCGAGATCTTTCCTGTGCAATTTGCATAGACGCCACTTGCAGTAGCGGTTGCGAAGGAGATGGTGCTCTTATAGGCCATAGCGGCAATGGTGCCATCGTACTTCCAGTAGCAAAGTCCATCTTTCATCATCCAGCCGTGATCCCATACTCCGCCACTAGTCAGGCTACCATCTTGGTTAACATAATTGACGGCGACGAAATACTTGTTGTCTGGTGCGAGGTTGTCGAAGGTGAAATCCACAGTGGCTACTTTGCCGGCAAGCACATCGATGTTGTGTGTTTGGCTTGATCCGCTATATGCCGAACCGCTGCCGCCATACTGTGTCCAAATCTGGAGACGTACGCCGCCGTTGTATGGGACTTTCGCATTATTCCTGATAGAGACTTTTCCGACCAGTCGGTTGCCATAGGCTATGCTGCTGACCAAATTGGTTACAGTCATGGAACTGACTGAGAGGTTGGCTTTGACAGCTTGTGCTTCCTCGATGATTTCCACTGTGCCTTGACCGACCACTCCGCTTCCATTGTTGCTCGTGCAGAACCAGAGGTTGTATGTGCCGGTCTCTTCGGGTTTGAAGAAATAGGAGACATCTACAGTCTCGCCTTTTCTTACGGCTACAGGAGCGCGATGCTCTGTATAAATCTTGTCTTGTGTTTTGCTTGCGAAGAAGTGAATTTCTCTGAAATATTCGTTGCCATTGTTGCGGTAGGTCACTTTCACTTCCTGCTCCTTTCCGACAATGCGAGTGCCTGGGAAGACAATTGTGTCTATGCTGATATCGTTGCCGTTATTGATATCGACAGGCGTTAACGTAACGTTGCCCTCGCTATCTACAACAGCTTCAATGTAGTGGTTGTATAGGTTGTACTTGGGTCGCCATTCCGTGTTCCTTGTAGCTTTGCTGGCTGGCGAGAGTTTGTAGGTGCCTTCTGGGAGTTTACCTTTGATGGCAAAAGTCTTGGTTTGCGTAGTGTTGTTAGCCATTCCAGAGATGGTCTGCTGACTACCAACGAGTGAGTAAGTGCCGTCGTCTTCCATTCTGACAATACCCGTATGGAAACTACCCGAAGCTCCAGTCCTGTTCTCGAAGGTTGCCTTGATGGAAGTGCCTGTTGTTGTAACGTCTTTTATGAAAAGATATGTGTCGGCACTATTGGTGTCGGGCAGGCGAAGGTTGAAGAGTGCATACTGTCCCATGCTGTAACCGTCGCTACTGCTACTTGCACCGATACCGCTGTTATCGCCCGGATTGAGAATTCCGACGAGGAACCAGCCGTTGCTGCCGCCTCCCCAGCCCCAGTTCACGTGGAAGAGGTTGTCGCCATCGAAGCCGTCGAGCACGAACGCATGTCCGCCGCCAGACGAGAACCCGGCGAAGCAGACGGGATAGCCCTCCGAAATGTCCTTATAGCACATATCGAACCAATCGTCTATGCTGTAGTCGCTGCGATTGCCTCTGTAGGCACTATTGTCGTAACCGAAATACTTGATGAAGACCTCAGCGTTGAAGTTCGCGCCGGAGGATGGACCATAGTGCATGTTTACTGCTTGTCCGCAGTAGTGCATCAGGTTGGCAACGGCCGAGTCGTGCACATTGGCTACATGACCATCTTCCCAGGAATATGTGTCGAACATGTTATCCCAGTCAATTGGTGTGTTGCGTGGAATAGCCTTTTGCGTGGTGGTTTTCTTCGATCCGTCTTTTTCTGACGTATAGGTTATGCTGTAGGCGGGGATAATGGCTTTCGTCTTGTCAGGATACCTGTAGTAGGCCATTGTCTGAGCCATTGCTGTAGCTGTACAGCCTGTCGCAGGGCCATTTCTCAGTGGAAGAGAGGTCTCCTCATTCTTGTCTTTTTCCAGATAGTAGTCAGGACAGGTGAGGTTGTATGGCCTTCCCTGGTTCCATCTGGTAGTAAGCAGTTCGGGCACGCTGTGCTTGGTGCCGCGCACTTTGTTGCGTTTCTTGATGCGAGGATCGCCTTGCTGGATATTGTTCTCCACAATGTACTTGATTTCATCGCTATATCCTTGCAGCCACGAACGCATGTTCTCGGGGATATTCTCAGGGTCGAACGAACCATGGTCCACGTATCCGAGGATAGGTTCTGTGCGGTCATCACCAGACACAATGACATAGCCACCGTCGTTTCCGGCATTGAAAACGTAGTAGTAGGCATCATCCGAGGCTTGCGCAGCGCTTTTTCTCGTGGATTTGAAGGAGGGCTGAGCAGACTGGATGGTTTTGCCTTTCGCAAGCATGTAGTTCTGGGCAGTGTAGAGCGCCGATTGTTTGCCGACTGGTTCTGCCGTCATCATGATGGTGGAACAGAGCATCAGGATGGATAGGGTAAATCTTTTCATGTTTTTATGAATGTTATAAGTTGTAGTTTTATTCTTGTCGCTTTATAATTGCTCCTATATTATGGCAATTTCGTCACAAAGATAGTTTTTTTGAGGATTCGAACCAAATAAATTCAAATTTATTTGCGATAATGTACCATAAGCGGCAAAGTTATCTTCTCCGAAAGGCTAAAAAAGTGCAATCACAAAACAAGAAAGCCCCCACGCGCCAATAGAATTATAATTTATAAGAAGTGTTGGCAACATCGACGTGAGGATTTGGCAAAATCCTCGTGTGGATTTGACGAAATCCTCGTGTGGATTTGATGAAATCCTCGTGTGGATTTGATGAAGTTCACTAGAGGGTTTAGGAACACCCCCTTTTCAGATGCTCATCCATACGAGAACAACATAGACGAGGTTGACAACACCTGCCTGAAGCAGGCAAAGGTTGTACTGGGCTCCTTTTGCTCGCAAGACATTGAGATACAGAACAATGGCTGGGATGATAATACCAACAGCCCAGTTCAGTCCAAAGGCTAGCCAAGCAAATAGAGGCATGAGGGCTACTACGACTCCTAAGAGTACAAGTGCCCACGTCTTCCCCACCCTGACGGGAATGGTGCGCTTGCCAACCAAGCGGTCGTCATCCACATCGCGAATGTTGTTGATGGCCAGCACACACATCGAGATAAGTCCGCATACTGCTCCTGCATAGACAGGTGTAAAAAGGCTGAAGTCGAAAGGCTGCTCTGCTGACTGGAATTGCAGCCAGACCGTTCCCCATGTAGCGATAACGCCATAGTAGAGGAACACAAAGATGTCAGCAATGCCGAGGTAGGAAAGCGAATAAGGTGTGGCAGTATAGAGCCAGGCAAACAGGATGGCTGTAATGCCGATGACCACAATTACCCAACCACCGATGTAACAGAGAACTGCTCCAAGAATCAGGGCTATCGAAAGGGTGACAAGGCAAGCGGTAAGCATCTCACGTTCGCTGACCAATCCCTCTGCCAATGCACGTTTGAAGCCTACCCTGCCCTGCTTGTCTGTGCCGCGCTTGTAGTCGTAGTAATCATTTATGAGGTTGCTGAGAATTTGTAAAGCAAGAGCACATAGAACGGTCAGTAAAGCCGTCAGTTTCATAGTGGAACTGGATTGTGGGATATGTGTTTGGGCAACCATCAGACCGACCAAAACCGGACAAAGAGACGCGAAAAGAGTTTGCGGACGAATAATGCGAAGCCAAAGGACAATCTGTTTCATATGAAATAAGGACATTTATAGTGCAAATTTACGAAATAATTCTTCACTCATCATACCTCTTTCCTCTTTTTTTTGTAATTTTGCGAGAGAAATAACATATTCTGCATGAAAGAGATTGAAGTCGTTGCTGCCATTATCCGCAAGGGAGACTGCATCTTCGCCACGCAAAGAGGCTATGGCGAATGGAAAGACTGGTGGGAGTTCCCTGGAGGAAAGATGGAGGCTGGCGAGACTCGAGAAAAGGCACTACGGCGCGAGATTCGCGAGGAACTGTCGGCAGAAATCTCGGTGGACGACTTCCTCTGTACAGTGGAATACGACTATCCGAAGTTCAGGCTCAGGATGCATTGCTTCCTTTGCTCGCTGCTTTCGGATGGACTGAGCCTCAATGAGCACGAAGCGGCAAAGTGGCTCCAGAAGGACGAAATGGACAGCGTGAAATGGCTTCCTGCCGACCTGAAAGTGCTGGAAGAGTTAAGAAAAATGCTTTAGTAACTATATACCTTTATATTATGAAGAAGATTGCATTAATGATTGTTGCACTCCTGACGATTTGCCTGAGTGCAAGTTCACAGACGAAGAAACAAAAGGAAAGCAAGGGCACGAAAGTTCTGGTGGCATACTTCTCGGCAACTGGTACGACGAAGGCTGCTGCCCAACAACTTGCTGAGGTGACGAAGGCGACCTTGCACGAAATCAAGCCCGAACAACCTTATACTGATGCCGATCTCAATTGGCGCAACAAGCAAAGCCGCTCTTCTGTGGAGATGAAGGACAAAAGCTCGCGTCCTGCCATCACCGGGAAACTCTCCGACATGAAGAAATACGATGTCATCTACGTGGGCTTCCCCATCTGGTGGAACACCTGCCCCACCATCATCAACACCTTCATGGAGGCTTACGACTTCAAGGGAAAGACCGTCATTCCCTTCGCAACATCTGGCGGCAGCAGCATCAAGCAGTCTTGTGAAGACTTGAAAAACGCCTATCCTAACCTCAATTGGAAGGAAGGCAAGCTGCTGAATCGCGCTTCGAAGAAAGACATCGAGGATTGGGCGAAAGGTTTGTAGAACCAAGTACAGAGATGACGCAAAAATCTATAAATCAAGACCTTCTGCAATATATCGAGGCAAAAATCCTGCCTCGATATGATGCTTTCGATAAGGCTCATCAGCAGGATCATGCCCGAATGGTCATCCGTCAGAGCATGGACTTAGCCGAACGTATGGATGTGGACATCAACATGGTTTATGCCATTGCTGCCTATCATGACACGGGACTCTCCGAAGGTCGTGAGCATCATCACGAAGCCTCTGCCAGAATCATACAAGCAGATCAGAACCTGCGTCGCTGGTTCTCAGAGGAACAGATTGCCATGATGGCTGATGCCGCGGAAGACCATCGCGCCTCTGCCGGCCACGAGCCTCGAACCATTTATGGTCGCATCGTGGCTGAAGCAGACCGATACATCGACCCGCTGAACATCATCGAACGGACTGTCCAATTCGGTTTGGACCACTATCCGGAGTTGGACCGCGAGGAACATTTCAAGCGAATGGTGGCTCATCTAAAGGAGAAATATGGTCGCGGAGGCTACCTGAAACTATGGTTCGACGACTCGCCAAATGCCCTTCGACTGGAAGAGTTACGCAAGATGATAGATGATGAAGCCTTACTTCGCAAATTGTTTGATAAATACCTGAATAACAGATAGATTATGAAATCACTAAGAGAACTATATCGCATCGGCATTGGGCCTTCAAGCAGCCATACAATGGGACCACAGGCTGCTGCCATCGAGTACCTCGAGAAGCATCCGGAAGCAACGGCTTTCGACGTCACACTCTATGGCTCGCTTGCTGCTACGGGCAAAGGTCACTTGACGGACGTTGCCATCCTCAGCATCCTGGAGCCTCATGGAGCGGTCACCATTCATTGGGAACCCTCGGTCTTCCTGCCCTTCCACCCTAACGGGATGAAGTTTGCAGTACGCCAGCCTGATGGTTCTCTCGTGGACGAATGGACGGTTTATAGTGTTGGCGGAGGCGCACTTTCTGAAGGTGAAGAGCAAGATATTTCGCAAACCGACGACGCCCCACTCTATCCGCTCACAACTATGAAAGCCATCATGGCTTGGTGTCAAGAGACTGGACATGCTTTCTGGGAGTATGTGGAGCAATGCGAGGGACAAGAGATTTGGGACTACCTGCGAGAGGTTTGGCGAGTTATGCAAGATGCTGTGGAGCGCGGAATTGACCACGAAGGCGTCCTCCCCGGTCCGCTTGGATTGCAACGAAAGGCTCCCATTTATTACACGAAAGCGAAGGGCTATAAAGCCAACCTGCAGAGTTCGGGACTGGTCTATGCCTATGCCCTTGCCGTAAGCGAAGAGAATGCTTCCGGAGGACTCATCGTGACGGCTCCGACATGCGGTTCTTGCGGCGTACTTCCTGCAGTCCTGTATCATCTGGGGCACAACCATTTATTCTCCGAAGAACGCATTCTTCACGCCCTCGCCACAGCCGGATTGATAGGCAATCTTGTCAAAGAGAATGCCAGCATTTCGGGTGCCGACGTAGGCTGTCAGGGAGAAGTGGGCGTTGCCAGCGCCATGGCATCTGCAGCGGCATGCCAACTTTTTGGCGGTAGCGTGGCTCAAATAGAATATGCGGCTGAAATGGGACTTGAGCATCACCTCGGCATGACATGCGATCCCGTATGTGGTTTGGTGCAAATCCCTTGCATCGAACGCAACGCATTTGCCGCCGCTCGTGCCCTCGACGCAAACTTCTACGCCTCGCTTTCCGATGGACAGCACAGGGTAAGCTTCGACCGCGTGGTTCGTGTCATGAAACAAACAGGAAAAGACTTGCCATCGCTCTACAAAGAAACCTCCGAAGGCGGTTTGGCAAAACTCAGCGAAGAATAACTCTAATGTTTACTAATATGCATATAACAACAAGATTCATTTGTCTGCTCTGTCTTTGTCTTTGCTGCATAGACGGCAAAGCCCTGACTAAAAACCTGCCAAAAGAAATGCCGAAGAAAGTGGCTGCGATAAAACGAGCAAAGCCTCAAAGCACACTTAATTCGGCTATGGAGAAATACATTCAAGCTGCTGCAGACCAAAAACTTAACATCCATAGCGTAATGGTATTGCAGCATGGGAAAGTGCTTTACGAGAAATGGCTGAACGGAGCTGAAGCCGAGAAGCCGCACATCCTGAACAGCGTGAGCAAGACATTCACCTCGGCTGCTGTGGGGCTTGCTATCGGCGAAGGACTGCTCTCGCTCGATGACAAACTGGTCTCTTTCTTCCCCGATGACCTGCCTGCCCTTCCTTCGGAGAACCTGAAGAAGATAACCATTCGCAACCTGCTTACCATGAATTGTGGACACGATTCCGAGCCTCGAAGGAAAGATGATGATACTTGGGTCAAGACCTTCCTCTCATGGCCTGTAGAACATGAGCCAGGCACATATTTCTGCTACAATAGCATGGGCACATACATGCTCTCAGCTATCGTGCAAAAGGTTACAGGACAGAAAGTTGTGGACTATCTGCAGTCACGCCTCTTTGACCCTCTCGGTATAGAGAAGCCTCGTTGGGAGGAGAGTCCGCAAGGCATCAATTGTGGAGGTTGGGGACTATATCTGAAGACCGAAGATTTGGCGAAGATGGGACAGCTCTTGCTGCAAAAAGGCAAATGGAAAGGCAAACAGGTGCTGCCAAAAGACTACGCCATCGAGATGACGCGCAAGCAAGTGCCCTGCCAACCCTCATGGGTCAGGGCAGACAAGGTGAACGAGAGCGGGCTGACGCTCGAGAATAGCGATTGGGTGCAAGGTTACGGCTACCAGATGTGGCGTTGCCGCCATAATGCTTTCCGTGCTGATGGAGCTGGCGGGCAATACATCATCATCATTCCAGAGAAAGATGCTGTAGTCGTCAATACAGCCCAACTGAACGACATGCAAGCTGAGCAAAACCTCATATGGGATTACATCCTGCCAGCCTTGAAGTAACATTACACAACAAATCAAATAAACAAACTTAATACTATGGAAAACAAAACATTAAAGGCAATCTTTATTAACGGCAGCCCACGAAAGAAGTGGAACACATTCAAGGCATTGGAGAGTGCCATGAAGGGTGCTCAGGACGCTGGAGCAGAATGCGAGCTGGTGAACCTCTACGACATTGATTTCAAGGGCTGCAAGAGTTGTTTTGCCTGCAAGATCAAGAACTCGAAAACGAATGGCGTTTGCGCCTTGAAAGATGACCTTCGTCCCATCCTGGAGCGTTGCAGAGAGGCCGATGTCATTGTGCTTGGCTCGCCCGTTTATTACAGCTATCCGACAGGTGAGATTCGCTCGTTTATGGAGCGACTGATGTTCCCCATCGGCACCTATCTCTACGAGAACGGCAAGCACATCTGTCTTCGCGACAAAGTGATTCCAACTGCCATGATTTTTACGATGAACTGCCCCAGAGATTACATGAAAGAAATCGGCTATCCACCTATTTTAGAGGAGAACACGAAGGTGATGGCCGACATATACGGATACTCTGAAACGCTTTACGTCTGCAATACCTATCAGTTCAACGACTATTCGCGTTATGACTTTAACCTCTTTTCGGAAGAAGAGAAGCGCAAATATCGTGACGAGCATTTCGAGACTGACCTCAAGAATGCCTACGAATTGGGAAAAAGATTGGTCCAGAAGTGCCGAGAGGCAGAATAAAGAGACAGGAAAAGATTTGTGAGCTTTGTCAAAAGACAGGGCTCACTATTTTTATGAGTTTACCAATGTCGCCGATGATATAATCTGCGCCAGCCTCTTCCAGTTCTGCCCTTGTTCCGTTGCCCCAGGTCACGCCACAAGTCTTGGTGCCTGCATTTGCTCCCATCAGGATATCGACTGCCATATCGCCCACAACAAGTGTCTCATCTTTAGAGAATTGCATAGCAGTTAGCGTCTTAAGAACCGGTTCTGGATTGGGTTTTGCATTCACCACATCGTCGGCTCCAATCAGGAGCGATATGCAGCCCGATATGCCCAAATCTTTCGTGAGTTCAGACAATGAAGCATGCGAACGCGAGGAGGCAATTGTGAGCACGAATCCTTGCATCTTGAGGGCTTTCAATGTTTCTGCGACACGAGGGAACAACTGGGGTTTGATGGCACGAAGGTTCTCGTCGAAAAGTCTTCTATAAGTCTCAGCACAAAGTTGAATCCGGTCAGGCTGGAGGTCAGGAAAGAGCGTCTCGAAACAGCCTGCCAGCGGGAGCCCGATGGTGGAAGCACATTGCTGCTCGCTACGGCAAGGCAGCCCCATTTCGGAGATGGTCATCTGCATCGTGGTGACGATGTTCCGACGGGTATCGCCCAATGTTCCATCGAAATCAAATATAATCAGTTTTGTGCTCATGAATTGTCTTGTGTAAGTACTGTTCTTTAATGCCAAATTGCATCCAAGAAGTCGAGGTAGCATTGCCAGTTGTAGGGCGTGACATCATGTTATTATTTCGGCCAAAATCGTCTGATTCGTGTTCACTTCCGGTGCAAAGTTACAACATTAAATTGACAATTAAAAATTGGCTACTAAAATAATATAGCTGTTGGCACAAAAGGAGTTTTCTCCTATGAATAACAGTCTAAAAATGGTTTTGGACGGCCGCTCGGACAGATAAGGTCGAGTGCCCTCATATATTGGGGCGGCCGCCCCAATATATGAGGGCGGGCGGAACAGAACGGAATCGACAGCACATTTAAACCTTTTTCTCTGCACATTCCTCCCTTTTTCTCTGATTCATCTATCTGTTTTCACAGCACCTTCTATCTAATCTCTCAGCACAAGTCACCCCGCATCTGCCATTCCTAGTCTGATTAATCCCAGTTATTTTCATCACTTTCAACATTTGAATCATTGACACAAATAAGGATTTCCTTCCTTGAAGAAGCGAAGCACCTTCTCCTGATTGTACCCCTAACCTTCTTCAAGGAAGCTGGAATCCTGTATGTGAAGCACCTTGCCATCTTTGTTGAGTACAACAAAGACAGGAAACCCGAAGCGACCACAGTTCTCGAGCCTTTCCATCAAGACTCTTGCCTGTTGCTGCTTTTCTTCATTTTCCGATTTGCGGGGATTGTAGTTCACGGTGGATGTACTCAAAGTTCTCGTCAATCACTTTACTGATGGTTGTATCCTTCGAAATGAAATCGGCAAACCGAAGGCACCAAGGGCACCAGTTTCCTCCAACCTGACAGACCACGAACTTGCCCTTAGCTTTAGCCTGGTCGATAGCATGGTCTATCTGCTCCAGCGGATTAATGTCTTCGTTATAAACCTTTTTGATTGCAGACTGAGCTGCAACTGAGGCGACCAACAGGACTATGCAAAATGCCATTAGTATCCTTTTCATAACAAACCTTATATATGTCGTTTCAAGCCACAAATTTAAGCATTTCGTTTGGATTAGTGAGCAGGAATATCCTGATTTGATAGATTTGTCGATACAAAATGAATTATATCATGCGAATTCTGCTCATTCTAATTGTAAAACTTATTTATATTTCGTAATTTTACACCAGAATTTGCAACATAATGTTTATGGAACAACCCAAGTTCATCATAACTATGGATGGCTTCTTGCGCCTGGGAATGGTCAACCAGCACAAAGACCTGCTTCTGGGCGACGACAAGTGTATAGGCGGAGGGTACTACCAGTTTGACTGGACAAGTAATCGGCTCATTCTGGATCGCGCGTCGTACGACTTCGGCAGACCTCGCTGGCATTTACTCGACAAGCTTCAGGTTCCTGCCTCATATCGAGGACTTCGTATCGTCTATCTCTATGACGACAACCAAGAGGACTATATCGTGAGCGATGAACTCCGAATCGAGTACTATGAATGATTGCTGATACAAAAAAAGATATCAGGCTCAGATATATTGCTTAACCCTTAAACTCTTAACTCTTCTCCGCGACTACAATCGCGCCTCGGTGCTAGAGCATCCGAGAACCCTTAACTCTTAAAACCCCCACTCCTTCTTCAGGCGTCGAAGCGTGCCGTTCCGCTTCATCTTCCGAATGATGTCGTTTACTACTTGGAGCAAGTCGTCCTGTCCTTTCCGCATCAGGATGCCAATCTCTCCGTGATTGAAAGGCTTGCTCAGGAGAGGTGCTGCCAAACGAGAGTCAGCCTGCACATAATAGGGAGCCTCCGTAATTTCCGTAATCATCACGTCAGCCTTTCCTTCTGCTACGAGAGTGGGAATTTCCTCGTTCTTCTGATGAACGATAATCGTGGAATGCGACAGGTTCTCGTGAGCAAACTTCTCGTTCAGCCCACCTGGATTCACCATCACCCTCACCTCAGGCTTGTTCAGGTCGGTAAGCGACTTGTATCTCTTGCTCTCTGAAGCCCTGCAGAGGATGGTCTTGCCGTTAGAAAGATAGCCCTCGCTCATGAGCATCGTCTCGCGCCTGGCATCCGTGATGGTGATGCCGCCAATAGCAAAATCGAAGGTCTGAGGTTCTGCCATCACGTCTGCAGAAAGTGTGGGCCAAGAGGTCTGAACGAACGCAACCTTCACGCCCAACTCCTTAGCAATCTCCTTTGCCACCTCTATGCCAAAGCCCCAATACGAGCCGTCACTCTCGCGAAACGAAAGCGGACGGTAGTCTCCTGTCGTACCAACAAGCAAAGTGCCTCGACTTTTGATTTCGGCAACCTTTCCGTCTTTAGAGACTTGTGAATCTGTTGAGGCAATGGAAACCGACTGCAGCCCGTTCCCAGCCGTCGCCTTACTATTGGCACAAGCCGCCAGAACCACAGAACAGCTTAAAGCCAGTATTGCGGTCAGCATCCAGAGCCACCTTCTCATCTGCACTATTGCTTTCGAAGTTTGAAATTTCATAACAAGAGGCAATTGTGTCACATCCGTTCGCTTATATAGTTTTTCGTGCTGAGTTCGTAACATAAAGCCTCCAGTTCGCGTATGGACATGCCCCTCACAGAAGCCTCTATCTTGCGAATCAGCTCCTCTCGCTGGGCCTCTTCCGATTGCTCAAATCTTGTGTATGCCATATTTGTCTCAATAGAATTAAAGGTTATTGTTGTGAATTTGGCGGATAAACGGTATAACCCCATTTGCGGGCTTCTGCTGACAGGACTGAAGCTCTACGCTCGAAGTCGGGCCAGTCTTTCTTCTCAGCTTGACTCCAGCCCGTTTCTGCTATGGCGAAGACACGCGGATAGAGCATCATCTCGGCATGCCAGGCATCCTGAACATGCTCCGTCCACAAGTTGCCCTGCACGCCTAAGACATGATGGGCATCTGCCTGAGAAATGTCCTTTGCCATCGGTTCGAAGGAATAGACCTTCTCCAGAGGCACATGGCGTCCAACTGCCCGGAACTGAGCAGGGTCTTGATGATAGTCGAGATAGTAATAATGTGTGGGTGTGAAGATCACATCATGCCCTTCCTTGACGGCCTGCAGGCCTGCATCTATCCCGTGCCACGACATGACGGTAGCATCAGGAGCCAAGCCGCCCTGCAGGATTTCGTCCCAACCGATGATGCGCTTGCCGTGTTCGTGGGCGAAACGCTCCATTCGCCTGATCATATAGCTCTGCAGCTCCTCAGCACTCTTCAGCCCCTCTGCCTTCATCCTGGCTTGACAGTCAGGGCAAAGCTTCCAGTTATTCTTCCTGGCCTCGTCTCCACCAATGTGGATGTACTTCGAGGGAAACATGTCGAACACCTCAAGCAGCACCTTCTCCAGGAACTCGAAGGTGCTCTCCTTGCCCGGACATAGTTCCCAAGGGTCTTTTCCGCCATTCGGCAGACTGCAAGCCAATTCGGGGAAGGCATATCGTGTCTCGTAGTTGTGTCCGGGCATCTCTATCTCGGGTATCACCTCGATGAATCTCTCCTTGGCAAAAGAGAGGATGTCGGCTATGTCCTGCTTCGTGTAGTATCCGCCGTAGGCCCCAGGCGTTCCCTCCTCCACGAAAGGCCCGCCTATCTCGTTCTTCTCCCAGTCCCAAAAGAAAGCCTGAGGTCGCCAGGCCGTCAGGTTGGTGAGTCTGGGATAGGCGTCAATCTGCACACGCCAGCCGGGATTGTCCACCAGATGGAAGTGGAAGCGGTTCATCTTCAGCAAGGCCATCATCTCCAACTGCTTCAGCACGAAGTCCTTGCCCTGGAAGTGACGGCTCTCGTCGAGCATCACACCCCTGTAGGGGAAGCGTGGCCAGTCGAGGATGGTGCAGTAGGCTACAGAGCTGTCTAAGGCGGCCATCATCTTGAGCGTCTGACGAGCATAGAACACGCCTTCCTCATCAGCAGCCACAATCTTTACGCCCTTCTTTCCCAGCTCCAACAGGTATGCCGACTTCAACTGCCAATCTTCCAGCTTCCTGCCTTTCAGATGGCGAAGGAGCGACTTTGGGGAGATTCGTACCTTCTCGCGCAGCCCAGCCATCTCTTTGGAACTGATGCAACCTGGGCTAACAGAATACTCCGCCGGCGCAGGTATCAAGTCAGTCGGCTGAGCCTGAGCCTGGACGTTCATCACCCCCAAGGCAAATGCAAGTGTTATAAGAATATATTTCATAACAATCACGAACTCAATACTTAAACTCTAAACTCTTAATTAATTTACCCGTCTCCTAGTTCTTTTGGTTAATCAGGTTCACCACCACTTTCACCATGACGTCTTTTTCTTCCGTTTTGCTCTCGGCAATCATCAGCGTGAGGGCAACAAGAGTGTTGTCTGCCAAACGCTTGGAGCCGTCAGGACGATAGAGAATGCCATTATTGTTAAGGAACCACAGGAACAAAGTAGCGGCAATACGTTTGTTGCCATCGCTGAACGAATGATTCTTGGTGACGAGATAGAGGAGCATGGCAGCTTTCTCCTCTACACTGGGGTAAAGTTCTTCGCCACCAAAAGTCTGGTATATCTGTCCTATAGAGCTTTTGAAGGAATCGTCTTTCTCGTTGCCAAAGAGGACGGAGCCGCCAAACTTCTCGCGCAGACCATTGATAGCCTCCATCGCATTCTCGTATGTGGCATGGAACTTATCTTTTTGTGTGGTTTTGTCAATTGTAAGGCGCTCGTAGTCGTAGTTGTCGAGTGTATCGAGGGCATAAGTGTAGTCAGTCACCACCTCAAAGAGTGCATTCGTCTCGTCAGTGGAGAGTACAGGCTGACTCTGAATGGTACGTCCAATCATGTTTACCAACTGGCGCAATTCGCCAATCTGTTCTTTGCGCAGACGTTCGTTGATGGCATAACCTTTGACGAGGAAGTCTTTGATAATCTTTCGCGCCCAGATACGGAAAGCTGTACCACGCTTGCTTTTAACTCGATAGCCTACAGAGATAATGACATCCAGGTTGTAAAAGACCAATTCTTGTGTTTGAGTCTTCCCATCCATAGCCCCGTGACGAGTGGTGTGTGCAATTTTTGCACATACCTGTTCTTTCTCTAATTCCCCCTCTTTAAAAACATTATTTATATGACGGGTTATAACTGTTCTGTCTTTCTGAAACAACTCTGCCATCTGAGCCTGAGTCAGCCATACCGTCTCGTCCTCCAGTCGGACATCTATCTGTGTCTGTCCGTCTTTAGTCTGATAAATGACAAATTTATCCTCTTCCATACCTAAGTTACTTCCTATGAATGTTCCTATAGAAACGTATTGACTTCCTGCTCATGCCAGCCTCATCCTTTTTCTGCTGCAAAGTTACGAATAAGCGAGCAAAAAGCCAAATTTATTTGAGCTTTTTCGAGCGAAAGGACACCGGCTTTGCCGCCTGTGCATCTACTGGAGCGCAAGAACTTCGACCGCAGGTCAAATTTACAAATAAAATTAGTATTTCACAGACTTCTTTCAATCGTAAATTGCAACTTTTTCGTATATTTGCAGAGAAATTTGATAAATGAACTATGATAGACCAGATTATTGAATACAACAAGTCTTTTGTCGAGCAGAAAGGCTACGAGAAGTATCTCACGGACAAGTACCCGGACAAGAAGCTAGCTGTGCTGTCCTGTATGGACACACGTTTGACGGAGTTGCTCCCAGCCGCTCTTGGACTGAAGAATGGTGACGCAAAGATAATCAAGAATGCCGGCGGGCTGGTGATTTCTGCTTTCGACTCGGCCATGCGCAGCCTGATAGTCGCCATATATGAATTGGGAGTGCAGGAGATAATGGTGGTGGCTCACTCTCATTGTGGAGCCTGCCACATGAGCTACAACCACTTCCACCACGAAATGATTGCCCGTGGTGTGACAGACGCGACACTCGACACCATCCGCAAGTGCGGAATAGACCTCAACCAATGGCTGGAGGGCTTCAAGGACACGCCAACCTCTGTCCGCAAGACAGTTGAGACCATCAAGACACATCCGCTGGTGCCAAAGGATGTTGTGGTCAGAGGCTTCATTATTGACTCCGAGACAGGTGCTTTGGAAGAAATTAGCTAAAACGTCACTTTGCTATTCTTTGGTAAGCCAATCGCTCGTCGCCTGATGCCAAATAGATGATGCCACAATAGGTGAAGCCTTGCTTCTGCAGATTGTGCTGCATGATGGTGTTGTCACGATGCGTATCAATCCGGATGTTTGTATCATGGGCAAAGCAGAAGTCTATCATATCGCTGAAAATATGATGAGCGTCTGGATAGCTGGCAATACGGTGGACTACATGATACGGCAGCTCATCGTCCAACCATTTGCCATCGTATATCTTATGGTAAGTGGGTTCGGGTGATGGCAGGAAGGCGAAGTAGCCGACAATACGGCCTTCATCTTCTATGACAAAGCCTCCGCTCTTCTCCATGTCTGAGGTAATGACAGCTTCAGATGGATAACCTTCTCCCCATTGGTGCATATTGCCAGAAGAACGCATGATCTTCTTAGCAGCTTCCATCACCTTCATAATGTCAGGCATGTCTGTCTGCTTGGCTTCTCGGATTATTCTGCTCATATCTTTTCCAGGTAATTCTCTTTCTTGCCAGTTTTCTCAGTACGGGCTATTTCATTGAATACCAAATAAATGATAGTTATACCTATCACATAAGCCACAAGGTCTGTCCAAAGGAATCCTTGTCCTAACATCATATGCCCAACAAATGTGTTTCGAAATGACACAAGCCATTGCCAACGTAAGAGCTGTGAAAATTCCACTATAAATGAATGTGCCAGGCTGACAATGGCTACTGTTCGGAGTTTGCTTTTGACCAGAATGATGCGCCAAAAGCAAAAGACCATCATAGCCCAAAGCGCATCACCCGTCTCTTTAGGTAGCCAGCTGATTTGCCTAGAGCATAGGCCTAATGGTATCAGAACGACGATACCTAGCAATGAAATCAAAAGTCTTCTTTTCATCTCCTGCTGTATAACCATATAACAATAGCCAACTGTATTATTAGAATCAAGGGAATGCCAAACTGGAACTTCTTATGCATGGTCTTGTGGTGCCACACTCTCATGCCCAGCCAAGCACCTATGCTGCCGCCGATGACTGCCATTCCCAACAGAGTTGCCTCCGAGATGCGCCACTTGGAGCGTTTGGCTTTCCACTTATCGATGCCATACATGAAGAAGGTGACGACATTCATGGCGACAAGATAAATGAGTATGAGTTGTTCGGTTGTCATTCCTTTATTCTAATACGATAATGTCTGACCATCGCGTGGTCGGGTTCTTACTCTTGAAATCATGCTTGATGGCATTGGCAAAGATTTCGGCCTAAGCCGATAATGATTCTTATTGTGTCCTCCATTCTTTAATTTCCCCTTTGTTATTTTGCTTATATTGTCAATTTGTTATTTTGTTATTCTATCTTGACCTGCGGTCGAGACCTCTCCCGCTCGGAAAAGCTCAAATAAATTTGACTTTTTGCTCGCTTACTCGCAGCCTTGAACTGCGGTCGAGACTGCTCTCGCTCGGAAAAGCTCGAGCTAAGCTCGGCTTTTCTCTCGCTTAATCGCAGCCTTGAACTGCGGTCGAGACTGCTCTCGCTCGGAAAAGCTCGAGCTAAGCTCGGCTTTTCTCTCGCTTAATCGCAGCCTTCATTCTTTCATTTTTTCATTCTTTCATTATTCTTCCGCTGCTTGGAGGTAGGTCTCTTCCAGTTCAGGGTAAGCCCCTCTGTCCTTTAGCCAGATGTGATTCAGCGTGAAGGCAATGGAATCGAGCGTCTTCTCTCTTTCTTTTGGCTTCAGGGAGCATTCCCAGACCACGATACTATGCCAACCCATTTCGGCCAGTTTCCTTTGTTCCTCCTTGTCCCTCTGCATGTTTCGCCTGATCTTAGCCACCCAGAACTCACGATTCGTCTTGGGTATCTTGCAGCAAGCAGAATTCTCCACATCATCCGTCATCCTTCTTCCCTCATCCGTCTGTGGCAAAGCCACACCGTGTCCGTGCCAGAAACAGCCGTTCACGAAGATGCAAGTGCGATATTTCCTGAGAACCAAGTCAGGATGTCCTGGCAGTCTCTTGTCGTTCAGACGATAACGGAATCCCCTACTCCACAAGCCCTTTCGCACAACGAGTTCCGGCTTCGTGTCCTTCGACCGGATAGCAGCCATATTCTTGTGCCTTTGCTGTGGAGAAAGTCGGTCCATATTATTAGTCTTTCAAACAGCCGATAGGAACAACCATTACGCCGTCAGTTCGAATATATGCATATTGTCCTACTGCAGTTAAAACCATCTTAAACGACGGTTTCTTCATTTTTGTCGTGTCAATCTTTTCTGCCAAGCTGTTTAGATTAGCAGCCCCTTCACCAATAAGCGTATCGCCACCCAGTTTTATCTCAATAAGACCATAGCTTCCATTTCTCAAATGCACAACGGCGTCACATTCAAGACCACTAATTATTCTTGAAACGAAAGAATATTTTACATACAATTTGGTCATTTGGCGAATTTTCATTTGGTCATTTGGC
>ONSR01000024.1 GCA_900320565.1 uncultured Prevotellaceae bacterium
TCCCTAAAATCCACGTGAGGATTTGGCAAAATCCACAGGAGGATTTCATCAAATCCACAGCAGGATTTGGGCAAATCCTCTGCAGGATTTTCCGAGTTTTGCAAGTGGTTAGAAAACAAAGCTATAGAAAAACGCCAAACTTCTGCAGAGAAGTTGACGAAGTTCTGCAGAGAAGTTGACGAAGTTCTGCAGAGAAGTTGGCCAACTTGACTGGCGTCGAGCTAAAGCTTCTGCAGAGAAGTTTGGGAACTTGACTGGCGTCGAGCTAAAGCTTGACTATCGTCGACCTGTCGGTTGGCTGGTGGTTTAAGGCTTTTGCCCTTTCGGGGCGAAGGCTTTATGCGCAGAACATGGCTGCTCTCCTCAGACTCCTTGACTCCTTAGGGCTTTTTTGTCTAAGGAGTGAAGGAGTGAAGGAGTTTTGTTTTCTTACTCCGTCTTACGCAAGACAGAGCAGCAGGATGATGAGCTGGGCTGTGAGGATGCGCAGGAACATGCTGAAGGGATAGACGGTGGTGTAGCCGACGGCTGGGGCATCACCAGATGCTGTCTGGTTGGCGAAGGCGAGTGCTGGCGGGTCGGTATTGCTGCCAGCTATCAGGCCCATCAGAGTGAAATAATTCACTTTGTAACAAAGCCGAGCCACGATTCCAACAATGAGTATGGGCAGTACGGTGATGAGGAAGCCGCACCAGACGTAGGTCAGTCCGTCGCCCTCGACGACGGTACCCACGAAGCTTGCTCCGGCTTTGATGCCGACGCTGGCGAGGAAGAGTGCAAGTCCTATCTCGCGAAGCATGAGGTTGGCGCTGGTGGTGGTATAGGCCACGAGTTTTGCCTTGTATCCGAAGCGTCCGATGAGGATGGCTACTATGAGCGGTCCGCCTGCCAGACCGAGTTTGACGGGTGTGGGTACGCCAGGAATGGCGAAGGGTATGGAGCCGAAGATGATGCCCACGAGTATGCCGATGAAGATGGCTGCCAGGTTGGGATGAGCGAGTTTCTTGACGCTGTTGCCCATCTTGCGTGCCACGCGGTCCACAGCATCCTCTGGTCCTACCACAACGATGCGGTCGCCCAGTTGCATCCTGAGGTTGCGCTCGGCAAAGAGGTCCATATCGCCTCGACGGATTCGGGTGACGTTGACACCATAGACAGAGCTGAAGTGCATCTGTCCGAAGGTTTTGCCGTTCATGGATGGCTGCGTAACGAGTATGTTCTTGCTGACCATCGGCACGTCCTGCTCTTGCCATTCGACCGTCTCCTCTGGTCCGATGAATACGCGAATCGCTTCAGCATCGTCCTGAGCACAGGTGATGAACATTCTGTCGCCCTCGGAGATGATGGTGTCGCGATTGGGGATGCTGACGTGTCCGTTCTGCAGGATACGACTGCAGACGAAGTCGCGTCCGAGGAACTGACGCACCTGCAGGATGGTACGGCCAGTAAGGTAGGCGTTCTTCACCACGAGTGTCATGCGATGAGGTGTGGCGTGAGGATTGGCAGCCTGCTCAGCCTCGATCTGCTTCTGCTCGTCTGTCAGGCTGATGCGACAGAGGAAACGGAGTGCGATGGTTGCTCCTATAATGCCCAGAACGCCAAGAGGATAGGCACAGGCATAGCCGTTGGCGATGGCAGGAGCATCAGCTCCGAAGACCTGATTGCAGGCTTCCGTGGCAGCACCAAGGCCTGGGGTGTTCGTGACGGCTCCACAAAGGACGCCCACCATCATGGCGAGGCTGCTCGAATTGGCTGCGTCAGAGGCTCCTCCGTCGTAGAAGACAAGGAGATAGAGAGCGATGCAGCACAGCACATTGAGCAAGATGATACTCATCGCCATCAAGTTCAGTTGCACGCCTCCTTTCTTGAAGCTCTCGAAGAAGCCTGGACCTACCTGCAGGCCTATGCAATAGACGAAGAGGATGAGTCCGAAGTCCTGAATGAAGGACAATACATTATATGTTCCCGTAAAGCCGAAGTGTCCGGCCACGATACCTGCGAAGAGCACGAAGGTGACACCCAAAGAGATGCCACCCACCTTAATGCGTCCCAGACCAATACCAACGGAGATGACCAACGCATAGAGCAAAATGATGTGTGCCACGCTATCGGTCGAAAAAAACAAAGACTGCAACCAATCCATAATATTTAAATTAAGAGTTAAGAATTAAGAGTTAAGAAATATACCTTCTTTTCTAATCCCTAATCCATTTTTCCGGCTGCAAAGGTACGAAAAATAGTTGATAGTTGATAGTTGATAGTTGATAGTTTGATAAAAAAACGTCAACAAATGAATAATTTTTCACTTTTCACTTTCCACTTTCCTCTTTTCTTTGTAACTTTGTGCGCTTTTTAAGTACAAAACCAACAAACAACATATTTTATTTAACAACTTATGGCAGATAGTAAAGAAAAACTTTTCTCTGACTTTACCGCCCCCAGTCGTCAGGAATGGCGCGACAAGATTGAGGTGGACCTCAAGGGCGCGGACTATCAGAAGAAAATGGTGTGGAGAACCAATGAAGGCTTCAGCATGGAGCCGTTCTACCTGAAGGAAGATGTAGATAAGCTGCCGCTTGTCAACGCTCTCCCAGGCGAGTTCCCCTACGTTCGCGGCAACAAAGCCGCCGACAACGAATGGTATGTCCGTCAGGACATCAAGTGTGAATGCCCCAAGGAGGCTAACGCCAAGGCGCTCGACATCCTGAACAAGGGCGTGACAAGCCTCGGCTTCTGCATCCCCTCTGAGAAGGTGAGTGCAGATTACATCGAGCAGCTCCTCGAGGGTATCTATGTGGATTGCGTCGAGTTGAACTTCTGCACTTGCCAATGCAAGGCGCTCGAGCTCGCTCAAATCCTCGTGGCTTACTTCCAGAAGAAGGGTGCCGACGCAGAGAAGGTTGAGGGCAGCCTCAGCTTCGACCCGCTGGAGAAGATGCTCATGAAGGGCAAGGACACGACAGAAGTGCTGAAGAACGCAAAAGCACTCGTTGAGACCTTCGCCGCTTATCCCAAGTTCCGTCCCATCGCTGTGAATGCCTACAAGCTCACCAACGCCGGTGCTTACAGCTACCAAGATCTCGGCTACGCCCTCGCTTGGGGCAACGAGTACCTGGCAGAGCTGACAGAGGCAGGCGTGGCTCCCGAGCTGGCAGCACAAAGCATCAAGTTCAACCTCGGCATCAACGGTGTCTATTTCATGGAGATTGCCAAGCTGCGTGCCGCTCGTATGCTGTGGGCACAGATTGTCAGTCAGTACACCGCTTGCAAGGAGAGCGCAAAGATGCACGTATGCGCCTTCACCACGACCTACAACCAGACACTCTTCGACAGCTACGTCAACATGCTCCGCTCGCAGACTGAGACGATGTCTGCAGCCCTGGGAGGTGTAGAGAGCATCGTCGTGACACCTTTCGACGAGCCTTACGAAGTGCCGACAGACTTCGCAGAGCGTATCGCCCGCAACCAGCAGTTGCTGCTGAAGGACGAGTGCCACTTCGACCGCATGGTCGATGTTGCTGGCGGTTCCTACTTCATCGAGGAGCTGACCTCTGCTTTGGCAGGTCAGGCATGGAAGCTCTTCCTCGCTGTTGAGGAAGAAGGTGGTTTCCTCGCTGCTGCAAAGGCAGGCTCTGTTCAGAACACCATCAACGAGACAAACAAGACGCGCCACGCCAATGCCGACAAGCGCAAGGAGTTCCTGCTTGGCACGAACCAGTTCCCCAACTTCACCGAGAAGAGCGAAGGCAAGGAACCCGTCGAGTGCTGCTGCAAGAACAGCTGCGGTTGCGAGAGCGAGATTCCAGCCATCAAGACATCTCGTCTGGCAAGCGACTTCGAAGCACTCCGCCTCAAGACAGAGAAGGCTGCGAAAGTGCCCGTCGCATTCATGCTGACCATCGGCAACCTGGCCATGCGTCAGGCTCGCGCTCAGTTCAGTTGCAACTTCCTGGCCGCCGCAGGCTATCAGGTCATCGACAACCTCGGCTTCAAGACCGTTGAGGAAGGCGTTGACGCAGCCCTTGCCGCAGGTGCCGACATCGTGGTCATCTGCTCGAGCGACGACGAGTATGCAGAGTACGCCATCCCTGCCTTCAAGTATCTGAACGGCCGCGCCCTCTACGTCGTAGCAGGTGCTCCGGCTTGCACGGAAGACCTCAAGGCAGCAGGCATCGAGAACTTCATTCACGTAAGGTCTAACCAGCTTGAGACTCTCAAAGAGTACAATGCAAAACTCGGCATCTAATTATGGCACGCAAATCATTTAAAGACATAGATATCTACGCTGGCATTCAGGAGAAGAATGGTCAGCAGTGGCAAAAGGAGAATGGTATCACTGCCAACTGGAAGACAGCCGAGCAGATTGACATTCAACCCGTTTATACTAAGGAAGACCTCGAGGGCATGGAACACCTGAACTTCGCAGCAGGTATTCCTCCTTTCCTTCGTGGCCCGTACAGCATGATGTATCCCTTCCGTCCGTGGACTATTCGTCAGTACGCTGGCTTCTCTACGGCAGAAGAGAGTAATGCATTCTATCGCCGCAACCTCGCTTCAGGCCAGAAAGGTCTGTCCGTAGCGTTCGACCTTCCCACACACCGTGGCTATGACCCCGACAACAAGCGTGTCGTAGGCGACGTAGGTAAGGCAGGTGTGAGCATCTGCTCTCTGGAGAACATGAAGGTCCTCTTCGACGGCATTCCCTTGAACAAGATGTCCGTCTCCATGACGATGAACGGTGCCGTGCTGCCCATCCTGGCCTTCTACATCAATGCCGGCCTTGAGCAGGGCGCGAAACTGGAGGAGATGGCGGGCACCATCCAGAACGACATCTTGAAGGAGTTCATGGTGCGCAACACCTATATCTATCCGCCTGCATTCTCCATGAAGATCATCGCCGACATCTTTGAGTACACTTCTCAGAAGATGCCTAAGTTCAACAGCATTTCCATCTCGGGCTACCACATGCAGGAAGCAGGCGCAACAGCCGACATCGAGCTGGCTTACACGCTGGCCGACGGTATGGACTACCTGCGCGCAGGTATCAATGCAGGCATCGACGTGGACGCCTTCGCACCTCGCCTCAGCTTCTTCTGGGCTATCGGTGTGAACCACTTCATGGAAATCGCAAAGATGCGTGCAGGCCGTCTGTTGTGGGCAAAGATTGTGAAGAGTTTCGGAGCGAAGAACCCCAAGTCTATGGCTCTGCGTACACACTCTCAGACATCCGGTTGGTCTTTGACAGAGCAAGACCCCTTCAACAACGTGGGCCGTACCTGCATCGAGGCCATGGCTGCCGTGCTGGGTCACACCCAGTCGCTGCACACCAACGCCCTCGACGAGGCCATCGCCCTGCCTACAGACTTCTCGGCTCGTATCGCTCGTAACACGCAGATCTACATCCAGAACGAGACGCAAGTCTGCAAGCACATCGACCCGTGGGCAGGCTCTTACTATGTTGAGAAGCTCACCTACGAACTGTATCACAAGGCTTGGGAGCACATCCAGGAGATCGAGAAGCTTGGCGGTATGGCAAAGGCCATCGAGACCGGTCTGCCAAAGATGCGTATCGAAGAGGCTTCGGCCCGTACTCAGGCCCGCATCGACAGTGGCGTACAGACCATTGTCGGCGTGAACAAGTACCGCCTCGACCACGAGGATCCCATCGATATCCTCGAGATTGATAACACCGCAGTGCGTCTGCAGCAGGAGGCTTCCCTGAAGGAGCTCCGTGCTCATCGTGACGAGGCTCAGGTGAAGAAAGACCTCGAGGCCATCACAGAGTGCGTTCGCGAGTTTAACGAAGGCAAGAAGAGCAAGGACAACCTGCTCGACCTCGCTGTTCGTGCCGCAGGCCACAGGGCCACTTTGGGTGAGATAAGTGATGCCTGCGAAGCCATCGTGGGCCGTTACAAAGCAGTAATCAGAACCATTTCAGGCGTGTATAGAAGTGAAAGCAAGAACGACAAGTTCTTCGAGAAGGCATGTGCCATGACCGATGAATTTGCCAAGAAGGAAGGCCGCCGTCCCCGCATCATGGTTGCGAAGATGGGACAGGACGGTCACGACCGTGGCGCGAAGGTTGTTGCTACGGGTTACGCCGACTGTGGCTTCGACGTGGATATGGGACCCTTGTTCCAGACACCGGCCGAGGCAGCTCGTCAGGCAGTAGAGAACGACGTGGACATCGTTGGCGCCAGCTCACTGGCAGCCGGCCACAAGACACTGATTCCTCAGCTCATCGAAGAGTTGAAGAAACTGGGCCGCGAGGACATCATGGTCACCGCTGGCGGCGTCATCCCTGCTCAGGACTACGACTTCCTGTACAAGGCAGGCGTGGCTTGCATCTTCGGCCCCGGCACTCCCGTCCCCTACTCCGCTTGCGAGATGATGAAGATTCTGCTTGGAGTAGAATAATTGAAAATTGAAGATTGAAGATTGAAGATTAGTCCTTCACACTTCAATTACCACTCATTAAGTCCCTCTGCTGATGGCAATATCGGCAGAGGGACTTTTCGTTCCTAAACGCCCTATAGGGGAATGACTAACGCCCTATAGGGGAATGAACAACGCCCTATAGGGGAATGGCTAATCCCCTATAGGGCGTTTACAGTTACACCATAATGTCCTTGCAAATCATCAATGATGCTTCATCTATTTTAAAATTCATTTTAAAATTTCGGATTTCGTTTGGTGATTCGGATAATTAGTGCTACCTTTGCGCCCGATTTGTCTCAAAACGACACGAACAAATATAGCACACAACACCTAATCAATGAAAAGACTCCTTACACTACTCCTGGCCATATCCTGCTTCGCAGGCTTATGGGCTGAAGATGTAACAACAGAGCAGGCTCTCGAACTGGCTCAGAACTTCCTGAACAAGCAACAGGCTGCGTCTCCAGGCAGGCCTCGCAAGGCACAGGGCACACAGAAGCAACTCACATTGCAGGGCAAAGTGAGCGGACTCTATGTGTTCGACGTGAAAGACAGTGGCGGCTTTGTCATCGTCAGCAACGACGACCGCACTTACCCCATCCTCGGCTTTAGCGAGAGCGACAACATCGACATCAACAACATCCCCGACAACATGCGGGCCTGGTTGCAAGGCTATGCCAAAGAGATAGCATGGCTGCAGCAGCAAAAGAGCACCATAGCGCCTCCCAAGTCGGAAAAGGTCGGCACGCACAGCACGGCTGCCGTCGCTCCCTTGTGTACGTCAAAATGGAATCAGGACACGCCCTACAACAACCTCTGTCCCACATATAACGATTCCTACTACGACAGCGGAAAGTGTGCAACAGGTTGTGTGGCAACGGCAATGGCACAGGTGATGTACTACCACAAATGGCCCTCAAGTTCCACGAAGACCATACCCGCCTACACCAGCTACAGCTATAACCTGTCCCTGTCTTCATTGCCTGTCACTTCTTTCGACTGGACAAACATGAAGGACAGCTATTCCGGCAGCTACAATACGACCGAAGCCACAGCAGTAGCAACGCTGATGAAGTATTGCGGCTATTCCGTCAAGATGGACTACGGCCCATCGTCGGGTGCCTACACCGAGGACGTCGCCATCGCTCTCAGAGACTATTTCGACTACAACCCCTACACCACACGCTTCGTGTCGCGCAGCTCCTATACCTACGCCAACTGGACAGACCTCATCTATCACGAGGTGTCGCACAAGCGTCCCGTCTGCTACGGCGGAATGTCCGACGGTGGAGGACACGAGTTCGTATGCGACGGCTATAAGTTCGAAAGCAACACCGACTTCTTCCACATCAACTGGGGCTGGGGCGGCCTGAGCGACAACTATTTCGTCCTCTCTGCTCTCGACCCCGACCAGCAAGGCATCGGCGGCAGCACATCCACCGACGGCTTCCACTACGGACAGGATGCCGTAATCGGCATACAGAAGTCAACGGCAAGCGGCACTATTGCAACTGTCGAGCCCAATGCCAACGACCTTACACTGAACAGCATCACCCTGAGCGACAGCACTGTTGAGCCACAAACGACGGTGACCGTTACCTTCAACATCACCAACAACAGCACCGACCCCTACGACGGCGACATCTGGCTGTGCCTGAGAGAAGGCGACGAGGACTACCTCATCGAGGGCGAGACAGTCGTCATCCCGGGCGGAGCAACTCAGGACGTCGTCATTTCATACACGCCTAGCAGTACTGGCACATACGAGTTCTCGTTCTGCTTCGTCAATTCCAATGGCGAATACGACAGCAGCAACCCGATGACAGCTACACTGATTGTAGTCAACAACCTGTACAGCGAAGTGGTACCCGTCTATGGCTACTGGGCCGACAACTACAGCCGCAGTCAGTTCATCATAGCAGAAGCCAACCTCGCGGAGTACGCCAACACGACCCTCACAGGCGTGACATTCACTGCCACACAAGGCTCCATTAGCTGGGGCGCCGCCCAGTTCGACGTCTATCTGAGCGAGACAAGCGACAACACCATCAGCTCGCTCAAGGATTGGAGCACGCTGGAAAAAGTTTACTCCGGCAGCCTGTCTGTCAACGACACCAAGATGACCATCACATTCGACGAGCCCTTCTATTATCAGGGCGGCAACCTGCTGGTGGGCGTCAACCAGACCGCGATGGGTAGCTATCAGAAGGTCTCCTGGAAAGGCGATATCATCGCAGGCGCCTCGGTGGGCGGCTACGGCACAAACATCAGCCAGCAGAACTTCAGGCCCAGCACAGTCTTCACCTATCTGCCGGGCAACGTAACGCCCCTGAAGACACCCATCAATCTGGCTGTCGATTACAGCGGCGGCACCTCAGCCACAGTAAGCTGGACAAGCTATGCACCAGCCTTCGACATCGAGGTGAACGGCATCGTGACAGAAGGCGTCAGCAATCCATGCACACTGACAGGACTGGAACTTGCCACTAAATATATAATAAAGGTACGCGCGAGGGACGGCGAGAATATGAGCGACTGGACAGAACCCGTCAGTTTCAACACCAGCCTCTCCGAACAGACATGCCAAATCCGACTTGAACTTACAGACCTGTTCGGCGACGGATGGGGAGGTGCTGCCATCAAGGTTGTAGATGTCCTGACAGGCACAGAGCTTGGCACATTCACCAACACCGACGAGGCTAAAAAGAACGAGGCACAAGTCTATTACGTCGAGGTGCCCGACGGCCGCGACATCGAGTTCCAGTGGGTAAAGGGCAGCTACGACCACGAGTGCGCCTATGCCGCATACGACGTGGCTGGCAACCTCATCTTCTCGGGAAGCAGGAGGATGACGACACCCGTCACTTACCAAGTGGACTGCAATGCCGCCACGACGCCCGTCATCGCCTTGGTCAACAACGAGGACAACACCACTCGAATCGAAGACCTCGACGGCACAATGGGTTGCGAAGTCACCCTGCAGGGCCGCACGCTCTATAAGGACAACACATGGAACACCATCTGCCTGCCCTTCGACGCGACGATAGCCGAGAGCCCGCTCTCAGGAGCCGACGTGCGTGCTTTGAGCAGTGCAACACTCGAAGGCGAGACAGTGATACTGAACTTCACCAGCGAAGGAGCCATCACAAGCCTCGTAGCCGGCACGCCATACATCATCCGATGGGCAAGCAGCGACAACATCCAGGAGCCCGTCTTCACCGACGTAACCATCGACAAGACCGTACGCGACGTCGTGTGCGACCTCGGCGAAGGCAAGACAGTCACCTTCAAGGGCACATACGGCCACACAACCTTCACAGCCACCGACCGGAACATCCTCTTCATCGGAGCAGACAACAAACTCAACTACCCCCTGGCCGGCGCAACCATCGGTGCACAAAGGGCATTCTTCCAACTTCATGGCATTACTGCAGCCGAAGGGAATGCCGTCAAGCAATTCGTGCTCAACTTCGATGGCGACGACCCGACAGAACTGCAAATAGTAAACAGTAAATCGTCAAATAGTAAATGGTATGACCTCAATGGCCGCAAGCTTACAGGCAAACCGACCCAAAAGGGTGTTTACATCCGAGACGGGGAAAAGGTCACAATCAAGTAACACCACACAGACCACAACAAGCGCTGCTCGACCAATCATCGGGCAGCGCTTTTTCTTTGCATCCAAACAGGTATGCCGATTCATCAAAAAAGGCACAACCATCTATCGGGGAAGATATGCATATACTTTGGCATAAGAATGCTAATACTTTGGCATAAGAATACAAATGCTTAGCAAAAAGTATGCTAACACCTTCATTTGGGCATTATTATGCCCTTATATTGTTATATTTATGCAGCAAGTATGCATAATGCATGCCTCGTGTTAAAAAAATATGCACTATGCTTGTCGGTTTTTACAAAAAAACTTAATTTTGTGGTCGGATTGTATATAAAAAAGGACAATTCTACTATTAATAATATATTGTTTAACTAAAGTTTCAACAACATGAAAAGGAAGACTACTTTCCTGGCGAAAGCATTCCTAATGCTGTTCGCCGTGCTACTCTCCGCAGCAGGAGCAAAAGCACAGCAAGCCATACCCTACTCGTATGGCTTTGAGGACAACGACCTGGCCACCGACGGATGGACAATAGTCGATGGCGCAGGAAACAACACTAAAATTATTACCACAGCCAAGATGAACGGCGACTATGGCTTCCAGTTCTACTACAACACGAACCCGCCCCAGTACCTCATCTCTCCCGAGCTGACAGGAACAGACAAAGGCGTTGCCGTGTCATTCTACTACAGAAACCCCAATAGCTACACGGAGACATTCATGGTAGGCTACTCCACGACCACCAACGGCACGGATGCCTTCACCTGGGACACAGAGATTACTTCACCGAAAGAATGGACGCTCTATGAGAACACCTTCCCTGCTGGCACAAAATTTGTAGCTGTCAAGTACACAGCCAACAACCAGTACAAGATGTATCTCGACGACTTCACCTTTGCTTTTCCCGATGCTGTTGCTAAGCCCACCGGCCTCAAGGTCAGCTACACAGGCGGAACACAGGCCACACTCAGCTGGTCGAGCGACGATGAACTCTTCGACATCGACGTGAACGGCACAGTCATCGAGGACGTGGAGAACCCCTACACGCTCACCGGCCTTGCCTACGAGACTGAATACACCGTTATGGTACGCGCCAAGAAGGACGGCGAAGTCAGCAAATGGTCAGACCCCGTCAGCTTCACCACTGGTGTGCAGTTCCCCGCACCCACCGATGTGGCAGCATCAGGCGTCACAGCCAACACGGCCGACATCGCTTGGACTGGCAAGGCCGATAGCTACACTCTGCGCTATGCTGAGCTTCCTGGTTTCTTCGAGGACTTCGAGAATGTCACAAATAATGCTCTGCCTGATGGTTGGACAACCATTGATGCTGACGGTGACGGAAACAACTGGTTCACCTTCACGCCCGATGGTACTAATGATGCAAATGGCAATCCCACTGTATTTGACACCACATGTGCCACTTCTGCAAGCTATAGTCAAAGTGCACTCACTCCCGATAACTGGCTGATTTCACCTCAGCTTGACCTTCAGGGCACCATGAGCGTTTGGCTTCGTGCACAAGATCCCAGCTGGACAGGCGAGCACTTTGCCATCTATCTCTCATTGGCTACAGACATCGCAGACGTCAGCGACTTCACGATTGAATTAGTTCCAGAAGCCGAGGCTACTGGCGAATATGTAGAATACACTGCTGACTTGAGTGCTTACGCAGGTCAGAAGGGCTACATTGCCATTCGTCATTTCAACTGCACAGATATGTTCCGCCTGAATGTGGATAATTTCTCCGTGCTGGGAGAACCCACATGGGTTACTATCGACAATGCTACAAGCCCCTACACAATCGAAGGACTCACACCTGAGACAGCGTATGTGGTAGAGGTGCAGGGTGTATATGCCGACGGCGAAAGCGCTTGGGTAGGCACAAACTTCACTACGCTTGAGGACGTTCCAACACCTTCTGCTCTTGCAGCGTCTGACGTTACTTGGGGTACTGCTCAGTTGAGCTGGACAGAGAACGGCACAGCTACTGAATGGGAGATTTGCCTGAACGGCGACTTGAATGCCCCCATTCCTGCCCAAAACAACCCATTCATACTGTCAGGCCTCACGCCCGAGACAGAGTACACCGCTAAGGTTCGCGCCCTTCAAGATGGAAAGTGCAGCAAGTGGAGCGATGAAATTACCTTCACCACAGACATCCGATTCTATCCTCCCACAGGCTTGGCAGCAAACAACATCACTGCCACATCTGCAGAAATCAGCTGGACTGCTGACGCAACAGCAACAAGCGCAGTATTAGAGTATGCCGACGCAACAGGCGCTCCTCTCGTATTAACAGAATACAAGTATGACAACGGCACATCCGCATCAGCCCTGGGAATATCTGCTGAATTCTCTTGCGCTGCAATGTTCCCCGCAGGCAGCTTCACGGGTAGCACCTTGAGTAAAGTAAGTCTTTTCGATGCGTCAGCAGCTGAAGCCACTGTTACCATATACTCTGGTGGCGACGCAGAACCCGAAACAGCTATCGCATCAAAGGATGTCTCTCTGACCAATGCCGGTGATTTCGTTGAAGTGGACTTCGGTGTTTCTTTAAACCCCACCCAGAATGTATGGGTTGTTGTAACCTTCCCCTCTGGCGGCTACTATGCTGTCGCATCTGATGAGCTTGGCGATGCTAACGGCAGATGGTCTAACCTTGGCAGCGGTTGGGTTGACCTTGCCAGCGTGGGCGGTTCGGGATACTGCTGGATGGTTCGTGCTATTTTTGCTACTCCCGATCCCTCTGCCCTGACTTGGACTACTGTTGCTGACGCTACTTCTCCTGCAGAACTGACTGGTTTGACACCCGGGACTACGTATGCCGTCAGGGTGAAGAGCATCTACGGCACTGATGGCGAGAGCAAGTGGGCATACACCTCCTTCACGACTGAGGAAGAGAACCCTGTTCCCTCTAACATTGCAGCCGAGCTTGCTGCCGACGGCGCCGTCCTCACTTGGGAAGGCAAGGGCGACAGCTACAACGTGCGCTACCGTCAGGCCGCAATCCAGGGCGAAACCTACTTCGAGGACGACCTGAGCACTCTCGACAACTGGACCGTTGTCACCGCAGGCGAAGGCCCGGGCTGGACTATCACTGATGAAGTTGGCGCCAATGCTGCAACGGCATATAGCTGGAAAGACAACAATACGTACAATGCCGACAACTGGCTCATCTCTCCAGCCGTAGAGTTGGGCGGCAAGGTAACCTTCAGCGTCAACACTTCCACCTCATATCCCGACAGCTACGAAGTGCTGCTTTCTACGACAGGCACAGAGACGACCGACTTCACCACCACACTGCAGGCAATGGCAGAAGCCACTCCCGGACAAGTCAGCATTGACCTGAGCGCATACAGCGGCACAGGCCACATCGCTATCCATCACGTTAGCACGGACTGCTACCTCCTCGTCGTCTGGGACTTCAACGTCTACGGGCCGGACGCTCCTGCCGGCGAATGGACAGAGCTTACGGCTGCTAAGACAACGGCCACTCTGAGCGGTCTCGCCACGAACAATGCCTATGAGTATCAGGTGCAGAGCGTGAAGGACGGCAGCACTTCTGAATGGAGCGCAGCCAGCCAGTTCGCACTGCTGACCCTTGCCAACGATGCCGACAACAAGAGCATCATCAACAAGTTCCACGACATGACGGCTCACGTCACCCTCGCCGACCGCACCATCTACAAGGATGGCACATGGAACACAGTCTACCTGCCCTTCGACCTCACTCCAGATGAGTTTGACGCCTCTCCGCTGGCCGGTGCTGACGTCCGCACACTGCGCAACGCACTTACCGTAGAAAACGAATCCGTGACGATGAACTTCACCGATGCCGGTGCCATCGAATCAGCTTGGGGCGTTTACTACGGCGGTGTACCTTACATCATGAAGTGGGATAGCGGCAGCGACGTTGTAAGCCCCGAGTTCGCCAATGTGACCATCACGAAGTACGAGAGCCCAATGACAGGCAGTGATACAGATACAAATTCTGGCATCAGCATCGTCTTCAAGGGCACATACGCTCCCATCAACTTCACAGCAGAAGACACGAGCATCCTCTTCATCGGTGCCAACAACAAGATTAACCATCCGTTGGCAGGTGCTAAGATTGGTGCTATGCGCGCCTACTTCCAGCTTGAAGGTGCATCTGCTGGCGAAGGAAGCGGTGTGAAGATCTTCACGAACCTCGACGACCTGGACGACGCTACTGGCATCGCTAACATCGAGAAGGCTGAGAACACTGGCGACTGGTACGACATCAGTGGTCGCAAGCTCGCAGGCAAGCCCAGCGTGAAGGGTATCTATGTGAATGGTGGACGCAAAGTCACCATTAAGTGAGAATAACTGAGAGTTCGCTCGCACTCTCGGGTGCGAGCGGACCTAAATAACACTCAATAGAATCATTTAATAAATGGAGGACTTAAATATGAAAAAGACATATATGCAACCCACCACGAATGTGGAAAGCGCTCAACCTACGAATCTCTTATGTGAGAGTTTTAAGGGCGACACCAGTACCGGCCTCGTAGATGGCGGCGGCAGCAGCGGCGAAGCCCACGCTCTGGAAAGTGCCTGGAATATTTGGGGCGACGAAGAATAAACCCCTTTCATAATAAACAAGGCGTGGATAGTTGAATGACTATCCACGCTTAGTTTTTAAACTCGACGTGTTAAGTTGTGCTACTCGGCACGTCGAAATGAGAAAGATGGCACGCCGAGTTGTCCAACTCGACGTGCCATCTTTTATATCATTCCTGCAGTCCTTTACAAACGATTGTCTTTAGGGAAGACAACTTGGGGCTTGAAGGTCTTTGCTTCCTCGAAATCCATAAGGGCATATGACATGATGATGACTGTATCCCCCACAAGCACCTTGCGGGCTGCGGCACCGTTCAGGCATATACAACCCGAGCCACGCTCGCCACGAATAACATACGTCTCGAAGCGCTCGCCGTTGTTGTTATCCACCACCTGCACCTTCTCGCCAGCAATGAGACCTGCAGCATCCATCAAATCCTCGTCGATGGTGATGCTGCCCATATAGTTAAGATTCGCCTCGGTCACTGTGACCATGTGAAGCTTTGACTTCAATACTTCTATTAACATCTTCTTTATTTATATCTTATATGGTCAATGAGTCGGATCGGCTTCGTGCCGCAGAAGACGGTGATGCAGCCTACGATGCTGGGTGCATCGTCCCATGAGCTGACGTCAGCCAGACTGTCTCCATCCACGATGCTGAAGTACTGCACCTCCAAGCCGTCAATCTTATTTATCTCCTCGACGACATAGTCATGCGTCTGCTGAACAGAAAGGCCCAACGAGCGACTCTCCTTCATGATGCGATAGATGTTGGCGGCCGTCTTACGTTCATCATCAGTGAGCAATGTGTTACGGCTGCTCATGGCTAGACCGTCTTCCTGACGAACAACAGGGCAGGGCACGGCCTCCAACTTAAAGCCAAGGTCATCAATCATCCTGCGAATGACTGCTATCTGCTGATAGTCTTTCTCGCCGAAGTAAGCACGATCTGGCTCAACATACATGAAGAGCTTGCTCACAATCTGGCACACGCCATTGAAGTGTCCAGGACGCATCGCCCCCTCCATCACGCTGTCGGTAGGAGGATAACTGAACTGACGTGTGTCGGGCTCAGGGTAAATCTCCTTAACTGTTGGAGCGAAGGCGATGTCTGCCCCGCACTCCTCGAGCAAACGGCAGTCTGCCTCGAGCGTACGAGGATAGCGCTCCAAGTCCTTCGGGTCGTTGAACTGTGTTGGATTAAGGAAGATGCTTACGACTGTGACATCATTCTCCTTCACGCTTCTGCGAACAAGCGAAGCATGTCCCTCATGCAAGGCACCCATCGTCGGCACTAAGCCGATGGTGCGTCCTTCTTTTCGTTGCTCTGCCAAACATTTGCGGAGCTGTTCAATTCTATTTATTACCTTCATGTATTAGACATAAAATCGTGCAAAGGTACTAATTTATTCATAATACACGGTTCATTATTCATAAATATTTTATGTTTTTCGCCTCAAAAGGTAAGAAAAGGAGCACTTATCCATTGTTATTTACGAAAATAATCGTATCTTTGCGTAGATATTATAGTCTATAAAAAGATGAGCAAAGCCAAGAAGATACTCTTCGTCACACAAGAGATGATGCCTTTTGTGCCAGAGACCGACATGGCTCAGATGGGCAGATACCTGCCTCAAGCAGTTCAGGAGAAGAGTCGGGAAATACGCTCCTTCATGCCCAAATGGGGCATCATCAACGAGCGTCGTAACCAACTGCACGAAGTCATCAGGCTGAGCGGCATCAACATTGTTGTGGATGATACAGACCACCCACTTGTCATCAAGGTGGCAAGCATCCCTGCCGCCAGAATGCAAATCTACTTTATCGACAACGACGACTACTTCCTGCGTCGCAGCATGGCACTCGACGCAGAAGGCAAGGAGTATGACGACAATGCCGAACGCGCTGCCTTCTATGCCCGTGGTGTGCTGGAAACCATCAAGAAGCTGAAGTGGTCGCCAGACATCATCCACTGTCAAGGCTGGATGGGCAGTTTCCTTCCCCTGTACATCAAGACAGCCTATGCCGAAGAGCCTTCTTTCCGCGACTGCAAGGTCATCTTTACTCCAGAGACACAGACCTTCACTTCCCCCGTGCCCGCAAACATGGACGGCATCATTGCCTTCCGCAATGCAACCATCTCTGCTACAAGAGGGCTGGGCGAGAAGAAACTCGTGCCTATGCTCAACAAACTTGGCATCAAGTATGCCGACGGCATCGGGTTCCTCGCAGAAAACAAAGACCTGACGAAGTATGCTGAAGGTCTCGGAAAGCCGTGTCTGCAACCAATCAGCACGGAAGAATATGGCATCCACTACCCAAACTTCTACGACACCATTTGGAACATCGGCAGAGTGGAAGAGGAAGAAAGTTAAACATTGAACATTTGACATTAAACATTGAATATTAAACAGACATATCGGGCATGGTATGCTTTCATGCTGACCATCGCCTTCAGTTTCACGAGTTGCAGCGAAGACACTGGCTCGCTTGGCATTTACCCGGGTCAGGATGCTATCTCCACAGAGCCTGCCACCTTCGGCATCCTCTCGAGCAGCATGTCCAATGACATCGTGCCAGCTAACAGCACAGCCTGCTTCCTTGGCAAAGTCATCGACCCGGAGACGAACCAGGCTATCATAGCCACCTTTGCCGCGCAATTCCATAACTACGAAAACTACGCCTTCCCCGACGAGGCACGCATCGTCAAGACAGACGGACATTTCTGCGACTCCATCGAAATACGTCTCTTCATCAAGAGCACATTCGGAGACAGGAACAACCCGATGAAGGTAGAAGTCCTGCGTCTCAGCATGAATGAGGACAAGTTACTCAAAGAGTCGGAAAGGCTTTACACCAACACAGACCTCTCACAATTCGCCGAGACGGACGAGGAGCCCATCGCAACAAAGGTCTTCACGGCCACCGACTACATTCTGAGTGATGTTCAACGTGCCAGAGGAGACTACTCGAGCAACATACGCATCGTGCTGCCTCGCGAAGAGGGAGATAAGATTATGGAGAAGTACTACAGCAATCCCGACTTCTTCCGTGACTCCTATTCCTTCATCCGCAACGTCTGCGCGGGTTTCCTGTTCCGTACTGTTGGAGGCACAGGCACAATGCTCAACCTTGAGGTCAGCACAATGAACCTCAGCTTCACAGAAGAAGACAGTAATGGCAAAAAGACAGCTTCGATTTGTCGCTTCGCCGCAACACCCGAAGTCATACAAAGCACACAATTCGAAAGCAGCGGATTGTCTGTATCCGACCTCGTGGACAAAATGAATGCTGAGGAGAGTGACACCACGATGCTTAAGACACCTGCCGGCATCTGCACCGAACTTACTCTTCCAATCGACGAGATATTCAAGGGACATGAGAACGACAGCATCACGCGTGCCTCGTTTACCCTTACCCGCATCAACAATCAGGATGAAGATGCCTTGGACGACGACTATGCTCTTGGCATTCCGCAGAACATTCTGCTTGTGCGTAAACAGAACTTCAGCCGTTTCTTCGAAGAACATCTGGTTAGCGACAACCAGCAGTCCTATACAACCCATTTCTTCAGCACGTCCAATGCCTATCGCTTCGACAACATCAGCCGCCTCATCTCATATTGTCAGTATGAGAAGAAGGCTGGCATGAAAGCATCCGGCATGACAGCAGAAGAATGGGAGACTGCCCATCCCGACTGGAATCGTGTCATAATTGTCCCTGTCACGATAGCCACAGCCTTGGACAGTAACGGCAATTCTTCACAAGTTTCCGTCAATCAAGACATGAGTCTTGGCAGCACGAAGCTTGTGCGCGGCACAGAAGCTGCACCCATCAATCTGCAGATAATCTACAGCCGCTTCGCCAGTAAATAATATCTTTTATAATACCAAATTACCACCGCTATGAAACATTTCATGCTCCTTGCGGCCATGTCCCTTTGTCTGGCCGTCATTATGCCAACATCTGCTCAAGCAGGTAAGAAGCGCGATGCTCGTGTAGCTTATGTCCTGAAGAACCTCAGGCTCAAGGCCGACGTGCAGGCCAAGTTCAAGCCCGTGCTTGAAGCATACCTCAAAGAACTCTCTGACCTAAAAGATCCCTACAAGAAACTCAAAGATGACCTGCAGGATGCCATTGATGCCAATAAACTTACCGCAGCACAATGCGACCAGCTCTTCGAGGCAAAGCAGAAGCAAGAAGAAAAAGAACCTGCCCTGAACCGTAAATGGTATGCTAAGTTTAAGACTGTCATCACAGCTCAGCAGGCATACAAGGCAATGAAGCTCAGCGACGACAAACTGGAATAACGTATGGCGACGACAGACGACAAGAAGATCATCTTCTCGATGGTCGGCGTAAGCAAGGTCATCCAGCAGAACCAGAAGCAAGTTCTCAAAGACATTTACCTCTCCTTCTTCTACGGAGCCAAGATAGGCATCGTGGGTATGAACGGTGCAGGTAAGTCCACGCTCCTGAAGATTATCGCAGGCATAGAGCAGCAGTATCAGGGCAACGTGGTGTGGAGCCCGGGCTACAGCGTGGGTTATCTTGAGCAGGAACCTAAGCTTGATGACGACAAGACGGTCATCGAAGTGGTGAAGGAAGGTGTTCAGCACATCGTGGATGCTTTGAAGGAATACGAGGAGATAAACCAGAAGTTCGGTCTGCCCGAGTACTACGAGGACGAGGACAAGATGAACCAGCTCTTCACCCGTCAGGGTGAGTTGCAGGACATCATCGACAGTACCGACGCATGGAACTTGGACAGCAAGCTGGAGCGTGCAATGAGTGCGCTTCGTCTGCCGCCTTCCGACCAGCCTATCAACACGTTGAGCGGTGGCGAGCGTCGTCGTGTGGCACTCTGCCGCTTGCTCCTGCAGAAGCCCGATGTGCTGTTGCTCGACGAGCCCACCAACCATTTGGATGCCGAAAGCATTGACTGGCTTGAGCAACACCTCACACAATACGAAGGCACGGTCATTGCCGTGACGCACGACCGTTACTTCCTCGACGACGTAGCCGGCTGGATTCTGGAACTTGACCGAGGCGAAGGCATTCCCTGGCAAGGCAACTACTCCTCGTGGCTCGAGCAGAAGACCAAGCGCATGGAGCAGGAAGAGAAGGTGGCAAGCAAGCGCCGCAAGACGTTGGAGCGCGAGCTGGAATGGGTGCGCATGTCGCCCAAGGCTCGTCAGGCAAAGGGCAAGGCTCGTCTGAACAGCTACGACAAGTTGCTCAACGAAGAGCAAAAAGAGCGCGAGGAGAAGCTCGAAATCTTCATCCCCAACGGCCCGCGCCTTGGCAACAAGGTCATCGAGGCACATGGCGTTTGCAAGGCTTTCGGCGAGAAGACGCTGATCAAGGACCTCGACTTCATGCTGCCGCCGGGTGGCATCGTGGGCGTCATCGGACCGAACGGTGCAGGCAAGACGACGCTCTTCCGCATGATAATGGGACTGGAGAAGCCCGACGCAGGCACATTCGAGGTAGGCGAGACCGTCAAGATATCCTATGTTGACCAAAGCCATAAAGACATCAAGCCCGAGCTCTCCGTCTATCAGGTCATCAGCCAGGGCAACGAACTGATGCGCATGGGCGGCCGCGACATCAACTGCCGCGCCTACCTGAGCCGTTTCAACTTCAGCGGCGCTGACCAGGAGAAGAAGTGCGGCGTGCTGTCTGGCGGTGAGCGTAACCGTCTGCATCTGGCTATGGCGCTCAAGCAGGAAGGCAACGTGCTGTTGCTCGACGAGCCGACGAACGACATCGACGTCAACACGTTGCGTGCCCTTGAGGAAGGCCTCGAGAACTTCGCGGGCTGTGCTGTCGTCATCAGCCACGACCGTTGGTTCCTCGACCGCATCTGTACGCACATCCTTGCCTACGAAGGCGACGGAAGCGTCTTCTACTTCGAAGGCAGCTACACCGACTACGAGGCCAACAAGCTTAAGCGCCTCGGGCTGGAAGAGCCCAAGCGAATAAGGTATCGGAAGCTCATGGAAGATTAGAAGAAGTAGTCAGTAGTTAAGCCAAAAGTATAGGCTGAAGGGCTTGAGAAATAGTAATGGCTTAACTACCAGCGAAGCGATAACTACTTAACTACTTATCTACATCAATGGTAAATGAATGATGATTGTTATTAAGAACAAGGAATACGGCGGCGAGCGTCCGCTTTACAAACTTCATGATGCACGACTCGAACATGTAACGATACACCTCGGGGAGTCCAGCATCAAGGAGAGCGGCAACATCGAGGCCTATGACTGCACGTTCCAGGGGAAGTATGTCTTCTGGGAATGCCGTAAGTTCCTTGCACAGAATTGCCATTTCGAGGCTTCGGCCCGCTCTTCCCTCTGGTATAGCGAGAACGGCACACTCAACCATTGTCTGGTTGATGCCCCGAAGATGTTCCGAAGGATGCAGGGCATAGAGTTGCTGGACTGCCATTTCACCGATGGACAGGAAATGCTGTGGGACTGCGACCGACTCAGCATAAAGGACTGTTTGATTGAGAATGCCGACTATCTCTGCATGCGCACCGACAACATCTGCATCGACAACCTGCACCTTGAGGGCAACTATGCCTTCCAGTACAGCAAGAATGTAGAGATAAAGAACTCGCTCTTGAACAGCAAGGATGCGTTTTGGGACACAGAGAACGTCACGATTACCGATAGCGAGATCAATGGAGAATACCTGGGTTGGTACAGTCGAGGCCTGACGCTCATCCGCTGCCACATCACCGGCGAACAGCCGTTATGCTATTGCGAGAACCTGACTTTGGTGGACTGCACCTTCGGCGATGACGCTAATCTCATGCTCGAGTACAGCACTGTGAAGGCAAGCATCAAGGGAGACGTCCATAGCATCAAGAATCCGACCAGCGGCAGCATTGTTGTCGAGGGCCATATCGGTGAACTCATCATCGACGAGAATCAGAAGGCACCGGCTGACTGCACAATCCATGAAGAAAAGGGGAGTTAAAGAAGTTAAAGGAGTTAATGAAGTTAAAAGACAATAGAATTAGAAGCAGCCAAAGGTATCGTCTTTAACTCCTTCAGCGAGCGAAGCGAGCGATAACTTCCTTAACTTCTTTAACTCCCCTGTCACGATGAACAATGAAATACACGCAGAGTAAAGACGCATTGCTCTCGCTCATACGAGAAGGCGGCAAGCTTGACTGGATAGCACAGGTCAAGCTTACCGCCTTGCTCAGTTTCCCCAGCATGATGGCACAGCTGGTGCACATCATGATGCAGTATATCGATGCCAGCATGGTAGGCAGCCTGGGTGCACAAGCCAGTGCGAGTATCGGCTTGGTGAGCACCAGCATTTGGCTCTTCGGCAGCCTATGTGCTGCGGTCAGCGTGGGTTTCTATGTTCAGGTGGCACATAAGATTGGTGCCAACGACTTTGCTGGAGCGCGAGAGGTACTGAGGCAGAGTTTCATGGCCTGCATTCTGTTTGCTCTCGTACTCAGTTGCATTGGCGTGAGCATCAGCCATTATCTGCCGCATTGGCTGGGCGGAGGCGAGGACATCTGCCGCGACGCGAGCCTCTACTTCATGTTCTTCTCGATGTGCCTGCCCTTCTCGATGCTGAACTCGCTCTGTGCAGGCATGCTCCGATGCAGCGGCAACATGCACGTTCCAAGCATCCTGAACATCGGCCTTTGCCTGCTCGATGTCCTGTTCAACTGGTTGCTCATCTTCCCCACCCGCACCTATCAATGGTCAATGGTCAATAGTCAATGGTCAATAAGCATCCCCGGCGCAGGGCTTGGTGTAGCAGGTGCCGTCTTGGGAACTGCCATTGCTTTCATCATTTGTTCCTCGCTGATGTGCTACTTCACTGTTGTGCGGAGCAAAGAGCTTTCGCTCAGGCAGGACAGCGGAACCTTTATCCCTCAGAGGAGCACGCTGCGCGAGAGTTTCCGCATCAGTGCGCCGATAGCCGTGGAGCACGTCATCTTGTGTGGTGCCCAGATTGTGAGCACCATCATCGTGGCGCCTCTGGGCACGATTGCCATTGCGGCCAACAGCTTCGGCATCACCGTCGAGGCGCTCTGCTATATGCCAGGCTATGGCATCTCCGACGCTGCCACAACGCTCGTCGGACAGAGTCTGGGGGCCGGCCGTCGCTTCCTGGCACGCAGTTTCGGGCGTATCACACTGGGCATGGGCATAACGTTTATGACCCTGATGGCTGTGGTGATGTACTGTTGCTCGCCAGCATTAATGAGCGTTATGACGCCCGACCTCGACGTCCAGCGGCTGACTGTTGAAATCCTTCGAATTGAAGCGTTTGCCGAACCGATGTTCGCCGCCAGCATTGTCTGCTACGGTATCTTCGTCGGTGCGCGCGACACACTGATTCCTTGCGCGATGAACCTGGGCAGCATGTGGCTGGTGCGTATCGTCCTGGCATCTATTCTGGTCACTACGATGGGATTGCGTGGCGTCTGGATTGCAATGGCTATAGAACTTTGCTTCCGCGGCATCATCTTCCTCATCCGCTTCAGAGGCGACAGCTGGCTGAAGAAATTCTCTGTCAGCAAATAAACATCACCCTACCCTTTTCGAGGGAGTTCTGCATGCATTAGCATTCTTCGACCAACGCATGCTAAAGCATGGGACAACGCCCTATAGGGGAATGACAACTCCCCTATAGGGGAATAGCAAACGCCCTATAGGGGAATGACTCTTCCTCTATAGGGCGTTATGAAAGGCTATCCTTAACCCTTTACGACTATGTTGAGTTCGTCGAGCTGTTTCTGGTCGATTGGACCAGGAGCATCCAGCATGACATCACGGCCGCTGTTGTTCTTCGGGAAGGCAATGCAGTCGCGGATGCTGTCGAGCTCTGCGAAGAGGCTCACGAAGCGGTCCAGGCCGTAAGCCAAGCCTCCGTGAGGTGGTGCGCCGTACTTGAAGGCGTTCATCAGGAAGCCGAACTTCTGCTGAGCCTGTTCGGGCGTGAAGCCCAGAATCTCGAATATCTTCTGCTGCAGCTTGGCATCGTGGATACGGATGCTGCCGCCGCCCACCTCGACGCCGTTCACCACCATATCATAGGCGTTGGCACGCACGCTGGCGGGGTCTGTATCGAGCAGAGGAATGTCCTCGGGTTTGGGCGAAGTGAACGGATGGTGCATAGCCATCAGGCGCTGCTCCTCGTCGCTCCACTCGTACATCGGGAAGTCGATGACCCAGAGGCACGAGTACTTGTTCTTCGGACGCAGGCCCATGCGGCTGCCCATCTCGAGACGAAGAGTGCCAAGCTGCACGCGCACCTTCATGGCATCGGGGCCGCAGAGGATGAGAATCAAGTCGCCTGCCTTCGCGTTCATCTTCTCCTTGAGCACAGCAAGCGTCTCGGGCGTGTAGAACTTATCGACGGAACTCTTCACGCTGCCGTCCTCCTGAACGCGGGCATAGACGAGGCCCTTGGCACCCACCTGCGGACGCTTCACGAAGTCGGTCAGCTCGTCGAGCTGCTTACGGCTATAGACAGCCTGACCCTCGCAGCAGATGGCTCCGATGTAGGCAGCGTCGTCGAACACCTGGAAACCGGCCGGGAAGATGCTCTCCACCGTCTCGCGCGAAGCATTGTCGGGCTGGTTGTTCTTCAGCTCCACGAACTTCATGCCGAAACGTGTGTCGGGCTTGTCGCTGCCGTAGTACTTCATAGCATCTGCCCAAGTCATGCGGGGCAGTTCAGGAATGTCGATGCCCTTCAAAGCCTTGAAGAGGTGACGGCTCATACCCTCGAACATCTGCAGGATGTCCTCCTGTTCGACGAACGACATCTCGCAGTCAATCTGCGTGAACTCCGGCTGGCGGTCAGCACGCAAGTCCTCGTCGCGGAAACACTTCACAATCTGGAAGTAGCGGTCCATGCCAGACACCATCAGCAGTTGCTTCAGTGTCTGAGGGCTTTGAGGCAAGGCATAGAACTGACCCGGATTCATGCGGCTGGGCACAACGAAGTCGCGAGCACCCTCGGGCGTACTGTTCACCAGGACAGGCGTCTCTATCTCGAGGAAGCCTTGCTGGTCGAGGTAACGGCGTACCTCGAAGGCAAACTTGTGGCGCAACTCAAGGTTCTTGCGAACGCAAGGGCGACGCAGGTCGAGGTAACGATACTTCATCCTGAGGTCGTCGCCGCCATCACTCTCCTCTTCAATCGTGAAAGGAGGCGTCAGGCTCTCGTTCAATATGTTCAGCTCCGAGACGAGTATCTCGATGTCGCCCGTCGGAAGGTTCTTGTTCTTGGAATAGCGCTCGGCAACCTCGCCCTTTGCCTGGATGACGAACTCGCGTCCCAGACGTCCCGCCTGCTGACGAAGCTCTTCAGAAGCATCTTCGTTGAAGGCAAGCTGGGTAATGCCGTAACGGTCTCGCAGGTCAACAAACATAAGAGCCCCCAAGTTGTGGACGCTCTGCACCCAACCTGCCAGGGTGACTTTCTCTCCTATGTTGGCGAGGCGCAACTCGCCGCATGTCTTTGTCCTATACATTATATATATTTAAGACCCCCCAACCCCCTTTAGGGGGAGTACTTTTGCTGATTTCACTATTTGTTCCCCTAAAGGGGGTTAGGGGAACAAAAAAAGGATGAACTGTTATCAGCCCATCCCTTTACCTTGTACGCCCTCAGGGGCTCGAACCCTGGACCCATTGATTAAGAGTCAATTGCTCTACCAACTGAGCTAAGGACGCATCGCTTTTGTTGTTTGTAGGTGCGTTTTTCTCGAAACGCGGTGCAAAGGTATGAACTTTTCTTTAATCTGCCAAATGTTTTGCCAACTTTTTTTCTTTTTATGTCAGAGAATAGAACTCTGAGGGCGTTTTCCTCTTCAGAATATCAAGCTCAAAGTCCACTCCAGGGATGATTCCATGCTGACGCAGCACCGCCTCGGCCGTCTTGCGCGCAAGCACAGGATGGTTGTTCTCTTCGCTCAAATGGCAAAGCCATACATGTCGCAGTTGCGGCGTTGCAGACTCTGCCAACAGATACGCCGCCTGTTCGTTGTTCAGGTGTCCTTTGTCGCTGCTGATGCGGTCTTTGAGGAAGGCCGAATACTTGCCCATAAGGAGCATATTGACATCATGGTTCGACTCCAAGACAAGATAATTGGCCAGCCCTACCTGCTCGCGAATTGTATCGGTAACGTGACCAACGTCAGTGACAAGGCAGAAGCGAACACCATCTGCCTCGACAACATAACCCACGCAATCGCGACTGTCGTGCGGCACATCGAACGGCGTAATGCGGAAGTTGCCTATCTCTATAGGCTTACCCTTCTCCACGAAAGCCATACGGTTTGCCGGCACCTGAATCTTCAGGCAACGGTTGCAAGCAATGCCCTCGTGAACAAGTTGAGTCGCATAGATGGTCTTACCACATTCATTGGCGATGTTACCCACAGACTTGATATGGTCGGCATGGTCGTGCGTGACAAATACTGCCGACACATCATCCTCCAGACTCATATCCAAATCCTTGAGATACTTCTTCAGGGAGCGGATGCTAATGCCTGCATCAAGCAGTATGGATGTCTCGCCCGACTGCAAAAGATAGCAATTGCCACTGCTACCAGAGCCAAGTGATATGAATTTCATCCTTTTTTATTATATTTTATGCGCAAAATTACAAAATAATGTCACATAAAGCAAACTTTTGTGCGATTTTGTTTTGTTCGTTCACATAAATTCGCTAAATTTGTGGGCAGAAATATTATTTTAGTATTAACTAAACTATAACAACATGAAGAAAACATTACTTTTATTTGCGGCTGCGCTATTCTCATTGATGGCCAGCGCAGGAGACGGTCTTGTTGCCGTCGGCGCAAATGTAATTCTGTTGCCGTCTTCTTATTATGACAACGACATTGAGTGGTCGGCATGGACATGGGTTTACAACTCTCAGCAAGAATATGGAGAGTGGAACGACCAGAATCCCAACTACAACGTCATTTGCGGCATAGACCCGCTTACTGAAGAGTATGGTCCCAGGCCTGACGCAGAAGGCAGACAGTGGTATGAGCCTGGCTTCGACATGGATTGGAAAGAAGGAGATGTCAACCTCGACGTATGGGATGAGGAGACTGGTGAAGACACGCCCATTTACTGGGAAGAGCACACAGCTCCCTTCAGCAGCGACGCAACATGGGGAGGAAAGCCTTCCTATCAATGGACTGGCAACAGCATCATGGCCGACATCTATGTGCGTCGCACATTCACGACCAACGAGTTGCTTTCCGGCCCTGTCTTCCTGGCTTGCGGTCACGATGATGCTCCCTGCGAATACTACATCAACGGCGTGCTCGTGTTCCAAAAGACCGGTTACGAAGGCGAATGGACAGACGACCAGGGTAACGTCCACTATGCCAACGGCTGGAACAACGGCGAATACATCCAGCTGACCGATGAGCAAAAGGAACTCATCAAGTTGAATGGAGAAGAGAACCTCGTTGCTTTCCACGTTCACCAGAACTGGGGCGGCGCCTTTGCCGACTGCGGACTCTACACCAAGATGGAAGGCGGCCTCGACATGGGCTTCACCACTCCCTGGGAAGGCAAAGTCCTCTTCAACAACACCGGCGGCTACAACCGCGACGGAAAGTCGCCCAGCAACAACCCGCACCACCCCTGGTCGCCCCTCTTCGAGGCACAGGAAGGCGATGTCTATACCTTCACAATGCCCGGCTTCAGCGACCCCGAGAACGACACCGATGGCTACTGGGCCGAACAGCTCCACTTCAAGACTCCTATCAGGATTCAGGACGGCCACAGCTACAACTTCAAGACAAAGCTGGAAGCTGACAAGCCCTTCACCACTGTCATCGTGAAGCTCACCGACAACGACGACGATGATATCGAGCTGGCTTACGAGGAATTCGAGATTAACCCCGAAGAGCCCACAGAGGTTGAGATATACTTCAATGGCATGGAGGTCAACAACTTCAAG
>ONSR01000085.1 GCA_900320565.1 uncultured Prevotellaceae bacterium
TAATGCAAAATAAAAGCGTTGTAAATCAAAGACTTACAACGCTTTTCTGTTTTTTGGCAACTTAATGACTTATTTGGGTTGAACTTTGATTGACTACCCCTAAAAGTCATCAATTTTGCTCTCAGCGGAGAGAGAGGGATTCGAACCCCCGGTGCCTCTCAGCACGCCGGTTTTCAAGACCGGTGTAATCGACCACTCTACCATCTCTCCGAACTCTTCTAAAAGAGGCTTTTGGTCTTAAAGCGCTGCAAAGGTCGGAAGTTTTTTTGAACTGTGCAAACTTTTCCCGCTTTTTCTTTGTTAAGAACTATAAAAGCATCCTAATAAGATAGAATAAGACGGGAATCAACAGGCTTGGCAAGAGGTTAATCGTCTTGCAGTCCTTAATGCCCAAGATGCTCAGGCCGGAGCTCAGGATAAGCACACCGCCCACGATGCTCAACTCAACTCTCATCGGTTCCGGCATACCGTCGCCACAGAAATAGCCTATGGCGTAGAACATGCCTTGCCAGCAGAAGAGGACCGGTGCTGCGAGGAGCATTATCCAGCCATACGAGGCAGCAAGTACGGCAGAACTGACAAAGTCGAGCGTCGCATTCGTATAAAGGAAAGTGTTTGCCGATTCGTTCCACGCCCAACCTGCTGAAGGAGAAAGCGCCGAAAGCACTGGCCCCACAATAGAGAACGTGCCGATGCAATAAAGCAAGCAACCCGTAACGAGTCCTTGGACACCATTATCTTCCCCACCCTTCTTAGCATTGAGGTGCGCATTGAGTCGGTCAACTCGTCCTGCAAGGTCGAGCTTTGTGCCAATCAGGCCACCAAGAGCAAGGCTCAGGATGAAAAGGACGGGGAACTCACTCTTAGCCATATTGGGCAGCGACGCATTTGCTCCAAGCACAAGGCAGCACAGCCCAAGTCCATCGAAGAGAACTTTCTTATACTTCTCCCCAATGCCTGTGCGAACCAATGCTCCGAAGGCACTGCCTGCAAGGATAGTAATGGTGTTGATGATTGTTCCTAACATATGTTTATCCCTTATTGAGCCAGGCAAGGAGCTCGCCTTCGCTGGTCATTACGTAACGGAATGCCTGAGCACGACTCTGGTTGTATTGTTGCTCAATGTATCGCAGGCTCTCGTCGGTCTGCCCCTCTTGCAAATGCTGTAGAGAGTTGTCGCTGATGACGATAACGTCTGTCGTATCGTCGATATAAGCATTCGCATAAATTCCTCGATTGCCGAGCATCTGGTAGAGCTCTGGCCGAGTGTCAGGGGCAAGATAGAGTTCCTTTGTATAGAGAGGGTTCATGCCTCCTTCGTAACTCAGTCGCGAATCGAGGTAATGCTGAAACGTCAGGTGAAGGTCCTTGCTGATTTGCTCAGGCACAGCATACGAACTGTAACTTCCGCCAAAGATGCTCTCGAGGTCATTCTCGCTCAAGACCTTCGGGTTATAGCCATTATAAACCAGTTGCCTAAGTTGCTCTAAGGAACTTGCAGGAGCATCTTTGCCCAGCACGACATAGTGTACATTGCGGCTCACGCCTTGCTTTATCTCGGCACCAAGGGCTTGAAGTTTCTGCTGCAATGCCTTGGATGCGACATGAAAGGAGCCAAGCAAACAGAAGGCACGACCTACGAAGGGCGTCTCCTGCTGGAAGTCGGCATCGCTGAAGAGTTCGTACTGCATAACGGCTTATTCTTCTACTTCCTTCTTGGCGGGAAGTTGACGAACGACAATCTCATTGGAGACTTCGCCGCTGGTAAGCTTCAACTTTGCTTCACGCCCACTCTCCGTGTTTGTGTTCGGGGTAAGATTGAAGTCCACCCTGTTCTTGCCCTTGGGGCCTGCAGTATTGCCAACTAACTCAATCCACGGAGCATCGCCCACGAGCTCAAGCTCCCAGTCTTTCTCAACCTTAAAGCATATTGAATCCTTTTCCCAATTAGCACTATCCGTCAACTCATAAAGAATCTCATCTGGTATGTGAGCCTTTTCATCGAGCCAAGTCTTAATAGTATATCTGGGGTGTAAAACATTTAGTACACCGAGTTGATAGAAGGGGACTGCTGAGGAGTAGTAGGTCTTGACCAGAATTGTTCCGAGTCGTGTCCGGCCTGTCGTATTAGGCAGAGCAGTAAATGTCACCGTACTGTGATACAAATTCATGTAGTTATAGGCAACATCCAAATGGTTGTCGCCATCTATTGTTATCCAATCGACCTGAGGCACGGCGGTCCAACTGTCGTACGTCTCAAAGCTAAAGGTTCCTGATGTCTGGTCCGCATAAAGGACAAAGGTTCCAGGATCGAGGCTGAACTTATGCATTTCGGGGTCATCGGCACATGATGCGACGAGAGAAAGCAAACTGACTACAATGAATAAGGTCTTTATCTTATACATATATATATTATATTAATTCTAAGGGCAAAGTTATAAAAAGATTAGTGATTAGAGACAAAAGATTGAAGATTATTTTGTATCTTTGCACAGAAAAGCATATATTTGCAGGGATGAAGAACATCTACCATAGGGACATCATTGAGATTCTGCTTGAATGTGGACGCGATGGATTACGCATCAAGAACATTGCTCGCAGAATCTACAACAGGCACGCGGATTTCTTTGTGTGCGACCTGGACTACAGCGAGATTCGCGATGCTGTGGGGCGTTACCTATGGGAGCAAAGCTTTCGGCATGAGTCGCCTTTCACTCGTACGCGTTACGGCACCTATGCCATCAAGCCGGACTTTGCCATTCAACTCGACCTGTTCCTTGATTTCACATATCATGGCGAGACACATAAGGAGCAGACCAAGTCGGCACCCAATCCCCATCACATCCAGTTGGAACTCTTTTAGCCTTATTGCTTGAAGTAGTAGATGAAGGTTGCGAGTCCCTCAAGGGCTTTCTTCCCTGTCTCCTGTATTTCTATGGTGAACTTGATGGTGGTCTTGATGGCACCACGCAGGTTGACGAGTTCTTCGAGTTTGGTCTTCATGCGGATGTGCTGGCCGCTAAGAACGGGCATAGCAAACTTCATGCGGTCCATGCCATAATTCATCATACGCTCCAGGTTGTTGACCTCGATAATCTGGTCCCAGAGATGGGGCAACATGCTCAGGGTCAGATAGCCGTGAGCGATAGTCTGGCCGAAGGGACTTTCGCGCTTTGCTTTCTCCGTATCGACATGTATCCACTGATGGTCGAGCGTTGCGTCGGCAAACATATTGATGCGTTCCTGACTGAGTTCTACGTAATCACTGACACCCAACTCCTGTCCTTCGTACTGCTGGAAGTCTTCAAAGGAATTAATTACTACCTTTCCCATAATTCTTATCACTATTAATTCGTAATTACGGTGCAAAGTTACGAAATAATTCTTAATTCTTAATTCTTAATTCTTAAATTCTTTATATCTTTGCAACCATGAACAGAAAACTCCTCATACTTGCCCTTTTGATGCTGAGCTCTATGCTCTGTCTGGGCGAGAACTCTGCGGAGCGCACTAAACGCGACTTTCAGCAGTTGGGACTTCCCATATATGAGGGCAATACAACACGCATCTTGCCAACAGGTGAGATTAAGTTCCGCGACCTCTTCGAGGCGGTGGAGAAGGCAGAGAAGTACATCCTGATGGACTACTTCAAGTTCCAGCAGGACAGCATCTGCGGCGCGCTCCTGGAGATACTCCGCAGAAAGGTTCAGCAAGGAGTTGAGGTGAAGATTATCTTCGACAGTTTTGGCAACAAGAGCAGCGACCTTCCGCTTTCCGACACACTCCAGACGCGCATCCGGGAGTCCGGCATAGAGATAGCAGCCTTCGACCCCGTTCGTTTCCCCTGGATTAACCACCTCATGCATCGCGACCATCATAAGATTGCCATCATCGACGGCAAGACGGTCTATACGGGTGGCATGAACGTGGCGGACTACTACCTGCACGGCAAGCCGAAGGTAGGCAAGTGGCGCGACATGCACATACGAATGGAGGGACCCATCGTGCAGGCCTACGAGGAACTGTTCTGGAAGATGTGGCATAAGGAGCAGCCCCCTTCCCCGCTCCCCCGTAAGGGGGAGTGCCTCCCCTCCCTTATGGGAGGGGTTGGAGGTGGGTCTGTTGCCTTCGCTTCCCGTTGGCCTAAAGAGACGCCGAAGATTATGCGGCAGACCTACAGCATCGCTATTGACAATGCCGACCATCTGGTACAGATTGTGAACCCCTATGCAATGCTCTTCGGAGAAGTGCGGGCTGCTCTGCGCAGGGCGCTGGAGCGAGGTGTCAGGGTGCAGTTCATGGTCTCCACAAAGAGCGACGGCAAGGTGAACGACGACGTGATTGGCCTTGAGATGCGTAAACTGATGAAGCGCGGCGCAGAGGTCTATTACTTTGGCGACGGCTTCCACCATAGCAAGGTGATGATGATAGACAGCCTCTTCTGTACCGTCGGCACAACAAACCTCGACGCGCGTTCGCTCTGTTTCGACTATGAGGTGAACGCCTTCATCTTCTCCCCCGCCACGACCCACGAGTTGCAGCAGATTTTCTACGACGATATCGAGAAGAGCAGCACGCTGCTCACGCCCGAGGTCTGGAAGGAGCGCTTCCCCCTTCGCCGTCGCATCCGCAGCCGCATCCTCAGTATTTCCAAGCGATTCCTCTAAGAAGCCTTCTCACTCTTATCCACAAAACAAGAAAAGGAGGCTGAGCACTAGGCTCTTCCCCCTTTTCGATTATTGCTGGGAATCCAGAAGATTACTCGTCTTCCCAGATGTTCCAGGAGCTATCTTCCTTGGTGAGGGCGTTAGCGCCGTCCACCGTTTCATTGCTGATATTCAGGCTCTCAGCAAGCATCTGAGTTGCCTGAGCCGTTTCCTCCTGCATCGCAGGTGCCAAATATATCTTTTTCATAATGTAATTTTACGATTTAATAATTTTGTATTTTATGATTTAGGCTGCGCAGGGCAATCCTTAAATCTTGAAATCTCTAATTACTTCAGCACCTTCTTGCCACCCACGATGTTGACACCCTTTTGTGCCTTCTGCAAGCGCTGACCTGCGAGGTTGTAGATAGCACTGCCTGCCGTCTGCCTGCCATTTTCTATTATCTGAATAGCAGTTGCACCATCATTGAAGTTGAAGGCAAAGCCCTTAACCTCGCTACTGCCCTCATAAATAACGTAAGCTTTGCCAGCAGGAATGGCTGTACCTGTCAAGGCCTGATAGAGGCCAGCCACGCCACCTACATTAGCCAGCACATACTCGCTGCCTGTTGCAGTGAGAGCAACTGCAGTGCCGAGCAGGTCGTTCTCGCCGGTGATAGCAGGAGCTGAAGCGGCAGGTGTGAAGCTGTAGTAGTTCTCGTCACCCTTCAGGACAACTGCTGTCTGTGCAGGTATTGTGTTGTCTTGCTTTGTGAGGGTAAGGTATGCGCCATTTTTCTTGCCTGTATAGACAGCCACGTTGCTGGAAAGTGTACCAGCCGTCTCATCGTTATAGAGGGTAGCATAGCCTGCATCGTCCATAGCAAAGACAACGCCATGTGTATTGTCGAGTTCGGGATAAGCATCCGTGCCGATGGTCTGGAAGAAGGCATCGCCCAACTTGTAGGCAATCTCGCCCGTAGCAGCCTGAGTGGCCGTTACGTTCTCATAGCTGTTCTGTTGGTCACCACCCATCGGATAGTCGCACGAGAGCTTGGGCAGCGTGGTGTAGCAGTTGATGAAGTGACCGCCAGCAGTCTCACCGGCCATAGCATCCTTCTGAGCATGCGTTGTAACGAACTGGATGTCGCCACGAGCATAGCAGTTCTCCATGATGGCATTGTCGTGATGTTCGCCTACCATAGCGCCGCAACGCAGGTTGGCTGTGCTCTCGACGTATGCGTTCACAAGGCCGAGGTTATAAATCTTGCCACCACGCAGACGGGAGAAGAGGCCGCCCTCGCACTCCGTCTTGACGAAGAGGTTGCTGATGACATGGTTGTTACCATAGAACTTGCCCATGAAAGGACGCTGCCAAGAGCCGTCGTTGTTCAGGCCGATGGGCTGGAACTTGTCGCTGTTCTCCATGTCAATGTCGGCAGTCAGAGAGCCATTGGCACCCTGCTCGCCACCGTTGACAATCTGGTCGTAGCCAGGCTCCTCATACTCGCTGCAAATAGAGCAGATGCCGTTCACGAAGTTGTGCGGACAGACGGCAGCGTCAAGTTGAATGAGGCGCACCTTGGCGCTCTTGTCCGTTGTGCCGTCGCAAGTGATATGCAGAGCGTAGTCGCCATCCAGCTCCTCAACCTTGGCGTAGGTGGCATTCTTGCCGCTCAGCTCGAAGTAGCGCGATACGCCGCCATCGAACTTCTCTTCCATCTTGACTGTAGCATTGTCGTCTGCATCATACTCCGTCAGCTTCACGTTGTCAACATAAACCTCGTGGTTCACGCCATTGCCAGCATCGACGCGGATACCCACCTTGCCGCTGTTGAGCAGGGCGAGGTCGGTCATGTCGCACTGCGTGAAGGTATCCTCCAGCATGCCGTCGATGTAAGTCTTGACCACGTTGCCCTCTACCTCAATCATCACATGGCGCTTCACGCCCCAGAAGTCGATGGCCTCGTAGTCGGGATAGCGCGGACCACCGGCATGAGCCTTCCAGGACTCGTTGCCGTTGTCCAGATGATAGTAGGTGTTGACGGAAGTGTCATTGTAGTAGTTGGGCGAAATCTGCCACATGTAGTTGCTGCCGCTCTCGTTCAAGCCGAAGACGAAGGAGACGTAGCCACTCTCGATTTGCACGTCGGCCTCAACGGTGTAGTGCAAGGGCACAGCGTCCTTAAGCATATTGTTGGGGTAGTACTTCACCTCGCTGAGGTTGCGGCCTTCGGTAGTCAGCGTGCCCTCCGTCTCGTTCCAGATGGGGTCGTTTCTCCAGTCGCCATTTGTGGCATCGAAGTCCTCGTAGTAGAGCACATCGCCTGTCTCGTTGGCGGTCACCTTGAAGTAATCATAGCTGGCCGACTCGTTGACGTTGCCGTCATGGTCCTGACGTGTGCCGACCAAGCCGAAGCGGAAGTTGCCGTCGCGGGAGTCGATGAGCGTGAACTCTGTCTGGTCATCACGGCGCAGATACGTGTCGGCATGCTGGCCATCATTGCTGATGACAATCTTCGTGACGAACCAATTGGTAGTGTTCAGTGCCACACCCTTGTCGGCTGTGTTAATCTCAGCAAGCAGGATGCCGCCAACCTTCCAGTCGTGGGGACGGAAGAGTGACTTCGAACCGTCAGTGCCCACGTTGAACTGCCACATGCAGATGTTGCTGCCAAAGCCTTCATAAGCGCGGAAGGCAATACCTGCGCCAAGGGCGTTAATCTTGAACTTACTCTCGATGGTGTAGTTATCAGTAATCCTGTAACTCCACGCCTGAATGCCGCAAACCATAAAGGCCAACAGCATTGCTGCAATTCTCATTCTTTTCATTTTGTTTGATTGTTAAAACTTAATATTATGGTTATATGTAGTAGTCTCCTTGTTTTACCACTCGTTGTCCCAAAGGTTGACGTCGGCAATGCCCTTTACGTCACCTGCGCTAATGCTAGAACCTCCTGTGCCACCACCGTCGCTTGTACCATCAAGGTCACCACTACTAAGACCCAAAAGGGCAAAACGACAACCGAGTTCTACAACTAAGCAAGTTGGTTGATTATATATCTTTTTCATCTTTGTTTTCTTGTTTAAGGTCCCTAAGGTCCTTAAAGTCCCTAAGGTCTTTAAGGTCTTTATTTTAAAATTTTCTTGCCGTTCACGATGTTAATGCCGCGCTGCATCTTGTTGATGCGCTGACCGGCAACGTTGTAGATAGCGCCATCTTCCATCTGACTTCTTCCATCTTCCATCAGGCTTATGCCTGTAGCATCGTCGTCGAAGTCGAAGGTCAGAGCCTTGACGCCACTGCCTACAGTAATGTAGCCACGGAAAGCCTTCAACGTCACGTCGCTGTCCACATTGTAGAACACGTTGTTGCTGATGATGAAACTTCCCATCGGAGCTTTACCATTGTTATAGACACCCGTGAAGGTAACATCGCCTGCAGTTGCAGGTGTAATGTCACCCTTGATGGTCTTGTTGCCAAGGCTGATGGATGTGACATCGCTTGCCACCTTTACCATGTAAGGCTTGCCTGCCTCAATGGTAGAAGCATCGCTGAAGGTCATGTTGTAGTTTTCGCCATTCAGTGTGGCACCAGACAATTCCTTGACTTTTGCATCGGCACCGAACTGAGCGGAGATTTCTTCAGAAGTCATGCCAAAGGGCACACAGAAGGTATTCCACTTCTCACCTTTCAGGGTGCGAGTCATGGTAACAGAAGTAACATCAAAGTCGCTATTTGTGCCAAATGAGTTGGCATCATTGAGTGTAAGAGTAGGAGCCACATTCTCATAGCTGCCATTCAAGATGACCTGCTTAGAGCCGAAGGTGGGATAACTATTCGCCTGGCTGAGGTCCTGAGTAAATGCTGCACCCAGCTTGTAGGCAATCTCGCCAGTAGCAGCCTGCTCTGCAGTGACGTCTTCGTAGCTGTTTGTCTGGTCGCCGCCCATGGAATATGAGTAAGAGAGCTGAGGCAGCGTGGTGTAGCAGTTGATGAAGTGACCGCCGGCCGTCTCACCGGCCATAGCATTCTTCTGAGCATGATTGGTGACGAACTCGAAGTTACCGCGAGCATAGCAATTTACCATCTTTGCATTGTCGTGATGCTCACCAGCCATAGCGCCGCAACGCAAGTTGGCAGTACTCTCGATATGACCGTTCACGAGGCCAAGATTCTCGATGTAACCTCCACGCAGACGAGAGAAGAGGCCGCCCTCGCAATCCGTCTTGACGTAGAGGTTGCTGATGACATGTTTGTTACCATAGAACTTGCCCATGAAAGGACGCTGCCAATTGCCATCATTGTTCAGGCCGATGGGCTGGAACTTGTCGCTGTTCTCCATGTCAATGTCGGCAGTCAGAGAGCCATTGGCACCCTGCTCGCCACCGTTGACAATCTGG
>ONSR01000023.1 GCA_900320565.1 uncultured Prevotellaceae bacterium
TTTCAGACGAAAGCCTGCAGTTCCCTTTGTATGTCTGGCAGTTATATGAAAAGCCTCTGGAATACCCTTCCGAATGGCTTCTTTTACATGTGTTTCACACATACCACACATCATTCCGTCGATATGTAATACAACCCGGCAAGGACCTTGGTAGGAAGCGTCAATGGTAGGAGTGTCTTTGATGGGTGCTTCCTTTTGAAAAAAACTGACCAGGATCCTTACCCCGAGGATAAAGATGACAAAAAGGATAATAAGCACGATTAAATCTGTGCGATTCATGGGTATATCAAATTTCATATATCACCTTTGAGGCGAGACGAGACTTGAATCTTACGCCGCCTTACGGTTCGGGTCTTTTCTGAATAACAGATATAAGAGACCTACAAATAATACTGCTGCTACCACTGTCCATGCTGAGAATGCAACCTGTCCAACAGCAAGACCAATAAGCTGGTAAACCATCAGAGTCACGCAGTAAGCTCCCAGATTCTGGAAGAGAATTGCAAACCAGAAGAACTTACGGTTTCCAAGCTCCTTCGCCATAGATGAAATGGCTGCAAGACATGGAGAGTCGATCAGGTTGAAGATCAGGAAATGCTTGAACTTGTTGAAATGGAAATGCGTGAGCTCCTCGAGCAGTATGAGTTCGAAGAGGATACTCCTATCATCCGCGGTTCTGCTCTTGGTGCCTTGAATGGTGTTAAGGAGTGGGAAGACAAGGTTATGGAGCTGATGGATGCTTGCGATACTTGGATTCAGGAGCCCGTGCGCGACAAGGATAAGCCCTTCCTGATGCCCGTTGAGGACGTCTTCTCTATCACAGGTCGTGGTACCGTTGCTACTGGTCGTATCGAGACTGGTGTCGTTAAGGTTGGTGACGAAGTTCAGATTCTCGGTCTTGGTGAGGACAAGAAGTCTGTCATCACTGGTGTCGAGATGTTCCGCAAGATCCTCGACGAAGGTGAAGCTGGCGATAACGTAGGTCTGCTCCTCCGTGGTATCGACAAGCAGGAAGTTAAGCGTGGTATGGTTATCACCCACCCGGGTGCAATCACTCCTCACAAGGGCTTCAAGGCTTCTATCTATGTACTGAAGAAGGAAGAGGGTGGCCGTCACACTCCGTTCGGCAACAAGTATCGTCCTCAGTTCTATCTGCGCACCATGGACTGCACCGGTGAGATTCACCTCCCCGATGGAATCGAAATGGTAATGCCTGGTGATAACGTTGAGATCAAGGTTGAGCTCATCTATGCTGTGGCTCTGAACGTAGGTCTCCGCTTCGCTATCCGTGAGGGTGGTCGCACCGTAGGCTCTGGTCAGATTACTGAAGTATTCGACTAAGAAACAGCTTTTGAGGTAATACTCAAAGACAATAGAATTGGGTGGGTGGACATTGTCTGCCCACCCAAAATACGGGAATAGCTCAGTTGGTAGAGCATCGGTCTCCAAAACCGAGGGTCGTGAGTTCGAGTCTTACTTCCCGTGCTAAACTGTGAAAGTTATGTTTGAAAAGATTAAGAAGTATTGTAAAGAATCATACAACGAACTGGTAAACCAAACAACTTGGCCTACACGTTCAGAGCTTATGAACAGTGCTGTTGTAGTATTAACTGCTTCCCTATGCATAGCACTGGTAGTTTTCGTTATGGACTTCGTGTTCCAGTCTGGAATGGAAGTCATCTATGGTTTGCTGCGATAAAGAATCTCTCAGGAAATGGCAGACGCTGGAATGAAATGGTACGTACTGCGTGCTATCAGTGGTAAAGAGGGCAAGGTAAAGGAAGTTATCGAGGCGCTGATGAACAATGTGCCCGATTTCGCCAAACATGTCTCTCAAGTGCTGATTCCTACTGAGAAGGTAGTTACCGTCTCCGCAGGCAAGCGCAAAATCAAAGAGAAGAACCGCTACCCCGGTTATGTCTTCGTTGAGGCAGAACTGGTAGGAGAAACTCAGGCTCGTTTGCGCGAGGTGTCTAACGTGATGGGCTTCCTCAATGATTCCCGTTCAAGCAACAAGCCCATGCCTCTGAGGCCTGCTGAGGTCAGTCAGATGCTGGGCACTATCGACGAGATGGCAGAGATGCCCGAAGATGTTTTCATCTCCTTCGAGGTTGGTGAGAGCGTTAAGGTGACCGACGGTCCGTTCAGCGGATTCGATGCCACAGTCGAAGAGGTTAATAACGAAAAGAAGAAGCTGAAGGTTATGGTCAAGATCTTCGGACGCAAGACGCCCGTGGAGCTTGGTTTCACTCAGGTCGAGAAGCTTTAAGGCATTCTGTTACGTGCCCTGAAGCCTCACATTATCAATAATAAAAAGTATAATCAAATGGCTAAAGAAGTTGCTGGATTAATCAAATTACAGATTAAAGGAGGCGCTGCAAATCCATCTCCCCCAGTAGGTCCCGCTTTGGGTTCTAAGGGAATCAACATCATGGATTTCTGCAAAGCATTCAACGCCAGAACACAGGATCGTGCCGGTAAGGTGCTGCCTGTTATCATCACTTACTATACGGACAAGTCTTATGACTTCATCGTCAAGACTCCTCCTGTAGCAGTACAGTTGATGGAGGCTGCCAAGCTCAAGGGCGGTAGCGCAGAGCCCAACCGTAAGAAGGTTGCCCAGATTACTTGGGATCAGGTTCGCACCATCGCTCAGGACAAGATGCCTGACTTGAATTGCTTTACAGTTGAGTCTGCAATGAAATTGGTTGCAGGTACAGCCAGAAGTATGGGTATCACTGTCAAGGGTGAGTTCCCTGGTGAATAATTTAAACTTCAATTAAAATGAGTAAACTGACAAAGAATCAGAAGTTGGTAGCTGATAAGATTGAAGCAGGGAAGGCATACACCTTGAAAGAAGCTGCTGCCTTGGTGAAGGAGATTACCACCACCAAGTTTGACGCTTCTGTTGATATCGATGTGCGTCTGGGCGTTGACCCCAGAAAGGCAAACCAAATGGTTCGTGGCGTCGTTTCACTGCCCAACGGAACGGGTAAAGTGACTCGCGTGCTCTGCCTCTGCACACCAGATGCTGAAGCTGCTGCTAAGGAAGCAGGTGCTGACTATGTAGGTCTCGATGAGTACATCGAGAAGATTAAGGGTGGTTGGACTGATATCGACGTCATCATCACGATGCCCTCCATTATGGGTAAGATTGGTGCGCTGGGTCGTGTGCTCGGTCCTCGTGGCTTGATGCCAAACCCCAAGAGTGGAACTGTAACTATGGATGTAGCCAAGGCTGTCCGTGAAGTGAAGCAGGGTAAGATTGACTTCAAGGTCGACAAGACTGGTATCGTGCATACCTCTATCGGCAAGGTGTCTTTCACTGCTGACATGATCGCTCAGAATGCAAAGGAGTTCATCTCAACTATCAACAAGTTGAAGCCCGCTGCTGCTAAGGGTACATACATCAAGAGTATTTATCTTTCAAGTACAATGAGCCGCGGCATCAAGATTGATCCTAAGGCTACTGAGGAAATCTAAAAAGCTGAAACATCATGAGAAAGGAAGATAAAATTGCAGTTATCGCGCAACTTGGCGAACTGTTGAAGCAGTATCCTCACTTCTACCTCGTAGATGTAGAGGGCATGAATGCTGCCAGCACGAGCAGCTTGCGTCGCAAGTGTTTTGAGAAGGGCCTCAAGATGGTCGTTGTCAAGAACACTCTGATGATTAAGGCTCTTGAAAAAGCAGAAGAGAACTTCGATGAGCTGAAGCCCGTATTGGCTGGAACAACCGCATTGCTCCTTACGGAGACTGCTAATGCTCCTGCTAAGCTCATCAAGGAACTGAACAGCAAGAAACAGGAGAAGCCCGCTTTCAAGGCTGCTTATGCCGAGGGTGCTATCTATGTTGGTGCTGACCAGTTGACGACTCTCGCTGCTCTGAAGAGTAAGAACGAACTGATTGCAGATGTAATTGCTGCTCTCGAATCTCCGATTATGAACGTTTTGAGCGCTCTGGAGAACAAGGAGAATGCAAAGGCTGTAGAACCTGCTGCCGAGCCTGCTGCTGAGCCCGCTGCCGAAGTTGCAGCTGAGCCTGTGGCTGAACCCGCAGCTGAACCTGCTGCCGAGCCTGCAACAGAACCCGCAGCCGAAGCTGCTGCTGAGTAATTAACCAAGTATAATAACAACTTAAATACATTAAAGAAATGGCTGATATTAAGGCTATTGCTGCTGAGCTCGTAGCGCTCACAGTACAGGAAGTAATCGATCTTAAGAACGAACTTAAGGAAACTTATGGCATCGAGCCCGCTGCTGCTGCTGTAGTAGTTGCTGCTGGTGGTGAAGGTGGTGGTGCTGCTGCTGAGGAGAAGACCGACTTCGATGTTGTCCTCAAGAGTGCAGGTGCTGCTAAGCTGCAGGTTGTTAAGGCTGTCAAGGAAGCTTGCGGTCTCGGCCTGAAGGAAGCAAAAGAAATGGTTGACGGCGCTCCCAGCGTGCTGAAGGAAGGCATGCCTAAGGCTGACGCAGAGGCTCTGAAGAAGACTCTCGAGGAAGCTGGCGCTGAAGTTGAACTGAAGTAATACTCACCCTGAAAAGGGACTTAGGTAAAGGATCCTCTGGTAGAGGGTTCTTTGCCTTTTTGTGTCTATAAACTTTAATGATTGACCTCAGAACCGTCGAAAGGGGTATTTCCCAACCCCGCATAGGGCGTTGACAATTCCCCTAGCAAGCGTTGACAATTCCCCTAGCAAGCATTGGCAATTCCCCTAGCAAGCGTTTGGGATTCCCTTACAGGGCGTTTTCGACTGACCTGCGGACAATCATAAAACATACACAAGAAAACAATATCAAGTTTAGATGGCTAACAAAAAGAATCAGAGAGTTAATTTCGCTTCCGTGAAGAGTCCGTTGGCTTATCCGGACTTCCTGGAGGTGCAGCTGAAGTCGTTCAAGGACTTCCTCCAACTCGATACTCCTCCAGAGTTGAGGAAGTACGATGGTTTGTACAAAGTCTTCTCTGAGAATTTCCCGATTAATGACACTCGCAACAACTTTAATCTGGAGTTTCTCGATTATTTCATTGACCCCCCCCGCTATACTATCGAGGAGTGTCTGGAGCGTGACCTCACCTACAGCGTGCCCTTGAAGGCAAAGCTGAAGTTGAGCTGTGACGACCCCGATCATGAAGACTTCGACACAGTTGTTCAGGATGTGTTCCTGGGCTTCATCCCTTACATGACCGACAATGGTACCTTCATCATCAACGGTGCCGAGCGCGTTGTGGTTTCACAGTTGCACCGTTCACCCGGTGTATTCTTCGGCAGCAGTGTGCATGCCAATGGCTCTCTGCTCTATTCTGCCCGTATCATTCCCTTCAAGGGCAGTTGGATTGAGTTCGCTACGGACATTAATAATGTTATGTACGCGTACATCGACCGTAAGAAGAAGTTGCCCGTAACGACACTGCTTCGTGCCATCGGCTTCGAAAACGATAAAGACATTCTTCAGATCTTCAACCTCGCAGAGGAAGTTCAGGCTACTCGCGAGAACCTGAAGAAACATCTCGGTCAGAAGCTCGCAGCCCGCGTACTTAAGAGCTGGATTGAGGACTTTGTCGACGAGGATACGGGCGAAGTGGTATCTATCGAACGTAACGAGATTATCCTCGAACGTGAGAGCGTCCTCGACGAGGAAGCCATCGAGCAGATTATGGCCAGCAATGTGCCTTCTATCCTCGTGCACAAGGAAGATGCACAGTCTTCCGACTACAGCATCATCTTCAACACATTCCAGAAGGATGCTACCAACAGCGAGAAGGAAGCCATCAGCTACATCTATCGTCAGTTGCGTAATGCAGATCCCGTTGATGATGCAAGTGCCAAGGAAGTCATCCTCAACCTCTTCTTCAGCGAGAAGCGTTATGACCTCGGCGAGGTTGGCCGCTATCGTATCAACCACAAGTTAGGGTTGGATACAGATCCCAGCGTTCGCGTGCTGACCAAGGAAGACATCATCGAGATTATCAAGTACCTGATTGAGCTTGTCAACTCTAAGGCACAGGTCGATGATATCGACCACCTGAGCAACCGTCGCGTTCGTACTGTAGGCGAGCAGCTCGCTAATCAGTTCGCCATCGGTCTGGCTCGTATGATCCGCACCATCCGCGAACGCATGAACGTCCGCGACAACGAGGTGTTCACTCCCACAGACCTGCTGACCAGCAAGAGTCTGGGTGGTGTCATCAACAGCTTCTTCGGCACAAACGCGCTGAGCCAGTTCATGGACCAGACCAACCCGTTGGCCGAAGTGACACACAAGCGTCGTCTCTCTGCCCTCGGCCCCGGCGGCCTTTCTCGTGAGCGTGCCGGCTTCGAGGTCCGTGACGTACACTACACACACTATGGACGTCTCTGTCCTATCGAGTCTCCTGAAGGTCCAAACATCGGTCTGATTTCATCTCTTTGCGTCTATGCAAAGATTAACGACCTGGGCTTCATCGAGACACCATACCGTAAGGTTGAGAACGCGAAGGTTGATCTCACCCCAGAAGGTGTTCGCTACATGACTGCCGAAGAAGAGAAGGGTCTCATCATCGGTCAGGGTAACGCACCTCTCAATGATGACGGTACCTTCATCCGCACGAAGGTTAAGTGCCGTCAGGACGACGACTATCCAGTGGTTCCTCCCTCGGAGGTCAACCTCATGGACGTTGCTCCTCAGCAGATCGCATCAATCGCTGCAGCCCTCATTCCTTTCCTCGAGCACGACGATGCTCACCGTGCATTGATGGGATCGAACATGATGCGTCAGGCAGTGCCTTTGATGCGCACCGAGGCTCCTATCGTCGGTACAGGCATCGAGCGTCAGGTCTGCGAAGACTCTCGTACGATGATCACCGCCGAAGGCGATGGCGTTGTCGAATATGTTGACGCAACAACCATCCGTATCCTTTATGACCGTACTGAAGACGAGGAGTTCGTTAGCTTCGAGCCCGCTCTGAAGGAATACCGCATTCCTAAGTTCCGTCGTACAAACCAGAACATGACCATCGACCTTCGTCCTATCTGTAACAAGGGTGACAAGGTTGTGAAGGGTCAGATTCTGACAGAAGGTTACTCTACAGAAGACGGCGAACTGGCACTCGGTAAGAACCTGCTCGTGGCATACATGCCTTGGAAGGGTTACAACTACGAGGACGCCATCGTGCTCAACGAGCGTGTCGTTCGCGAAGATATCCTCACCAGCGTTCACGTTGAGGAGTTCTCCCTCGAGGTTCGTGAGACAAAGCGTGGCATGGAGGAACTCACAGCCGACATTCCTAATGTCAGCGAAGAGGCAACCAAGGACCTCGACGAGAACGGTATCATTCGTATCGGTGCTCGTGTGGCTCCTGGCGACATCATGATTGGTAAGATTACACCTAAGGGCGAGAGCGATCCTAGTCCTGAAGAGAAGCTGCTTCGTGCCATCTTTGGTGACAAGGCTGGCGACGTGAAGGACGCTTCCCTCAAGGCAAGTCCCTCTCTCAATGGTGTAGTTATCGACAAGAAGCTCTTCACCAAGGCCTCCAAGACCGGTAAGGTGAAGTTGCAGGACAAGCCTCGTTTGGCTGCTATCGACGAAGAGTTCAACAGCAAGGTCGAAGACCTGAAGGCTATTCTCGTGGATAAACTCCTCGAGCTCACCAAGGGCAAGAAGAGTCAGGGCATCGTGGACAACGTGGGTGTTGTGCTTGTCGCAAAGAACAGCGCTATCACTGCCAACGTGCTCGACACTATCGACTACACGACTGTTCAGCTCAGAGGCTGGACCAACGACGAACACATCAACGAGCTCATTGGTAAGCTTATCATCAACTACCTCAAGAAGTACAAGCTGCTTGAGACTGAGATGAAGCGTAAGAAGTTTGCCATCAGCCTCGGTGACGAGCTACCCAACGGCATCATCCAGCTTGCTAAAGTTTACATTGCCAAGAAGCGTAAGATTGGTGTCGGCGATAAGATGGCCGGTCGTCACGGTAACAAGGGTATTGTCAGCAAGGTGGTTCGTCAGGAAGACATGCCATTCTTGGCCGACGGTACACCTGTCGACGTAGTGCTCAACCCGCTGGGTGTGCCTTCTCGTATGAACATCGGTCAGATCTTCGAGACCGTGCTTGGCGCTGCAGGCCAGAAGCTTGGCGTCAAGTTTGCAACGCCTATCTTCGACGGTGCATCTCTCGATGACCTCTGTGAATGGACAGACAAGGCAGGCCTGCCTCGCTACTGCTCTACACAGCTCTACGATGGTGCTACTGGCGAACCGTTCGACCAGCTTGCAACCGTAGGTGTTTCCTACATGCTGAAGCTCGGTCACATGGTTGAAGACAAGATGCACGCTCGTAGCATTGGCCCGTACTCACTCATCACTCAGCAGCCTCTCGGTGGTAAAGCACAGTTTGGTGGTCAGCGTTTCGGTGAGATGGAGGTTTGGGCTATCGAGGCCTTCGGTGCTTCACATGTATTGCAGGAGATCCTCACCATCAAGAGTGATGACGTCGTAGGTCGCAGCAAGGCTTACGAAGCCATCGTCAAGGGTGACCACATGCCCACGCCGGGCATTCCCGAATCTCTCAACGTGCTGCTCCATGAGTTGCGCGGTTTGGGATTGCGTGTAAGTTTGGAATAATGAATCGCTTTTTTAGAAAGGATAAACATGGCTTTTAAGAAAGAAAATAAGGTAAAGACGAACTTTACCAAGATAACCATCGGACTGGCTTCTCCCGAAGAGATTCTCGCAAACTCTTATGGCGAAGTGCTTAAGCCCGAAACCATCAACTACCGAACCTACAAGCCCGAGCGTGACGGTCTCTTCTGCGAACGCATCTTCGGTCCTACAAAGGACTACGAGTGCCACTGCGGCAAGTACAAGCGTATTCGTTACAAGGGTAACGTCTGCGACCGTTGCGGCGTGGAGATTACAGAGAAGAAGGTGCGCCGCGAACGCAGCGGACACATCCAGCTCGTTGTGCCTGTGGCTCACATCTGGTACTTCCGTTCTCTGCCCAACAAGATAGGTTATCTGCTTGGCATTCCCACAAAGAAGCTCGATGCCGTCATCTACTACGAGCGTTACATCGTGCTTCAGCCTGGTGTGATGGCAAAGAACAAGGACATACCTGTTCAGAAGCTCGACCTCCTCTCTGAGGATGAGTACGAAGCCATCATGGACCGTCTGCCCCAAGGCAACGAGTATCTTGATGACAAAGATCCTAACAAGTTCATCGCCAAGATGGGTGCTGAGGCAATCTACGACCTCCTTTGCGAGCTCGACCTCGATTCCCTCTCCAACCAGCTTCGTGATGAGGCCAACAAGGAGAATGCTCAGCAGCACAAGAACGATGTCTTGAAGCGTCTTCAGGTTGTGGAGAGCTTCCGCCTGAGCTCTAAGGTGAACAGGCCCGAATGGATGATTATGCGCACTTTGCCAGTCATTCCGCCCGAGCTGCGTCCCTTGGTGCCCCTGGATGGCGGCCGCTTTGCAACGAGTGACCTCAACGACCTCTATCGTCGTGTAATCATTCGTAATAACCGACTCAAGAGACTCATCGAAATCAAGGCTCCCGAAGTTATCCTTCGCAACGAGAAGCGCATGCTTCAGGAAGCTGTCGACAGTCTCTTCGATAACAGTCGCAAGAGCAGTGCAGTCAAGACAGAAAGCAACCGTCCTCTCAAGTCTCTGAGCGACTCGCTTAAGGGTAAGCAGGGCCGCTTCCGTCAGAACTTGTTGGGTAAGCGTGTTGACTACTCAGCCCGTTCGGTCATCGTGGTTGGTCCCGAACTGAAGATGGGCGAGTGCGGTATCCCCAAACTTATGGCAGCAGAACTCTACAAGCCCTTCATCATCCGTAAACTCATCGAGCGTGGCATCGTGAAGACTGTGAAGAGCGCCAAGAAGATTGTGGACCGCAAGGATCCCATCATCTGGGACATCCTCGAGTTCGTCATGAAGGGACATCCCGTTCTGCTGAACCGTGCCCCGACACTGCACCGTCTCGGCATCCAGGCCTTCCAGCCAAAGATGATCGAAGGCAAGGCAATCCAGCTGCATCCCCTCGCTTGTACGGCGTTCAATGCCGACTTCGACGGCGACCAGATGGCTGTGCATCTTCCCTTGAGCAACGAGGCAATCCTCGAGGCTCAGATTCTGATGCTCCAGTCTCATAACATCCTGAATCCTGCCAACGGCACACCTATCACCGTTCCTTCTCAGGATATGGTGCTCGGTCTGTACTACATCACCAAGCTTCGTCCCGGAGCTAAGGGCGCTGGCCTGAAGTTCTATGGTCCTGAAGAGGCCATTATCGCATACAACGAGAAGCGTGTCGATGTGCATGCTCCCGTCTTTGTGATGGTGAACGACAAGCTCGAGGACGGTACGCTCGGCAAGCGCATGGTAGAGACCTCCGTAGGTCGTGTCATAGCCAACGAGATAATTCCTGAAGAGGTAGGCTTCTTCAACGACGTCATTTCGAAGAAGACCCTGCGCGGCATCATCACCGACGTCATCAAGACAGTTGGTGTGGCTCGTGCCTGCGACTTCCTCGACGGCATCAAGAACCTTGGCTACCGTCTGGCATACGAAGGCGGTCTGTCCTTCAACCTTGGCGACATCATTATCCCCGAAGAGAAGGAAGAGCTCATCCGCAAGGGTAACGAGGAGGTTGAGCGCATCAGCGGTGAGTACGGCATGGGCTTCATCACCGACAAGGAGCGCCACAACCAGGTTATCGATATCTGGACTCACGTCAACAACGACCTCTCCAAGGCTTTGATGAAGACCATGAAGGAGGCCGACCAGGGCTTCAACGCTGTGTACATGATGCTCGACTCCGGCGCCCGTGGTAGTGCAGGACAGATCAGTCAGCTCTCCGGTATGCGTGGCCTTATGGCTAAGCCTCAGAAGGCAGGTGCAGAGCCCGATACCATCGAGAACCCCATCCTTTCCAACTTTAAGGAAGGCATGAGCGTGCTGGAGTATTTCATCTCCACTCACGGTGCTCGTAAGGGTCTGGCCGATACCGCCTTGAAGACGGCCGACGCTGGTTACCTGACACGTCGTCTTGTCGATGTCAGCCACGACGTCATCATCAACGAGGAGGACTGCGGCACCCTGCGTGGTCTCGTATGTTCTGCCCTGAAGAACGGCGATGAAGTCATCAGCAGCCTCTACGACCGTATCCTCGGCCGTGTGTCTGTTCACGACATCATCCACCCGCTCACTGGCAAGCTCATCTGCGCTTCTGGCGACGAGATTACCGAAGCCAAGGCTCAGGAGATAGAGGATAGCCCCATTGAGAGCGTCGAGATTCGTTCCGTGCTCACTTGCGAAAGCAAGAAGGGCGTCTGCATGAAGTGCTACGGCCGCAACCTAGCTACCAGTCGTATGGTGCAGAAGGGCGAGGCAGTGGGTGTCATCGCAGCACAGTCCATCGGTGAGCCTGGTACACAGTTGACGCTGCGAACCTTCCACGCCGGTGGTGTGGCTGGTAATGCAGCTGCCAATGCCCGCATTAAGGCTAAATATGATGCACGCCTCGAGTTCGAGGAGTTGCGTACTGTTGACGTTGTGGACGAGACTGGCACACCCGCAAAGGTTGTGGTTGGTCGTCTGACCGAAGTTCGCTTCATCGATCCTACCACAGGTATCGTTCTTCTTACCGCTAACGTTCCTTATGGCAGCACGCTTTACAAGAACGATGGTGACATCGTCAAGAAGGATGAAATCGTTGCCAAGTGGGATCCCTTCAACGCAGTTGTCGTGACGGAAATGCCTGGTAAGGTGAAGTTCGAGGACGTCATCGAAGGTGTCAACTACAAGGTTGAGACCGACGAACAGACTGGCCTGCAGGAACTCATCGTTATCGAGTCGCACGACCGTATGCGTGTTCCTACCGTACATATTCTCGACGAGAATGGCGACATTCTGCGCCACTACAACCTGCCCATCGGTGGTCACATTGCCATCGAGGACGGTCAGGAAGTGAAGGCAGGTGACGTGCTCGTCAAGATTCCTCGCGTCATCGGCGGTGGTGGTGATATCACCGGTGGTCTGCCTCGTGTAACTGAGCTCTTCGAGGCTCGTAACCCGAGCAACCCCGCAACTGTTGCCGAAATCGATGGTGAGGTGACGATGGGTAAGCTGAAGCGCGGTAACCGCGAGGTCATCATCACGCCTCGTCTGGGTGGTGAAGAGGCCATCAAGAAGTACCTCATTCCTGCTAACCGTCAGATCCTGGTACAGGAGAACGACTATGTTCGTGCTGGTACACCGCTTTCCGACGGTGCCATCACGCCTGCCGACATCCTTGCCATCAAGGGCCCGACAGCTGTTCAGGAATACGTCGTCAACGAGATACAGGACGTTTACCGTCTGCAGGGTGTGAAGATCAATGATAAGCACTTCGAGGTCATCGTTCGTCAGATGATGCGCAAGGTGCAGATCGACGACGCCGGCGATACACGCTTCCTCTCTCAGCAGATTGTCGATAAGCTCGATTTCAACGAGGAGAACGACAATATCTGGGGCAAGAAGGTCGTTGTCGATGCTGGCGACTCCGAGAACATGCAGAACGGACAGATTGTTACGGCACGTCGTCTGCGCGACGAGAACTCGTACCTGAAGCGTCAGGACAAGAAGATTGTCCAGGTTCGCGACGCTCGTCCTGCTACTTCGAAGCAGATCCTGCAGGGTATCACCCGCGCAGCATTGCAGACCAGCAGCTTCATCTCGGCTGCCTCCTTCCAGGAGACCACCAAGGTGCTCAACGAAGCTGCCATCAACGGCAAGACAGACTACCTGGAGGGCATGAAGGAGAACGTTATCTGCGGTCACCTCATCCCTGCCGGTACTGGCCTTCGCGAGTTCGACAAGATTGTCGTGACCAATCGCGAGGACTACGACCGCACCCTTGCCAATCGCAAGACTCTGCTCGATTACTCAGACGGAATCTACTAAAGACCCTCCCCATCCCTCCCTTAAGGGAGGGGGATATTTAAGACCGCAAGGCGAAAGCCCTGCGGTCTTTTTTCTCTCAAGGAGAGAATTTTTCAAATTTTATTTGTACCTTTGCCATGTCATTGATGATTTTTGCTGATCTTTAATAGCAGCACTAAGGTAAGTGAAAAATCTGACATGACAAAATCCTTGGCAACTTTTTGTTGCTCAGGAACTTATAAAAGCTATTAAACTAAAGTGCTGCGGAATCTAGGTACAACAACACAAACTACAATGACACACATGAATGACTTGCGACGCAAGACAGTGCGCTACATGCGATGCACGCTGATGGCCTTGCTGCCGATGTATGCAGGAACCACCGTCACAGCCCAGGAAGACGTGCTGCAATATGTGCGCCCGATGATGGGTACAGCCCTAGACGGACGTATCATCCCCCTGGCCGTGGCTCCCTTCGGAATGGTGCAGTTGGGACCGGACACCAACTACGGCGGGTCAGGCTACCATTATGCGAATACCGACATCCAAAGCTTCAGCCACACACATGCCAACGGTAACGGTGGCGGCGACCTGCAGGACATCTGCATGATGCCCGTCACGGGAGCCGAATGGGACAGCCGCACGGAATATCCTGGCGACATCCATGCCCGCTACAGCCACGACGAGGAAGTGGCCACTCCCGGTTACTACAGCCTCATGCTGCCCGACGAGAAGGTGCGTGTGGAACTGACGGCCACGGAGCGTTGCGGCCTGCACCGCTACACATTCCCCAAGGGAGTGGAGCCCCGCCTGACCATCGACATGAAACGCGGCAACGCCTCGCGCGCCACCACGCTGCCCGAACGCTTCTGCGACACGGTGCTCGTCTCGCGCATCGAGATTGTCGATAAACAGACCATACGCGGCTATCGCATCACTGACGGCTGGGCACCCCGCGAACACTGCTACTTCTATGCCCGCTTCAACAAGCCCTTTACGCTGGCCACGCTCTATGACAACCGCCGGCGCACGGAGTCGTGGGACGTCCTGTCGCGCGACGTGAGAGCCATGCTGCGCTTCCCCGCCAGCGGAGGACCACTGGAGGTACAGGTGGGCATCTCGGGTGTGAGCCTCGAAGGTGCCCAGCGCAACTGGCAGGCTGAAGCCGAGGGGCACACTTTCGACCAGATACGCAAGGCCACACAGGAGAAATGGCAGAAGCAGCTCGAGACGTTCCAGATAGCCGACGAGGACTCGCCTCAGAAGCAGATGTTCTACACATGCCTCTACTTTGCCATGCTCTATCCGCAACTCTACAGCGACGTGGACGGACGCTATCGCAGTTCGGACGCCCAGGTATACCGCACCACGACCCGCTACTTTGCCGGTGTGCTGGGCCTCTGGGATATCTACCGCAACCATGCGCCGCTCATTGCCCTCCTGCGCCCCGACGTGATGAGCGACCTCATGCTCACCTTCCTGCAGCACTATCGCCACTCGGGCATCCTGCCCATGTGGACCATTGCCGGACAGGAGAACAACTGCATGACGGGCTACCACGCCATGCCCATCATTGCCGATGCGATGGCAAAGGGGCTTGTGGCCGACTCGATTGCCGAACCGCTGTTCCAGGCCATGGTGGAGTCTGCAAACAAGGACTGCTTTGGCTACTTCGACCATGACTTCCGCGGCGCACGCTATTATAGGAAGTACCACTACGTACCCTTCAATCACGAGGCTCACTCGGCCAGCAAGACGATGGAGTACAGCTACGACGACTGGTGTGTGGCTCAGGCAGCACGCATGCTGGGTCACGAGACCGAATACCGCGAGTTCCTGGACCGTGGCGGATGGTGGAAGAACCTCTTCGACCCCGAGACGGGTTTCGTGAATGCACGTGACACCCTGGGCCAGTTCCGCAAGCCGTTCAATCCTTTCAGCCCCGCACCGGCCTATTTTGCCTCCGACTTCTGCGAAGGCAACAGCTGGCAGTACTCGTTCTTCGTGCCGCAGGACCCCGAAGCCCTCATTCGCCAAATGGGCGGGCGACAGGCATTCACGGAGCGTCTGGACAGTCTGTTCACCGCCACCGCACCAGGCGCCCAGCAGCGCAGCTTCGGGCACATCGGACAATATGCCCACGAGAACGAACCCGTTCACCACATCCTCTACCTATATAATTACGCGGGCGAGCCGTGGAAGACACAGCAGCGCGTGAGCCAGGTGCTCTACGAGGACTACCGCCCCACTCCCGACGGTCTCTGCGGCAACGACGACACGGGTCAGATGTCGGCCTGGTTCATCCAGAGCGCCATGGGATTCTTCACCCTACAGCACGGCAACGACCAGTATGCCATCGGCACTCCACTCTTCCGTCACTTGGAATTGCGCCACGCCCACGGCACCCTGCGCATCCTGGCTCCCGCTGCCAGCCGCGAGTGCTGCTACGTGAAGAGCCTCCGCGTGAATGGTCGCAAGTGGAAGGGCTGGACGATAAGCGGCAAGGACCTCTTCGACGGCGACGTGACGGTGGAGTTCGAGATGAGCAGTCGACCATGATAATCCCGAATCGCGGCAGAAGAAGAGATGACCTGACTGCTTGGCTGTGCGAAGCCACCATGAGGTTCTGAATTTCTTAAAAGACAATTAGTCAGTGCAGGCATCATAGTCCGCTCATACACAAAGACTTGCAATATGGCTAGTGATGATTGCAAACGTATAGTGTGACGATGGCGATTATCTAGTGTGACGATGGCGATCATCTAGTGTGATGTTTTGTGATTTTCACGCGGAAAAGTGTGATTTCGTGCAGAAAAAGTTCATTTTGCGCAGAGAAAAGTGTTATTTTCGGGGGTGACGATGGGTGTCTTTTGACAGTGTGTGATGGGCAGAATGTTAAATGTTGCCGATACATGCAACATTTACGATTTTTTTGTACCTTTGTGGAAAAAGTTGCTGACTTGATGCAATGTTTTCTCTTTTTGTGTGTATATAGAAGTAGAGAGGCACGCGAATGAAGACACAGACAGACAACCTCATCAATGACCTGCGCAGGCAGAAACCGGCTGCCTTGGGGCGACTCTTCGCGGAGCATGGTCCGACGGTGTTCCGCATGGTGCAGCGCATCGTGCCTGGCCGCGAGGATGCGGAGGAAGTCTATCAGGATGTCTTTGTCAAGGCTTTGCGAGCCATCGAGACCTTCGACCCCAAGAAGGCGACGCTCAGCACTTGGCTCTGCCGCATCGCCTTCAACGAGTCGCTCAACTTCGTCCGACGACGCAAGCCGAACCTCGTCTATATGGACGACAGCAAGCTGGGCAGCGACTCCTTCGAAGTGCAGGAAGATGCGCCTCTCGACGAGGAAATCATCAAACAACTGGAGAAAGCTCTGTCGCTTTTGCCGCCTCACGAACAAGCCATCATCAGCATGTTCTACTACGAAGAACGGAGCCTGGCAGACATCGCCTACGTAACGGGCTCCATTCCCTCAACCGTCGGCTCCCAGCTGAGCCGCATACGCAAGAAACTTTACCGAATCATCAAAACGCTTTAAGCTATGAAAGACATAAACCTACAAGAAGCTGTCCGCAGACGGGAAGAGCAGTTGCCGCCCATGCCAAGCGACCTGAACGAGCGCCTGATGAACAGCCTCACCCCTCATCCCTCTCCGAGGCGAGTGGAACTGAAGCGGCTTCTTCTCGTTGCTGCCAGTCTGGTTCTCGTCGTCGGCATAGGCTTCAAGTTCCTGAGGCTCCCCAAGCAGACCGAGACAAAGGTAGTGCAGGTGGTGGAACGCGAGGAGCAACCGGCAAAGCAGCCTGTCGTGGAGCCGAGTCAGCCAGTTGTGGCCGAGGCAGAGGAGCCTTTGCAGCAGAAGCCTTCATGGAGGTCGAAGTCAACCGTCCGCAAAAAAAATGCCAACCTCTCTCAATCCCTCTCCCAAGAAGAGGAGGTTGCAATTGAGGAGCCTTCCGTCCCTGCTTCGGAGGAGACTATGGAGGTTTTCGTCGAGCTGCCCGACCCTTATCTTGCCTTGGAAGCCCAGGTTCAGGACATCCGTTCGCGAGGTGAGCGCTTCAGCCAAGAAGTAGCATTACTAATGGATCATTAACTTCGTCATTATGAAAAAGATACTTTCAATTATCCTCATGGCGGCGATTACTACCGCTGCCTACTCACAGAAGCCTAACGAGCGTCTTGTTCGATTGGAAGAGTTCTTGAAGAAGGAATCTTCTGTCCGCATCAGCCACAAGCAACTGAACTGCTCTGGCAGAGGCATAGAGCATCAATGGTACACCTGGTTTAACGAAGTCACTTCGAAGACACCTCGCTTCAACTTCGACGAGAAGATAAGTGAAGCGGCAAGGCAGCATCTCATCGAATCGTACGACAGCATTAATGCCGCCCGCCATCAGCGGGTCGTGACGATGCTCGACTCCATACGCCTCACCTTCGCCCTCCTTGGAAAAGACGCATCAGAGAGCTACACCTACGAGTATCATAAGGCAGACATCGACACCATCAAATACACGCTGGCCTTCCGCGAAGAGGGCGACACCCTTCTCTTCCCTCCTGCTGCTTTTACCTATCGCTGGGAGCTTGTCAATGCCCGCGAGATAGCCAGTTTCGATTATAGCAGAGGTTACGACAATTGGCAGGAAGGCAATGTAGAGAAAGGACAATACACCCATCTCTATTCCATTCCAAACGGCATCACATGGGACGACATGAAGCCCTTCGACATAGAGGCTTTCGAGACACAGATAGAGCCAGTGCTGAAGTCGTTCCGGAAGCTGAAAGGAGCAAAGACCTATCCCGTCTATTGGCGACACGATGAAGGTTTTATGGACGACATCGGCGAGGATGGAGGGCTTATTCAGATGACCCAAAGTTACTCCAACATGTCGAGCTTCGGCTTGACGACAGGCACACACCTATTCATTCCCGCAACCCACAAGGAAGAGGCAGAAGCATTGTACAAGCAACTCGTTTCGCTGGCATACGATTACATCAATGCCCATCCCGAACAGCCTTACAGATATAGGTTTACCTCACGCTTCTCGTACATAAACCTTGTAGATGTCGTTGAGGGCGTGAATTATGGTGATGACGACGAAGCATACTTCCTTAGTTGTATGTTCGACGAAGACGGCTACCACATCCTTTCCCTCCGAAACAAAGGCGACCGATGGATTCCCAAGGACTGGCCCAAGCTCAAGAGCTACATCAACGGCGAAATGGTCTATCGCAAGAAGTAAGATTTAGTTAAGAAATCCTAAAAGATGCTCTTCCCCGCATAACATTTCGTCCCCTCGCGCGTTATATATGTAGAAAGGATAACCAAGCAAGCCTAAAATATGAACAAGCGAACTATCATCACCCTCCTGCTCGCCCTTGTAGCGATGGCAGGGCAAGCAAAAGAGAAGACCATTATTTGGGAGAAACCTGCAAAGGCTCTCAACTGTGCCGACCTCCTCGAAATAGAGAAGGTGGAGCTGACGAAGCAGCAGACAAGGCTCTATGCACGGTACAGCAATATGCCGGGAAATTGGTTCCGGATAGCAAAGGAAAGCTGTTTGCAGTCGGGAGGCAAGACGTTCCGCATCGTCAGTGCCGACAGCATCACGCTCGGCGAGAAGTTCACATTGGGCGACAACGGCTCGAAGCGGTTCGTGCTCCTTTTCGAGCCTTTGCCCATGAAGACGAAGGAGTTTGACTTCATCGAAGGAATGGGCGACAATGCCTTCAAGGTCTTTGGCATCCATGACTCGACTTACACGATGCCTGCCGCTGCCGTTCCTGCCGAATACCTTGCCGACTATGCAGAGGACGACCAGCTGGAGGACTTGAAGTACAGCGCAGAGCCTGCCGTCGTTCACTTCAAGGCGCTCAACTATCGAAAGGGCATGAGGCCGAGGATAATGGCACAATACGTTGACCTGAAGAGTCCGGGAGAGCCACAAGACCTCAACTTCCGTATGAAGGATGACGGAGAAGTAGAGATAAAGTTGCACGTCGGCTTCCCGCAGGTAGTTTGGTTCCACATGATTAACTTCCCGTGGAGCTCCAATTGCAGCCTTTATCTTGCCCCCGGCAAGGAAGTGACCGTGCTTGTCGATATGCTGAAGGACGACACGTACAAGGGCAATAAGTTCGTCGGCTACAAGGGTTACTTTGCCAAGTTCGCAAGGGAGTATTATCAAATGCAGACGCAAGATGATGGTATTGAGATGAAGAAAACGGCTCGTACCGTCAAGGAACTCATCCGAGACTACGATGAGTATAGTGCCAAGAACGACAAGTACATAGAAAACTTGCCATGCGAGCAGGCCGTGAAGGACTGGCTGACACAATTGACAAACAGCGGTTCCTATTCGTTCTCTTACTACGGCAATCCCATTGACTCACTGTCCAAGCAGCCAGCTTTCACCGAGCATTTACTACAACACCATATAAGCGGCTTAAAAGGCCGAAAGGCCGTTCTCACCTTTGCGTTTACAGAAGGCAGCCGCTACTATGCTATGGACAAGGAAGCACGCGGCATCAATGCCGACCTTGCCCGCTACTGCTACTATCTGCCGAAGGTTCTTGACGGGCAGAAGGTGGGGAAGCCTTTGATTGAAGATGCCAACCTCTCTGCCCTTTACGATGAGGCTGTCAGGGAATATCAGAAGACTGTTGCCGCCCAGAAGGAAGGGCTACCTGCCGATGTTCATTACCTCGACATGACCGACATCGCTCCCGAAGACATCCTGCCTGCCATCCTCGCGGGGTATAAGGGCAAGGCTGTCCTCATCGATGTCTGGGCCACTTGGTGCGGACCTTGCCGTATGGGGCACAAGCTGATGGCTCCCTTGAAGGAAGAACTCAAAGGCAAGGACATCGAGTTTGTCTATATCACTTCGCCTTCGTCGCCTTATGAGGATTGGAAGAACATGATAGGCGACATCCCGGGCAATCACTACTATCTTACGAAAGAGCAGTACAATCATCTTCTCGACCTGTACCATTCAAACGGCATCCCAACCTATGCCATCTACGATGCCAACGGCAAGCAGACCTACACAGAGATAGGTTTCCCGGGAGTCGAGACAATCAAAGAAGAAATAGAAAAAGCTTTGAACACCAAATGAACATGAAGAAGCGAACCATCATTACCCTTCTGCTTGCCATTGTAGCAATGGCGGGACAGGCGAAAGTTTACAAGACCATCAAGGCGCCGAAGGCAATGGCGTCGAACATCTACCGTGGCGAGCTGAAGGCCCGCGAAGTGATTCTGGCCGACACGGCAACGACGATTCACTTCACGATGGAGTATCCACAAGGCCAAAACTTCCGTTTCGTCAACACTTGCTACCTCATGGACGAGGACGGCACGCGCTATCCGCTCCATGCTGTCGAGGGAATCAAGCTCGACTCGTGGGTGTCGGTGCCCGAAAGCGGAAGCCTCGACTTCACGATGCACTTTGCACCTATGCCCAAGTGCACCAAGGTGTTCGACTTCATCGAGGGCGACGTCAACGGAGCCTTCGTGCTGCTCGGGATACATGACAGCAAGAAAGGCCCTACCCGTCATTCCCTTAAAGAGAAAGACCTCTCTAAATCTCCCCTTAAAGGGGAGACTTTCTCCCTCCCTTTAAGGGAGGGTTGGGGAGGGTCTGCTTCTTGGTTCCAAACCGACACCATTACCATCAAGGGTCGCATCGAGGAATATGATGCCGAGCGGTTCGGCTTCACGTCTATGGAATGCTACTACAGAGACCTCTTCGAGAAGGATGGCACGACGTTGGTGCTCGACATCGCACCCGACGGAACGTTCCAGAAGAAGTTCCTCGCCAGCTATCCCGTGAAGGAAGCGTTCATTACCGACAATTCGAAGGTTGGTTTCGACGAAATGCCCTTCTTTGCCCGTCCGGGCGAGACCATCGACATCACGGTTCGCGAGACTGACGACGGCCGCTGGGACTGCCAGTACAATAACGGCAGCAGCAAGGAAGTGGAGCGTCTCTTGAAGTCGAAGCTGTTGATTCGCGCCATACTGTATCCGCTCAATTCATTCAAAGGAACGTTCGCCGAAGCCAACCAAAAGGCCGATGAAGTCTGGCAGAACCTGATGTACAGGCTGCAAGTCGTGAGCCGCCGCGACCATTTTACCCCGCTGGAGATGCAGCTCGCGATGGCAAGCGCAGAGACCAATTTTGCCGAAGCCTACATGTCGTATGCCTTGAATCGGGAGGGCGACGTGATGAAGCAGGAACTTCGCGACGGCGTCTATTATGAGGAGATACTGGACAGCACGGAGTGGAAGGCGCTCTTCGACATGCGTAACTACGACAGACTCAGCCGCATAGACTTCGACAATCCGCTGCTCCTTTCGGAAGACATCACCTACTTCACCATCAATCGTATCCAGTTTGCAAAGCCCGTCAGGGAGCGTATGTACAAGGAAGCACAAGGCGACGACAAGAAACGGACAACAATCCAACTTGCTGCGCTGCGCGACCTGCTGCGCTGCGACCACAATAATCTGCTGGCACAACTCTGCATCTATAAGGAGATGCTCAGTAACTTCAAGTATCTGCGACTCAGAGGTGATTCCGATTCTGGCGCGCTCGACGACATCATGCAGCACTATTTCTCGGCCTTCACCCATCCCTACGTCCGCCAGAAAGCCGAGGCATTCTATGCCCGCAAAATGGCCGAGAAGGACCTCTCCACGCCCCTGCCAGCCGACAATCCCATGGCAGACCTCATCCGCTCGCTCTCCGAGAAGTACCCTGGGCGCTTCCTCCTCATCGACTTCTGGGGCATGGGTTGCGGCCCTTGCCGTGGCGCGATTCAGCAAAGCAAGCAGCAACGTGCCGAGATAGCCAAGCGGGACGACGTGAAGCTCATCTTCATCGCGGACGAATCGACACCCGGAGGCAGCGAGGCCTACCGCAATTATGTGAAGGAATGGCTGGCCGACGAGGACGCCATCTGCGTCAGCAACGAGGACTTCCGCCGCTTTGAGGAGCTGTTTCACTTCAGCGGAATCCCTCACTACGAGACCATCACGCCCGATTGCCGCCGCGTTCGCGAAGACTTGCAGATAGACGGCTACTACAACTTCGACGGCGGAATGCAGCTGCTGAAAGCGAAGTTCAAATAGACAGGGAAGGTTTCGACGGGCCGCTCAACTGGCTGGCTCAATCGTCAGGACGAGATATTCCGAGTGGGTTCCGATGCGGAACTTGCCGCCCCAAATGCCCATACCGCTGCTGACGTAATAGTTCGTCGAGCCGCGCTGGTAGGTGCCGAAGGCGCATTCATACATCATGTCGGTTATCCACGAGATAGGCCAGACCTGTCCATGGTGCGTATGACCGCTGAATTGAAAGTCAATGCCTTCACGCTCGGCCTGTTCCAAGTGGTAAGGCTGGTGGTCGAGCAGGATGAGATATTTGCTTTTGTCGGCTGAGGCGACAAGGTCTTTGAGCGGACGACGGCGGCGATTCATGCGGTCGTCGCGCCCCATGATGCAGAGGTCGCCCAGCTGCGTCGTCGTGTCTTGTAGCAGGCAGATATCGGCATCTCTGTAGAACCTTTGTGCCTCTGGCTCGCCGCTGAAGTATTCGTGATTGCCCAGGCAGGCAAAGACGGGCGCTTGGAGCCGCTGGAACTCCTCGTGCATCCGCTCGTCGCGAAGTGGTCGCATGCTGCCGTCGATGATGTCTCCGGCCACGAGAATCATGTCGGGACGCTCATTATTAATAAGGTCAACCCATCGCGCGAACTCTTTCCGGCGGTTGTGATAGCCGAGATGCAAGTCGCTCATCAACACCAACTTGACGGGCTTCGTTACCTTCGTCGAGCGGAGCGTCATTTCCTCGCGATACTTGTGGCGGTAGTGGAGGCTGCCGTAAACGAAGAGCCCGAAGAGGAAGAGCACGATGCAGCCTGCGGTCCACCAGTTGTCGCGCAGCCACGCGGCAGGCAGCAGATGCAGGAGCCTCGCGATGTCGAGCACGACGAAGAGCATGAAGAGGTAGAGCAAGACGATGATGCTCGACGTCCCCACCTCGTAAACCGCCGTCGCCAAGGGCATCGGCAAGCGGTCCGTCGCACGGAAGATGCTGGCGAAGAGCAGCATAAACGCACCCACCATCAATAGAAGAATGACAGTTCTCCAACCCCACGAGAGGGGGAGCAACAGCCAGACATGCCAGCAGACATACGCGAGGGCCAGCAACGGCAGCAGCAGAAACAACAGCATCATCATTCGTCCAATCATTTTTTGTGTCCTTTCGGTTGGCAAAGGTACGAATAAAATTCGACATTCTGACTTGTCGAGACACTTAATTTAACATCTTTTGGGAGTGGAGTTCTCTTGTCCTTTTGTCCGAGTTGACAAGTGAATTTCGTTGCATATACATGTATGTGCAATTGCAACTACATGTACGTGCAATTGCATTTACATGTACTTGCAATCAACTTAACTGCATTTTCTTGGCAAATCGCTTGGTGAAATGGGGAATTTTTGCTACCTTTGTGGAGCAAAACAATACGATACGATTATGCCTATACGATTTTCAATTGCCAAACGTGGCGTTCTTCCTACGGAAGGACAACTGGAGAATGTGAGTGAAACGACTGATTTGGAGAGCCTTCGCGTCTTGTTGGAAAGCCCGCAGACGACGGATGCCATTGAGTTCCAGAGCGGCAGCGGCAGGTTGCCTTCTGTGTTGCCGAAGTCCGAGCTGATGGCCGCGCTGAACACTTTGCAACGGGTCATGGTGCATGAACTTGCGAAGGGTAATGCCGTCACGCTGCCCGAGATCGGCACTTTCCGCCTTTCCTTGAAGGGAAGCGTCGAGGAGCAAGACGGCAACTATCACGGCAAAGATGTCCGTGTCGATAGCATCCTGTTCCGTCCTGACCGCGAGTTGCTGGCCGAGGTGCGTGGTTTCGAGGTCGATCAGGTGCCGTATGGATGGAAGTTCAATGCTGAGGAGTCGGAGGTCGAGGCACGCCTCGCAGAGCTCTTTGCCGGCAAAACTTACATTACTCATAAGGATGTGTCCGTCGTTTTCAAACAGACCCTGACCCGTGGTCGCGTGACGACTCTCCTGAATCGACTCGTGAAGGAAGGCCGCCTTGTTCGCGAAGGCAAGGGCGCTCAAACGCGTTATCGTCTGGCTTAAGCAGCCGAATCTCCCGTTAGGAAAGCATAAAGCGTTTCTCTCGCTTATTCGTAAATTTGTCAGCAAGTTTTATGTATTACGCTATGGCTAAAAAGATTGTGTTATGCCTCGTGCTGGGGCTTGTCGTGCTTGCTTCCTGCAAGGAAAAGAAGGCAGAGCAAACGGCTCAGGTCTATAAGACGATGAAGGTGGAACGCTCCAGCCAGACGGTCAGGACGCAGTATAGCGCCACCATGAAAGGCAAGGAGATTGTGGAAATCAGGCCGCAGGTGAGCGGTCTCATCACGAAGATTCTGACCGCAGAAGGGCAGAAGGTCCACAAGGGACAGGCGCTCTTCATCATCGACCAAGTGCCTTATCAGGCTGCGCTCAACACGGCTGAGGCTTCACTCAAATCAGCTAAGGCAGCTGAGGCGACGGCTCAACTTAACTACGACAGCAAGAAGCAGTTGCTCGACCAGCAAGTCATCAGCGACTTCGAACTGCAGACCGCTCAGCAAGCACTCCTGTCTGCTCAGGCACAAGTGGCGCAAGCGCAGGCCGGTGTGACGAATGCCCGCAACAGTCTTAGCTATACGGTCGTGAAGAGCCCGCTCAGCGGTGTGGCCGGCATGATACCCTATCACATCGGAGCCCTCGTTGGAAGTAACATCGCGGAGCCTTTGATATCGGTCTGCGACGACAGCGAGATGTGGGTCTATTTCAGCCTGAGCGAGCGAGAAGTGACTGACCTCTCGATGAAGTACGGCAGTCTCGAGCGCTTCATGAGCGAGATGCCCGACGTCTCGCTCCTGCTCTCGAACGGCCAGGAATACAGCCAGAAGGGTAGGGTAGATGCGGTGAGCGGCATCGTCGATGCCAGCACGGGAGCCGTTTCGCTGCGTGCCGTCTTCCCGAATCCCCAGCATCTTTTGCGAAATGGGGGCACAGGAACGGTCGTCGTCTCGACCGTCAGGGACAATGTCATCGTGATTCCGCAGACCGCGACCTTCGAGTTGCAGAACAAGGTCTTTGTGTATAGTGTAGTCGATGGCAAGACGCGTCAGACGGAAATCGAGGTTGCGCCGCTCGACGACGGCAAGACCTACATCGTGGAAAGCGGCCTGAAAGAGGGCGACACCATCATCGCAGAAGGCGCCGGACTGCTGAAAGAAGGTTTATCCATTGAACATTGACCATTGAACATTGACGATTAATGTCACCGAAAGTATTTATAGATAGACCGATATTATCGGGCGTGATCTCAGTTTTCATTGTTGTGCTGGGGCTGATTGGCCTTTTGCAATTGCCCATCGAACAGTTCCCGGAGATAGCTCCGCCTACGGTCAGCGTGCGTGCCAACTACACAGGTGCGAATGCGGAAACAGTCCAGAAGAGTGTCATCATCCCGTTGGAGGAGAGTCTCAACGGCGTGGAGAACATGATGTATATGACTTCCTCTGCCTCCAATACAGGCTCGGGCAACATCAGCATCTACTTTAAGCAAGGCACGGATGCCGACATGGCGATGGTCAATGTGCAGAACCGCGTGGCTTCTACGCAGGGACAACTGCCGGCGGACGTCACCAGGAGCGGCGTGACGGTGCGCAAACGTCAGACGAGCAACATCAAGAGTCTCTCGCTCTATAGCCCGACGGATGCCTACGACACAGACTTCCTGACCAACTACATGAAGATAAACATCGAGCCGCGCCTCTCCAGAGTGCCCGGCGTGGGCGAGGTGAACGTCTGGGGCGCAAGCTATAGTATGCGCATCTGGCTCGACCCGCTCAAGATGGCTTCCTACGGCCTCATGCCTTCCGACATAGATAATGTGCTTGCCGAGCAGAACATCGAGGCCCCGACAGGCACGCTGGGCGCCGACGCCGACAATACCTTCCAATACGTCTTGAAGTATCGTGGTCGCTACGAAGAAGAGCGAAACTACGAGAACATGGTAGTGAAGTCGCTTCCCGACGGCAGCGTGCTGAGGCTCAAGGACGTGGCCCGCGTGGAGCTTGGCATACAGAACTATACCTTCCAGAACAGCACAAACGGCCACGCGGGCGCTAACTGCATGATTGCCCAGACGCCTGGCTCGAACGCGAACGAGATAATAAAGCTCATCGACAAGACGGCCATCGAGATAAAAAAAGAGTTGCCCCCGGGCATGGAACTCGTGGATGTAATGAGCACGAAGGACTTCCTCGACGCCAGCATCCACAATGTCGTGCGCACGCTCCTCGAGGCAATTATCCTCGTGGTGCTTGTCGTCTATATTTTCCTGCAAGACCTCAAGAGCACATTCATCCCGTCGCTCGCCATCGTGGTGAGTCTGATAGGCACCTTCGCCGTGCTCTATTTCATCGGTTTCAGCCTTAATCTATTGACGCTCTTCGCTTTGGTGTTGGTGATAGGAACGGTGGTCGATGATGCCATCGTCGTGGTGGAAGCCGTCCAAGCGAAGTTCGACGAGGGCTACAAGTCGCCTTATCTCGCCTCTGTTGACGCGATGAAAGGCCTCACCTCTGCCCTCATCACGACCACCATCGTCTTCATGAGCGTCTTCATCCCCGTTTGTTTCGTAGGCGGCACCACGGGCGTCTTCTACACCCAGTTTGGTGTGACGATGGCGATAGCCGTTATCATCTCCACCATCAACGCCATGACTTTGTCGCCTGCCCTGTGTGCCCTGATGCTCCGACCCAGGCGAGAGGGCGACACCAGCTTCTCGGCGCGTTTCCATGAGGCGTTCAACGTCGGCTTCCAACGCGTTGTCGTCAAGTACCAGAGGGGCGTCCTGCGCATCTTCCACAACCGTTGGCTGCCCTGGGTATCCGTTGTGGCGGTCTGCTTCTTGCTGGCCTATATGCTCAAGACAACTAAGACAGGCTTCGTTCCAAACGAGGACATGGGCTCCATCAACGTCAACGTCCAATGCGCTCCGGGCACGAGCATGGCCGTGACAGGCAAGATAACCCGCGAGGTGGAACGTCGTATCAAGGACATCCCGCAGTTCCGCCTCTACAACATGACCATTGGGCGCGGCTCGACGTTCGACCAGTCGTCGTCTGCCGGCTCGTTTAATATCCGCTTGAAGAACTGGGATGAACGCAAGGGCAAAGGCGACGACATCAACTCCGTGATAGACGAAATCTACCGCCGGACCGCAGACATCACGCAGGCTCAGATACGTGTCAGCACCCGTCCCATGATATCGGGTTATGGCGCGACGAGTGGCTTCGAGCTTCATGTGCAAGACCGCAAGGGCGGCAAGATCGAGGACCTGATGCGCATCACACGCGTTCTCATCGACTCCTTGAACCAAGAGCCCGCCATCTCCCGCGCGTTTACCACCTTCGACACAAAGTATCCGCAGTATCGCGTGGAAGTGGATGCCGCCCGATGCAAACGCGACGGCGTGACGCCGAACGCTGTGCTGAAGGTGCTTTCGGGCTATGTCGGCGGCACCTATAGCAGCAATCTGACGCGCTTCACGAAGCTTTATCGTGTCATCGTGCAGGCGTCGCCCGAGTTCCGCCTCGACGAGAAATCGCTCTCCAACATGCGTGTCCGCAGCGAGAGCGGGCAGATGATTCCCATCACGCAGTACATTTCGATGGAGCGCGTCTATGGCAGCGAGGGCCTGAACCGCTTCAATCTCTTCAGCAGCATTGCCGTCATGGGACAGACCGCCGACGGTTACAGCAGCGGACAGACGCTCGAAGCCATCCGCCGCACAGCTGCCAAAGTGCTTCCCGAGGGCTATGGCTACGAGTTCGGCGGCATGTCGCGCGAGGAAGCATCGCTCGGCAACACCACCGCCATCATCTTCATCATCTGCGTCCTCTTCATATACCTTATACTGTGT
>ONSR01000010.1 GCA_900320565.1 uncultured Prevotellaceae bacterium
CTTCAGTATGACTTCGGTATGAGTTCAATATGAATTTAATATGACTTCAATATGAGTTTAATATGAGATCGACATGAACTTTCACTGACTCTGACTAGTCTTTAACCGCTAACCATTAACCATTAACCGTTAACCGTTAAACATTAACCGTTATGCGCGGAACTTGGATGCTTTTTTCCGTCATCTTTGGTTATGTGAATTTTTTTTTGTAACTTTGCCGTGATTTCATTCAAAAAACAAGACTAATATGACATTTTTTCTTGAAGCAGCGCCTTTGGAGGCGGGGAAAGAGGTGATTGAGGCTGCGAAGAACGGGCAAGTGGATCAGCTTATTCAGCAAGTCACGACGATGGGGTTGGAGGCCGGAAAGAGCCTTCTGCTCGCTCTTGTCATTTTCGTTGTGGGCCGTTACGCCATCAAGTTCATCAACAAAATGGTGGCCAGGATGCTGGAGAAGCGGAATGTGGAGCCGACGGTTCAGTCGTTCCTGAAGAGTTTCGTGAACATTACCCTCATCATGCTGCTCATCATCATGGTGGTGGGTACGCTTGGCGTGAACACAACGAGCCTTGCAGCCTTGCTGGCTTCGGCTGGTTTGGCGGTTGGCATGGCGTTGAGCGGCAACCTGCAGAACTTGGCTGGCGGCATCATCCTGCTGTTCCTGAAGCCTTTCAAAATAGGCGATTTCATCGAAGTTCAAGGGGTTAGCGGCATCGTGAAGGCTATCCAAATCTTCCACACAATACTGACCACGACCGACAACAAGGAGCTCTACATCCCAAATGGTGCGCTTTCGAGTGGTAACATCACGAATTACACGAAGAATGATTTGCGGCGAGTGGACTTTACGATAAACGTGGAGTATGGCACTGAGACAGAGAAAGTTAAAGAAGTTACGCTGGAACTCCTGAAACAAGATGAGCGCATCATGCAAGAGCCTGCACCTTTCATTGCGGTGAAAGAACTGGCTAGCAGTAGCGTGGACTTCGTGCTTCGCGTCTGGACGACTGCTCCCGAGTACTGGAACGTCTTTTTCGACACGAACGAGCGCATCTATAAGGAGTTCAACAAGCAAGGCATCAAGTTCCCGTTCCCGCAGATACAGGTTCACCAGTAGCCATTGAACATTGAATATTGAACATTGAACATTTATGGAAGGATACATTCAAAAGCAGCATCAAAGCAGGACGAAGCGGTTTGTGCAAACGCTGACGCTACGCTCCGACGAAGAAGCAAGGCGCGAATACATCAAGTGGCACTCGCAGGAATACAACTGGAAAGAGGTTCGCGAGGGCATTCGAGAGGTTGGCATCCTCGAGATGGAAATATACATTCTGGGCAACACATTGGTGATGATAGTGGATGCTCCAGCCGATTTCAACTGGGACGAAGCGATGGCCAAGCTCGCCACCTTGCCCCGCCAAGCTGAATGGGAAGCCTTCGTAAGCCAGTTTCAAGGCTGCAGCCCCGATGCAACAAGCGACGAGAAATGGCAGATGATGGAAAGGATGTTCTACCTGTATTGACAAAAAAAATGGGGGAGTTAAAGAAGTTAAAGGGAGTTAAAGAAGTTAAAAGACGATACCGATGGCTGTTGCCAAAACTATTGTCCTTTAACTCCCAGCGAGCGCAGCGAACGATAACTTCTTTAACTTCTTTAACTTCCAATCAAATATAAACAAACATGAAAACACTCGAAAAAAGATACCTCTTGCCGTTTGCGCTGGTCTCTATACTGTTTCTTTTATGGGGATTGGCGAACAACATGACGGACACTTTGCTGGCAGCATTCAAGAAAGTGATGAGGATGAGCGACACAGAGACTTCCCTCATCCAGTTTGCCTTCTACGGTTCCTACTTCTGCTTTGCTTTGCCGGCAGCCCTTTTCATCAGGAAAGTGTCCTACAAAGCCGGCATCATTCTGGGACTTCTGCTCTATGCTGGAGGTGCCATGCTGTTCTATCCGGCAGCCCTGACCGAGAGTTATCTGTTCTATCTCATTGCCATCTACATCCTTGCTGGCGGTTGCTCTGTGCTCGAAACGACGGCCAATCCATACATCCTCTCAATGGGAGCACCCGAAACTGCGACTCGCAGGCTCAACATAGCCCAGTCGTTCAACCCGATTGGAAGCATTACAGGCATCCTCTTGAGCCAGCAATTCATCCTTCGCGACATCTCTCTGAACAGCATTTCAGAGACTTATATGGGCCTCGGATTTGTGCTGATTGCCATAATGATTGTGATGGCTTTCTCGAAGATGCCAGCCGGAAAAGACAACGAGCAAGGCAGTGTGAGCGCATCCTTTGCCCGATTGCTCAAGAACAAACGCTATGTGTGGGGTGTTGTGGCGCAGTTCTTCTATGTGGGAGCCCAGATATGTGTCTGGTCGTTCACTATCAGGCTGGTAATGCAAGAGTTAGGCATTGAGGAAGCAAGTGCGGCAACTTACTACCTGGCCAGCATCATCTGCTTCTGTGTGGCTCGCTTCTTCTTCACTTGGCTGATGAAGTTCTTCCAGCCTGCAAAGTTGATGGCTTGGGCTGCAGCGTTTGATATCGTGCTCTGTCTCATCGTGATACTGATGAGCGGAAGCGGCATGATTGCCGTCATAGCCCTGGTTCTCATCAGTTTCTTCATGTCGCTTCAATTCCCCACCATCTACGGCATAGCCCTCGAAGGTGTGGGAGAAGATGCCAAGATTGGTGCATCGGGTCTCATCATGGCTATTCTTGGAGGCGCTATCCTGACACCACTTCAGGGAATGGTCAGCGATAAGTTCGGCATCTCTGTATCGTATGTTGTGCCACTCATCTGCTTCGTCGTGGTGCTGTGGTACAGCATATATAGTCAAAGGAAAGGTCAATGTTCAATGGTCAATGTTCAATGAGTAAAAAGGTTTTTGTTAGCGGTTGCTATGACCTCTTGCATAGCGGTCACGTAGAGTTCTTCAAGCAGGCTGCCGGGTATGGTGACCTGTATGTGGGCATCGGGTCGGATGCCACGATATTGAAGTATAAGAACCACAAGACCGTCTATCCCGAGCAGGAACGACTCTTCATGGTGCAGAGCATCAAATACGTCAAAGAGGCCTACATCAACAAGGGTAGCGGTGTGATGGACTTCGTGCCGACAGTAGAATGGCTCAAGCCAGACATATTCGTCGTGAATGCTGACGGTTCAAGCGAAGAGAAGCGTCGCTTCTGCGAAGAGCATGGAATCGAGTACATCGTACTTGAAAGGACACCAGCAGAAGGACTGGATGCTCGCTCTAGTACAGGCTTGAAGGCTCAGATTTGCGAGATACCGACCCGACTCGACCTTGCTGGGACATGGATTGACCAGCCTTATGTCAGTTGCTTTGCTCCAGGCTGGGCACTGACCATCTCGCTCATTCCGAACTTTGAGGTAAGGGAACGATGCGGCCTCTCCACCTCTACTCGCAAACAGATACAGAGGATTTGGCCAATAAAACTGCCCGACATGGATGCTGAGATGCTGGCAAAGCTCGTCTTTTGCTTCGAGAACGACCCAGAACGAAGTGACGGCATCATTTCCGGAGCACAAGATGCTATCGGAATCTGTGTTCCAGGTCTTTGCCGACACCATTACGATGCGCGTTATTGGCCTGACAAGATAGAGACATGCAACGACGAGAAGGTGCTCAGCTGGCTGGAAAGTCATCTTTGCCTCATACCCATGTTCCCACGCAGACCGGGTTGCTCTGTAGTAGAAGGCAAGGACATCACAGAGCCGAAGGTAAGGGCGCTTGCCAAAGCTGCCGACGATTGTTGGGAAGGCATCATGAAGCTCGACCTCAAAGCCTTTGCCGAAGCCTACAAAGCCTCGTTCGAAGCTCAGATTGCCATGTTCCCAGCCATGATTCAACCAGGAGTTCAGGACTACATCGACGAGTATTCAGCGATGGATGGCGTACTGGCTTGGAAGATGCCGGGAGCCGGTGGTGGAGGCTATTTGGCCCTCGTCCTCGATGATGCCGAAGCATTCTGCCAAACACATAAAGAAGCTATTCAACTCACTATTCGTAGAACCTAAACATAAACACTTATGCTACACATTAAAGAAGAGGCTGCTCGCTGCCTATTGTGCGAAGATGCTCCTTGCACGAAAGCTTGCATTAAAGGTGACCCTGCTCGTGCCATTTGTGCCATTCGTTTCGACAACAGCAAGAATGCAAGCAGATGGATTGCAGACTGCTCTGATGCCGACTTGGAAAGAGCGGAACAAGCTTGCATCCACTATGACCAGCCTATCCGAATCCGCGAGCTGCTTCGTTCAGCTTGTCAAGACTGCAAACTGACAAACACAAACCCATCTTTGCAAATCACTTTCTGCGGCATCAAATGCGAGAACCCATTCTTCCTGGCTTCATCAGCCATTTGTACCAACTATGAGATGGTGGCGCGAGCCTTCGATATGGGCTGGGGCGGCGTTTTCTACAAGACCATTTGCAAGCAGGACATCCGAGAGGTATCGCCCAGATTCGATGCCATCAAGGAGAACACTTCCTTCGCTGGCTTCCGTAACATGGAACAGCTGAGCGAGAACCCTTACGAAGTGGACTTCGACATCCTGAAGCGCTTGAAGCAGAACTATCCGTCGAAGATTGTCATTGCAAGCATCATGGGTCAGTTCGAGGAGGAGTGGATAGAGCTTGCCAAGATGGCTGAGTTTGCGGGCTGCGATGCAGTAGAGCTGAACTTCTCATGCCCCCAAATGCGACTGGCTGGCATGGGTAGCGATGTGGGACAAGACCACGAACTCGTCACAGCCTATACTGCCTACGTCAAGCAGAATGTGAAGATTCCCGTCATTCCTAAGATGACGCCGAACATCACACATATGAGAGAGCCTGCTTTGGGTGCTTACTTTGCCGGAGCAGACGCCATTTCGGCCATCAACACCATCAAGAGCGTCACCTTCTCACCAGAGGCTGAGGTCAGCGAGAAGAAGACGGTGTCGGGCTACTCTGGTCGTGCAGTGAAGCCCATTGCTCAGCGTTTCATCCTCGAAATGGCGCAGAACCAGATCATGAAGGGCATCGAGTTGAGCGGCATTGGCGGCATTGAGACATGGCGGGACGCTTTGGAGTACATCCAGATAGGTTGCCGAAATGTGCAGGTCTGCACGGCTGTCATGGAGTACGGCTACCGCATCATCGACGACCTCATCCTAGGCATGACGACCTACATGGCTGAGCGTGGCATCGAGCATTTGGAGGACCTTGTCGGCGAGCAACTGCCTTCGTTTGTCCAACCTTCTGAGCTCGACAGAGAGACGATGGTGCTGCCCAAGATTGACCGCGAGAAATGCATGGGCTGCGGACGCTGCCACATCTCTTGTACCGATGGCGGACACCAAGCTATCAGCTTCGACCTGACAGAAAGGAAGCCGCACATCATCGGCCAGAAATGCGTGGGCTGCCACCTCTGCCGACTCGTCTGCCCAACCGGTGCAATAGGAATGTCAAAGAGATTCAACAAAGCAAAGCCATGAACAAAAGCCTGGTTATCCTTGATGGTTTCACTGCCAATCCGGGCGATTTGTCGTGGGATGGGCTCAAGCAGTTTGGCGAACTCACGGTCTATGAGCGCACCAAGCCGGAAGAGTTGCTCGAAAGAGCTAAAGGTGCCGAAGTGTTGCTGACGAACAAGGTCATCATCGATGCTGACGCGATGGCTGCCCTACCCGACCTGCGATACATCGGCGTTCTGGCAACGGGCTACAACGTAGTGGACATCGCGGAAGCCCATCGCCGAGGCATTGCCGTGACGAACATCCCAGCCTACAGCACAATGTCGGTAGCCCAAATGGTGATGGCACACCTTCTGAACATCACTAATCAGGTAGCGCTCCATGCCGAAGCCGTCAAGAAAGGCGAATGGCAGAACTGCAAGGACTTTTCGTTCACGAAGGCTCCTCTCATCGAACTGGATGGCCTCACTTTTGGCATAGTCGGTCTCGGCAATATCGGCAAGCAAGTGGCTAAGATGGTGCAAACCTTTGGCATGAAGGTCTTGGCCGTCAGCAGCAAGTCAGAAGCGGAACTTCGACAGCTAAACATCAGAAAGGCAACTGGTTATGAGCAACTTTTCAGCGAAGCAGACGTGGTGAGTCTGCATTGTCCGCTGACCGACGAGACCCACCATCTTGTCAATCGCGAACGTCTTGCCCTGATGAAGCCCACAGCCATCCTCATCAACACAGGCCGAGGTCCCTTGCTCGACGAACAGGCTGTCAGCGAGGCACTTTCGGCAGGAAAACTCTATGCGGTTGGCATTGATGTGCTGACCGAAGAGCCACCCAGAAAGGTCAATCCGCTCATCTCTGCCCCCAACTGCTTCATCACGCCCCACATAGCCTGGGCATCAAAGGCAGCAAGACGCCGACTCATTGACATCGCAACAAGCAACGTCGCCGCCTTCCTGCAGGGAAAGGAACAGAACAGAATATAAGAAAAACCTCGTTTAACCTTTGGGAATAACCATCACGACGTGCCAGGTTGCAAAACGCGGCACGCCATCTTTGTTGAATCATCATGATAAATCAATTGCTGCATCATGATAAATCAATCAACTAAGCACGCCGACCTGAGTGATGCCTGCAGCCGAATCAGGCATTACAACCTGTAAAAATGCCGGAATGCCCTTGCATATTCCACATTTTTTCGTATCTTTGTGGGCGGAAACTAAACAAAAACAAAATGAAACGAGGTTTGACAACGATACTGCTGGCATGGCTGATGAGCATCTGCGCGATGGCACAGGATGTGGAGTCGGCATTGACTAAGTTCGACAAGCAAACGAGCGTGGCTGCCGCTAACCTGTTCTTCAGCGAACTGCTTAAGGCTGAGTTCGTTGACGAGGAGACTGTGTTCCCTGACGGGACACCTGCCGACTCGCTCAAGCAGCAGGTATGGTACTGGGCTGGCGAGTGGATGTACGACCAGCAGCAGTATGAGCAGGCTGAGGCGTATGCGCTGAAGGCTCTGCCGCTGTGTCATGTAGGGAACGACTTCAAGGCTGACTGCTTGAACCTGCTGGGCCTCATCTACGTGCGAATGGGCGATGTGAAGAATGCTGCCAACTATGCCAAGCAGTGCCTCGAAATTGACATGAAGAGTGGCGATGACGACCGCATCTCGTCGAGCATGAACACGGTGGCTGGCATCTATATGGCTGGTTATCAGGCGAAAGAGGCGGAGCAGTACATCCTCGAAGCGCTGGAGCATGCCAACAAGGTGGACAACCCTGCCAGAAAAGCCGTCCTGCTCGGCATGGCCTCCGAGGTCTATCACACGCTTGGACAAGACGAGAAGGCCCTGACTTATGCCGAACAGGCCATTGAGACCGAGGAGAAACTTGGACGCTCGCCCAAACTCATGATTCGCCTCTCACAAAAGGGTTCGGCCTTGCTCGGCTTGCATCGATACAAGGAGGCTGAGGACATCTACCGTCAGGTTGTGCCAGAGATGAAGGCGATGGGCGACTACCATTCCTATGCCATTGCCCTGAACCGATTGGGCATGTCGTTGCTCTGTCAGGAGCGGCAGCAGGAAGCCATCCCTTACTATCGCGAGGCAGCCGGCCTCTTCTCGAAGATGGGCGACCTCTACAACGAGATACACTCGCACAAAGGACTTTACGAGAGCTATTGGGCGCTGAATCCCGACTCGGCGAAGCTGGAGCTGGACCTCTTCGACCTGCTGAAGGACTCGCTCTACACGCACTCCACAGCCGATGCTCTGTCGCGCTACAATGCTGAGTTTGGCAACGACCAGCTGCAACAGGAGAACGCTGAAGTGCGTCAGGCTCATCGTCGCACCATCATCATTGCCACCTTGCTCGTCCTGCTGATTGCAGCCCTGGCCTGGTTCATCATCCGTCGCAACCATCGTCGCTGGCAGAGGCAGATGCAGGAGCTGATACGGGAAATTGAGTTGCTCCAATCGAAGCGCGAAGCGGACACTGCAGAGCAGCCGAAGACAACGGAGGCACTGGACGAGAACGAGAAACTCTTCCTGATGCGAGTCATCGAAGCCGTGAACGCTGCAATGCCTCATGGAAACTTCGGCGTAGAGCAGATTGCTGCCGAGCTGAACATGAGTGTGCAGACCTTCCGACGCAAGGTGCAGAGTGCGGCTGGCGAGTCACCAAAGGCTTACATCCAAGCCATTCAAATGGAAAAGGCCATCGTCTTGCTCAAAAACAAGCCCGACATATCCGTTGCACAAGTTGCCAATCTGTGTGGCTTCGACGAGACAAGTTCCTTCGGCCACACCTTCAAACGGATTTATGGCTGCTCACCCTCGGAATACCGAGACAAACAATGAGAGCAGCAGCAGCTCAGGAACAACCAGACGCTCAAAAATAATACAAAAAAAAAGAGAGCCGCACCTATCGGTACGGCTCTTTGCGTCTTTTTTTGCTCGGCTGTTGATTATTCAGCTACGGGGCAAGCGCAAGTGTCACATGCGCAAGTGTCGCAAGCGCAAGTGTCAACTACTGTCTCTTCAACAACTACAGTGTCGCTATCGCAGGTGGTACCCTGCTCAGTCTTCTGACCACAAGATGCGAAAGATACAGCAACAACAGCTGCGAACAAAAATGCTAACTTTTTCATTTCTTTTTGCTTTTTAAACTTGTAAAACAATCAATTGTTCTTTAAAACGCTGCAAAGGTACGGCGATTTTTCGAATTACGTGCAACTTTTCAAGGATTTTTTTCATCTTTTTTGCAAGATTTTTTCTAAGTGCTTGAAAATCAGTATAGCGTTTTTCTCGTCAAAAAGCGATTTTCAGGCATTTTGCACCTAAAATGGCAAAAAAGTGACTTTAAGGCTTCGTCCTCGCAGACCAGCCCGCAATCTTAAGAAACTGTAATTTTTTTATATACATTATTCTTTGTTCGATGAATTTTCGTATCTTTGCAGCGTGAATACATTAAAAGGTAAGAAGGCCGTTTACTATACCCTCGGCTGCAAGTTGAACTTCGCCGAGACAAGCACCATCCAAAAGCAATTGGAAGCTGTCGGTATAGAAACTGCCAAGAATGGCGAAGCGGCAGACATCTGCATCGTGAACACTTGCAGCGTCACAGAGGTGGCCGACAGCAAGAGCCGCCAAGCCATAAGCCGACTGCACCGCAAGCACCCAGAAGCACGCATCATCGTTACAGGATGCTACGCGCAACTGCACCCCGAAAAGATTGCGGCTCTGGAAGGCGTAAGCCTCGTTATTGGAAAAGAGGAACTCCGCAACAACGTCATAGCGCTATTACAAGATAACGTCCTAACGAAAGAAGAGAATCCGAAAGTCCAACCCTTCGTCCCTGCTTGTGCTCGTGGTGAACGGACGCGCTTCTTCCTGAAAGTACAAGACGGCTGCAACTACTTCTGCACATACTGCACCATCCCCTTCGCAAGAGGAAGGAGCAGGAACGGCAGTATCGCCTCACTCGTCAAGCAGGCTGAAGAGGCTGCTCAGCAAGGTGGCAAGGAGATTGTGCTGACCGGTGTCAACATCGGCGACTTCGGCAAGACGACAGGAGAGAGTTTCCTCGATCTGCTGAAAGCACTCGACAAGGTGGAAGACATCCAGCGCTATCGCATCAGCAGCATAGAGCCCAACCTGCTCACAGAAGACATCATCCGCTTTTGCAGCCAGAGCCGAGCCTTCATGCCGCACTTCCACATCCCTCTCCAAAGTGGCAGCGACGAAGTGCTCAAACTTATGCATCGCCGCTACGACACAAAGTTCTTCGCTCAGAAGATAGAAGAGGTCAGGAAGTACATCCCAGATGCCTTCATCGGCGTGGATGTCATCGTGGGTATGCGAGGCGAGACAGACGAGCTGTTTGCTCAGGCTCGCGAGTTCATGCAGGCATTGCCCGTCAGTCAGTACCATGTATTCAGCTACAGCGAACGACCTGGTACAAAGGCTCTGCAGATTCCAGGCATCGTCACACCACAGCAGAAACACGAACGCAGTCAGCAAATCCTGTCAATCAGCGACGACAAACTGCGCACATACTATAATAAATATAAAGGTCAGACACGACCAGTCCTGCTGGAACACAGCATAAAGGGCGGCGTGATGCATGGCTTCACAGACAACTACATCCGCGTCGAAGTGCAGACAAAAGGGCTCGACAACACCATCGTCCCTGTTCAGTTGGGCGAATGGAACGAAAAGGGAGACGCACTGATTGGGAAACTCAAGAAGAGTTAGGAGTTAAGAATTAGCATGAGTTTGAGCATCATCATATTGAATTGGAATGGTGAAGAGATGCTGCGTCGTTTCTTGCCTTCAGTCATCGAGCACTCGCCCGAAGCTGAGGTCGTTGTGGCAGACAATGGCAGCACCGATGGCTCGCTCAAACTGATGGCCGAGCAGTTCCCCAACATCCGCACTATCATATTCGACCATAATTACGGCTTTGCCGAAGGCTACAACAAAGCCATCGCCGAAGTGGATAGCGACCTCTGTCTCTTGCTCAACAGCGATGTCAGGGTTGAGGCAGGCTGGCTGAAGCCCATGCTCGATTACATGGAACAGAACCCCGGTATCGCAGCCTGTCAACCCAAGATTCGATGCGAATGGGCTCCAGAGATGCTGGAATATGCAGGAGCTTGCGGTGGCTACATTGGTCGGCTGGGATTCCCGTTCTGTCGAGGCCGCATCCTTGGCACAGTAGAACGCGACGAAGGACAGTACGACACCATAGCCTCTGTGGCTTGGGCAACAGGAGCAGCCCTGCTCATCCGTCGCAATGTCTATATCGAGGCAGGCGGACTGGATGGCCGTTTCTTTGCTCATCAAGAAGAGATTGACCTGTGCTGGCGACTCAGAAGTCGTGGTTACGGCATAGTCTGCATTCCCGAAAGCGTCGTCTATCACGTTGGTGGCGGCACACTTCCTAAAGAGAGTCCACGAAAGGCTTACCTCAACTTCCGCAACAACCTGCTCCTCCTCTACAAGAATATGCCAAAGGAGAGGTTCAGTTGCGTCATGTTTTGGCGTCGTTTGCTTGATGCAGCAGCAGCATTGCACTTCCTTGTTGGCGGGCATTGGGCTGCTTGCAAGGCTGTACTGAAAGCGCATCTCGACTTCCGTCGCATACAAAAGGACTTCAAGGAAGACAGAGACAAGAATCAGGCTGCAACCGTCGTGCCATACAACGAGATACTCTCGCCCATAAACCTTCTTTGGGAATACTATGTCAAACGACACCATACATTTAAAGATTTAGGATTGTAGATAATAAGACAATATGAGAATAAGAACTTTATTCCTTCTAATGCTCTTCGCAGGAACAGTCTCAGCCCAACAGGCTTGGACGTTGCAGGACTGCTTGGATTATGCGCTGCAGCACAACATTCAAGTGCAGAAGAACCGCATCAGCGAAGAGCGAGGCGAGGTAAGTCTCTGGCAAGATAAGGGAGCTCTCTTCCCCAGCCTCAGCTTCAGCACGAACCATGGCGTGGGCTATCGTCCCTTTACTCAGGTAATGGCTGTAGTGCAAGGCGACCAAGTGACAAGTACCAGAAGCAATGTGACCTATCAGGGCACTTACGGACTCAATGCCAATGTCACCCTTTGGAATGGTGGCGTCAACTACAAGAACATCAAGGAACAGGAACTGCAGAACCGCATCTCTGCCCTTACCACAGAGCAGAGCGAGCTCACCATTCAGGAACAGATAGCCCAGCTCTATGTGCAAATCATGTACACGAAGGAAGCCAAACGCGTCAACGAGTTGTTGCTCTCCACCGCTCAAAGCCAATATGACAGAGGTGTGGAGATGATGAATCAGGGACAGATGGCAAGGGCAGATGTCGTGCAACTTGAGGCACAACTCAGCAGCGCCCAATACTCTGTGGTCAACACAGAGACACAGCTTGCCAACTACAAGCGTCAGCTCAAGGCTCTCCTTGAACTCGACCTCAACACACCTTTCGATGTGTCGGGCAACATCCCAACTGATGAACAAGTGCTGGCTCTCGTTCCAAGCGCTCAAGAAGCTTATGCAAAGGCACTTGAGACGAGACCCGAGATAAAGAGTGCCGAGTTGAGCATCGAAGCAGCCGACATGCAACTTGACATCGCAAAGCGTGGCTTCTACCCTACCATCGGTGCAAGTGCAAGTCTGGGAAGCAATCACTCGACTGGTAGCAACAATGGCTGGGGCGAGCAAATGAAGACGAACCTCAACATGAGTGCTGGCCTCAACTTCAGCGTGCCCATCTTCGACAACCGTCGCAACATGTCGAATGTCAAGACGGCAAAGCTGCAGCAACTCTCCTCGAAGCTCGACTTGCAGGACAAGAAGAACACGCTCTCCAGCACTATCGAGCAGTACTGGCTCAATGCCAATAGTGGTCAGCAGAACTACATTGCTGCCAAGAGTCGCGTCAAGAGTCAGGAAGCAAGCTACGAGTTGCTCAACGAACAATTCCAGAACGGCTTGAAGAACACGGTTGATGTGCTGCAAGGTCGCGACAACGTCATCAGCGCAGAACAAGACATGTTGCAAAGCAAGTACATGGCCCTGCTCAACATACAGCTCCTAAAGTTCTATACAGGAGAGAAGATTGAACTATAAAACGCTATACATATTATATATTATATAAGATGAGACATCACACATTCATCAAAGCTGCGATGCTGATACTGGCAGTAAGCATCGTGAGCAGCTGCAAAAAGAAGGTCGAATTCACTTATACTGAGGTCGAGGCTACAGTGCAGGATGTCATGACAAGCGTGACGGCAACTGGCACCATCGAACCCGTAACGAGTGTCGATGTCGGCACACAGGTCAGCGGTATCGTAAGCAAGCTCTATGTTGACTACAACAGCGTGGTCAAGGCTGGGCAAATCATTGCCGAGCTGGACCGCACAAACCTCATCAGCGAACTGAGCAGTGCGCAGGCTAACCTGAAGAGTGCCCAAAGCGACCTCGATTATCAGAAGACCAACTACGAGCGCTTCAAGGCTCTCCACGACAAAGGCCTCATCTCTGCCAACGACTATGAGCAGGCTCGCCTCTCATACATCAAGGCTCAGCAGACTGTAACGCATCAGAAAGAGAGCGTCAAGAAGGCTCAGACCAACCTGGGTTATGCCACAATCACAAGCCCTATCGATGGCGTCGTGCTGAAGAAGGAGGTGGAAGAAGGGCAGACTGTTGCTTCGAGCTTCAACACGCCAACGCTCTTCACGATTGCCAAGGACTTGACCGACATGCGCGTCATCGCTGATGTGGACGAAGCAGACATAGGCGAAGTGAAGGAAGGACAGCGCGTCAGCTTCACAGTCGATGCTTTCCCCAACGACACATTCGAAGGTGCTGTGACTCAGGTTCGTCAGCAACCCACGACAGAGAGCAATGTGGTGACCTACGAAGTGGTCATCAGCGCACCCAATCAGGACCTCAAGCTCAAGCCAGGTCTTACAGCAAACGTCAACATCTACACACTCGAGATGCCTGGCGTGCTTGCCATTCCCACCAAGGCTCTCCGCTTCAAGCCAAGCGAGGCAATGCTCAACGAAGGCGAGACAATTACGGACGTGGAGAGCCCAATGAAGGTGTGGACAAAGGAAGGCCCCAACCTGAAAGCCATCGCTATACAGACTGGCGTCACGAACGGCACGCTGACTCAAGTGACGAGCGGTTTGACGGCAGGCACAAAGGTCATCATCGACGTGCAGAGCAGCGAGCTCGAAGAAGAGGCTCAGCAGCAGAGCAACCCCTTCATGCCTAAGCCAAGGAACAGAAACAACGAGAAAGACAAGAAGAAATAGACCCCCTAGCCCCCTTTAGGGGGAAATAATATTACTAATACACATAACATGTCAGACGTAAGCAATAAGCAAGAGTCCCCCCTAAAGGGGGATAGGGGGTCTAAGGTCGTCATCGAGCTGCGAGACGTGCGTCGTGAGTTCCATGTAGGCAGCGAAGTGGTGAAGGCGCTCCGAGGTGTCAGCTTCAAGATACACGAGGGCGAGTTCGTCACCATCATGGGTACTTCGGGCTCTGGCAAGAGCACATTGCTCAACCAGCTTGGCTGCCTCGACACACCTACCAGCGGTGAGTACATTCTGGACGGCGTTCCTGTCCGCAAGATGCGTCGCAGCGAAAGAGCAGTCCTCCGCAATCGTAAGATAGGATTCATCTTCCAGAACTACAACTTGCTTGCCAAGACGACCGCAGTAGAAAACGTGGAGTTGCCCTTGATGTACAACAAGACGTACAACGCACGACAGCGCAGAGAAGCAGCCATCAAGGCTCTGCAGGCTGTGGGGCTGGGCGACCGCCTCGACCACAAGAGCAATCAGATGTCTGGCGGACAGATGCAGCGCGTCGCCATCGCAAGAGCGTTGGTCAACAACCCAGCCGTCATTCTGGCCGACGAAGCAACAGGTAACCTCGACACACACACCTCGTTCGAGATTCTCTGCCTCTTCCAAGAGTTGCACAGGCAAGGTCGCACCATCATCTTCGTCACTCACAACCCCGAAATAGCACAATACAGCAGCCGCAACATCATGCTTCGCGACGGCAAGATATGCGACGACAAAGAGAACACAAACATCCTCGATGCCCGAGATGCGCTGGCAGCATTGCCAAAAACGAACGATGACTGACCCAACATAACACAGCAAGTTGATTGCATGTACATGTATATGCAATTGCACATACATGTAGTTGCAATTGCATATACATGTAGTTGCAATTGCATATACATGTAGTTGCAAAGAATTTGGCACGTTAAACGACAAAACTCAAAACGAGAAATGAGCATAACCAACCTATTGAAAGTGGCCATGACTGCCATCATGAGCAACAAGTTCCGCTCCTTCCTGAGCATGCTTGGCATCATCATCGGTGTGGCGGCAGTCATCATCATGATGGCTATCGGACAGGGCTCGAAGCAAAGCATCCGCGCTGACCTGAGCAAGATGGGCACCAACCTGCTCACCATAAGACCTGGCGGAGAGATGCGAGGCGGTGTCCGTCTCGACCCTTCTGCCATGCAAACGCTCAAACAGGCTGACTACGAAAGTATCCTCAACGAGGCAACCCTCGTCACGCACGTCAGCCCTGAAGTGACCAGCGGCGGCCAAGTCATCTATGGCTCCAAGAATACCAACAGTACGATGTACGGCGAAAGCCCCGACTACATGACCATCAAGCTCTGGGACATCAAGAGTGGCGACTGCTTTACGGAAGAAGATGTGATGAAGAGCGCCAAGGTGTGTGTCGTAGGTACCACTATCGTGAAGGAACTTTTCGGCAGCGAGGATGCCGATTGCGTCGGCAAGGTTGTCCGCTTCAAAAGCATTCCGTTCCGCATCGTGGGCGTCCTGAAGTCCAAAGGCTACAATAATTGGGGCATGGATCAAGACAATGTGATGATTGCTCCCTACACGACCGTGATGAAACGAATCGCGGCACAGACCTTCTTCAGCAGCATCGTGATGAGCGCTCTGACAGAAGAACTGAGCGACAAGGCCATCGAGGAAGTGACACAGATACTGCGCAGGAACCATAAGTTAAAGGATGATGCAGAAGATGACTTCACGATTCGTTCGCAAGCAGAATGGATGGAAACGATGTCCACAACGATGGATACCATCACACTCATCCTGGTTGTTGCGGCAGCATTCTCGCTCTTGGTGGCTGGCATAGGCATCATGAACATCATGCTCGTCAGCGTGACCGAACGAACTAAGGAAATCGGATTGCGCATGAGTGTAGGCGCAAGAGGCATAGACATCATGAGTCAGTTCCTCATCGAGAGTGTGATGATATCGCTTACGGGAGCCTTCCTTGGCGTGGCCCTCGGGTATGGAGGCAGTTGGCTGGCAAGCAATGTGCTGATGATGCCCAGCAGCGTGCCCTTCTGGAGCGTGGGTCTGAGCTTCTGCATCTGTGCCTTCATCGGCATCTTCTTTGGCTACGTTCCTGCCCGAAAAGCAGCGCTCATGGACCCCATCGAAGCAATAAGATACGAATAAAACTATATAATTATGAAAAAGAACATTCTATTTGCAGCACTTCTTTGCTTGCCACTTATCCTGATGGCACACAAGGACGACAAGAACCCCAAGTATCTGCTTGGAGCTGTGCCTGAGGTGGACGGCGTCGTAACCTTCCAAAAGAACTTCAGCGTTACTGATAAGAACGAGCAGCAGATCTATGATGTTATGCTCGCATACATCAAGAACTCCCTCATTGGCAACGCCATCCAGTTCCCTAAGTCCGAGTACACACGCATCATCTCAGAGGAAAAGGAGAACAGCACCATCGTGGCTCGCGTTGATGAGTACATGACCTTCCACAAGATGTTCTTCAGTCTGGACCGCACTCGCTTCCGCTATCTGCTGTCGGCCAGCGTTAAGGGACAGAAGGTAAGCCTCATTATCACGCAAATTTCTTATTATTATAACGAGGATATGGACGGCAAAAACGGCGTCCACTACAGAGCTGAAGAGTGGATTACGGACAAAGCTGCCGTCAACAAGAAAGGCACAAAACTCTATCCTCGCAGCGGCAAGTTCCGTCGTTTAACTGTTGACCGCACTCAGGAAATCTTCGAAGGCTTCATGGATGCCCTCTCCACAATGGAGGTCGAAGAACAGGTCATCACGAAGAAGAGAAAGGGAATTGTTGAAGAATAAAACGTCAAACTATGAACTATAAAGCGCTCATCCTTGCCCTTTCGTTGGGCTGCATCGCGACAACGGCTGATGCCAAGAAGAAAAAGACCAGTGGAAATCCCATCTTCCAGGGTTGGTATGCCGATCCCGAAGGTGCTGTGCTCGACGGGAAGTACTGGGTGTTCCCCACATTTAGTGCTCCCTACGACGAGCAGCTGCACTTCGATGCTTTCTCGAGCAAAGACCTCGTGAACTGGACAAAGCACGAGAACGTCATCACGAAGGCTGATATTCCCTGGCTGCGCCGCGCGCTTTGGGCACCCGCCATCATCGAGGCGAACGGCAAGTTCTACCTTTTCTTTGGTGGAAACGACGTACACGAAGGCGAAGTTGGAGGCATCGGAGTTGCTGTAAGCGACCGTCCCGAAGGCCCTTACAAAGACGCTCTTGGCAAGCCGCTCATCAATGAAATCGTGAACGGAGCACAGCCTATCGACCAATTCGTCTTCCGTGATGACGACGGACAGTACTATATGTTCTACGGCGGCTGGCGTCATTGTAACGTCTGCAAGTTGAGTCCCGACCTGCTTTCCATCGTTCCATGGGAAGACGGACAGAAGTTCCACGAGATTACTCCCAGCAAGGAATACGTCGAAGGCCCCTTCATGTTGAAGCGAAACGGCAAGTACTATTTCATGTGGAGCCAAGGTGGTTGGACAGGTCCCGACTATTGCGTGGCTTACGCAATCAGCGACAGTCCCTTCGGACCCTTTACGCTCAAGGGAAAGATTCTGCAGAGAGACGAGAGTATCGCTCGTGGAGCAGGTCATCATAGCGTAATACAAGTGCCGGGAAAGGACGAGTACTACATCATCTACCATCGTCGTCCGCTCGAGGAACGCGATGGAAATCACCGCGTTACCTGCATCGACAAGCTCGTCTTCAATGAGGACGGAACCATTCAACCCGTTAAGATGACGTTCGAGGGGGTAAAGAAAAGTAAGATAAGGAAATAGGTCGTCCGAAAACTAGGCGTGGTTAAATGCAAAACTTAACGTGTTAAGTTGGCAAAGTTAACGTGTTAAGTTTGGCATTTTAACGTGTTAAGTTTGGTGACTTGACTGGGGATGTTTTTATAGGCAACAAGGAAAGGGATAAAAGATGACGCGGAAACAGCTTTATCGCGAGGTTGCGGCTTATTTCAAAGAGGCTATGCCAAACGCAAAGACGGAGTTGCACTACGACAATCCCTTCCAGTTGCTCGTGGCCGTCATCCTCAGTGCACAATGTACTGACAAACGCATCAATCAGGTCACACCCCGCCTCTTCGAGGACTATCCCTGTGCCGAAGCGATGGCTTTGGCGAGTCCTGAAGTCATCTACGACTACATCCGGAGCGTTTCCTACCCTAACAACAAGGCCAAGCATCTGGTCGAAATGGCTCGAATGCTTTGGGAAAAGTATGGCGGAGAAGTGCCCCAAGACCTGAAGCAACTGACTGAACTTCCGGGAGTTGGCCGCAAGACTGCAAACGTTGTGCTAAGTGTTGTTTGGGGCGAGGCACGCATGGCAGTCGATACCCACGTCTTTCGCGTCAGCCATCGACTCGGACTTGTGCCCGATTCATGCAAGACTCCACTCTCGGTTGAGCAGATGCTCACCAAACATTTCACAGAGGAGGAGATTCCCGATGCACATCATTGGCTCATCCTCCACGGGCGATATACCTGCACAGCCTTGCGTCCGAAGTGCGACAAATGCGGCCTTGTTCACCTCTGCAAAACGTATCGAGGGAATATTCGGAGTTAAAACTTGCACATTTCGAAGAAATGTCGTACCTTTGCCGGGCAATTTAAACCAACAACATAACACATTAACATTATGACTATTTCTGATTACAACTTTGCCGGTAAAAAGGCAATCGTGCGCGTTGACTTCAACGTGCCCTTGAATGAGAATGGTGAGATTACGGACGATACCCGCATTCGCGGCGCCCTCCCCACCCTGAAAAAGATTATCGCAGACGGTGGTGCAGCCATCATTATGAGTCACATGGGTAAGCCCAAAGGCAAGGTAAATCCCAAACTTTCCTTGGGCCAGATTCGTGGTGCCGTGGAGAAAGCCCTCGGTTGTCCCGTTTCTTTTGCTCCCGATTGCGCTAAGGCTCAGGACGCTGCCAAGGCTCTGAAGATGGGCGAGGCTCTCATGCTCGAGAACCTCCGCTACTATCCCGAAGAGGAAGGCAAGCCCGTCGGCATCGAAAAGGACGATCCAGCTTACGAAGAAGCCAAGAAGGCCATGAAGGCAAGCCAGAAGGAATTTGCCAAGACACTTGCCAGCTATGCTGACTGCTACGTGATGGATGCCTTCGGTACGGCTCACAGAAAGCACGCTTCGACTGCCGTCATCGCTGACTACTTCGATGCAGACAACAAGATGCTCGGTTTCCTGATGGAAAAGGAGGTACAGGCTGTTGACAATGTTCTCTCGAACATCAAGCGTCCCTTCGTAGCCATCATGGGTGGCTCAAAGGTGAGCAGCAAGATTGGCATCATTCAGAACTTGCTCGGCAAGGTAGATAAGCTCATCCTTTGTGGCGGTATGACCTACACATTCTCCAAGGCTCACGGCGGCGAGATTGGTGACTCGATTGTCGAACTCGACAAACTCGACGTTGCTCTCGACGTGGAAAAGACTGCAAAGGAGAACGGCGTGGAACTCGTTCTGGGCGTGGACAGCGTTTGCTGCAACGGCTATGACTTCGGCACGTTCAGTGTGAAGCCAGGCGCACAGATTAAGGTATTCCCCAGCAACGCCATTGAGGCAGGTTGGGATGGACTGGATGCAGGTCCAGAAAGTCGCAAGAAGTTTGCTGAAGCCATCAAGGGTGCAAAGACCATCCTCTGGAATGGTCCTGCAGGATGCTTTGAGTGCGAAGACTTCACAGCCGGCTCTCGTGCAGTAGGTGAGGCAGTTGCTCAGGCAACAGCAGAAGGTGCCTTCTCCCTGATTGGCGGTGGTGACAGCGTAGCTTGCTGCACCAAGTTTGGTCTGACAGACAAGGTTAGCTACATCTCTACCGGTGGTGGTGCTCTTCTCGAGGCCATCGAAGGTAAGGTTCTTCCTGGTGTGGCTGCCATCAAAGGCTAATCGTAATTCATAATTCTCAATTCATAATTCATAATTAAGTCGAGGATTAGGTATTAGGATAACTTTGAACTATGAATTATGAACTATGAACTGTAGACATTCACTACTGGCAATCATAGCCACAATCATGCTGGCCTCCTGCTCTCACAGACAGGAGGCCACGCAATTTGATGCAGACAGTACGGGCATCGACACTACCCTCTTGTGCGTTGCCGTCATGCCTGCCATGAATTGTTTGCCAGTCTATTATGCGGAAAGAACTGGCCTCGCCGATAGTCTTGGCTTGGAGATGGAGATTCTTCGATACAAGGCACAGATGGACATCGACACAGCTATCATCAACGGATATGCAGACATCGCTTTCACAGACCTGATTCGTTGCGCAAAGCTTGGCAAGCAGGGTGTCACGATTACACCTTTCGTGAGCCTTGACGAACCGCTTTCCCTCATCTCACTTAAGACAAAACGTGTGAAGCAGGTCAACCAGATGAAGGAGCAAATGATTGCCATCAGTCGCCTTTCCGCCACAGATTATTGGTGCGACCGAGTGCTCGACGAGACGCATACAAGCTACGACGAGATCTATCGTCCGCAAATAAATGACGTTCAACTCCGTGCCGACATGCTTCGCCTGGGCCTCATCGATGCCGCCATAATGGGGGAACCTTACGCTACTTGGATGACGATGTTGGGGCACAAACGACTCTTCCAATCGAAGGACAAGCAGCCTCGACTCTACGCTTGGGCAGCCAGAAATTCAGCAACCAAGCATCAACAAAGGTTGTTCCGCACGCTTCTGGACGAAGCCACCCAGCGCATGAGCAGAGCAAGTGAAGCAGATCTGCTGCGAGACATCCTGAAGCAGGACTTCGGAATGCCTGCCGAAGCAGTCGATTCGCTTGAGTTGCAGCCGCTTAAACCGCTTTCAAACGTTCGCCAAAGCGATGTCGAGGAAGCCGAGAACTGGCTTAAGAATAAAAGTATTATTAAGAGAGTGAAACGATAAGAAACGCGACCATTTTTCTTATCCTCCACATCTATACATTTCTTATTTTATTATGATAGACGCCAAGACACTTCGTCTCGTCACGCAAAACGGGCTTCAAGGGTTCGCCCAAGGTTGCATCTTGGACGGCATTGCTGCTCTTCGCACGCTCCTTCCCTATTGTGCTGCGGAGACAATCCTCTGTGCCGAAGCCGAAAGTCTTGAGAAGAACTATCATTACATGCTTTCGTTTCTGCGTGGCGGAGGCAGCGACGAGAAGCGAAACGACGTGCAGGCAAAGATTCAGAGACAAGGTGTAGCACTCTTGGAGCAAGCCAACAGAGCCATTCGAATCAGCCTTGGCGGCGACCTTTACTGCAATGCCTTGAGCCGATTGAATGAGACTTATGGCGCACAAAACGTGCTCCTCGACAAGTGGAACAGCATCCTCACGCCCGAAGAAACCAATGATGTGCAGGACGACCTCTTTGACCTCCTTTGGACTTCACCTTTGTGGACGGCCGAGGACACTGCTTTCTGGTACGACTTCCTCATGCGGCAACGGGAGATGGTGCAGCAACATCTCGAGGGAGCAATCTTCCTTTCCTTGTGGGAACACTATGATGCCGAGAAGATGCAACTGCTTAATCTTCTGGCAGAAAGCGAGTGCCAACGCACACACATTCAGGCCGCCAGCCACCTCTTGCTGTTGAGGATTCGCCACAAAGAAGTGGCATCCTTAATGCTCTCACTACCCAAAAGTCTCCTTTCCCGCAAAGGGAAGAAACAGGTCGTTCAGGTGCAATACGAATTCCTGCTGATGCTCATCTCCGAAAAGGACTTGGAGAAGGAAGTGAGAGAGGCGGAATCCGTCACGAAAGAACTGCTCTCGGGCAAAGATGCAGTGAATGCCGACAACATCAAGAACATTATTTCCCTGCGCGGACGATACCTGAGAAACCGCCTCCAACGCGGCCTCGACATCAATCTCTCCAAGATACCCTTGCTCCACAACTGCAAGTATTTGCGGCGAGAGGCACATTGGTTCATGCCTTTCGACAAGACGCATCCCCTCTTCCAATCGGTCATGATAGACGAGAAAGGCAACGAGAAGCGTCATCTCTCCACTATGGTCGATTTCATTCTGGATTGCGATATTGACAAGATGGCGACCCTCTACCTCGTCAGCCACGACAATGACTTCTCGAGAGCCATCAAGCAATTGGACGAGCAGGAACTGCCCAACATGGAGAATGCCGTGATACCCGAGTACACGTTCCGTTTCGTCATGCAGGACCTCTTCCGCTTCTTCGGACATTCTCCCCTGCATTCCCAACTCATCAACCCTTTCCGAGACAACGTCACGCTGTTCGACTTCCCAGAGATTGCCGCGTTGTTCACCATCGAAGATACCGTCAACTGCTGCAAATTGCTCTTCGAAATTGGTCGATACAAGCAGACGATAGCCATCCTCGATGATGCCATCAATCGTTTGGGAGCCAGCGCCGCGGCCTTGCTTCTCAAGGGACAAGTGCTGAAAGAACTGAAGAAATATGCCGAAGCCATCAGTTGCGGGCGAAGTGCAGAAATGCTGGAGCCTGAGAACGACGACATCCTTCGCTTCCTCATCGAGTGCTACGCCTGGTTGGGACGCCACGAAGAAGAGCTCGAATACCTGCAGAAACTCTCCGAAGTCATGCCCGAAAACAAGTCGCTACCCCGCCTTATCGCATCCGCAATAGATAAGGTGGGACGACGCGAGGAAGCCCTCGCCCTCTTCTTCAAACTTGATTATGAGGCCTCAGAGGACGACAAGGACTACGAAAATCTTGTCTCCTCCATTGCCAACACAGCGTTGGCCCTCGACAAACTCGACATTGCAGAGCGTTACACGAAGAAAGAACTGGACCTCAGCAACAGCAAGAAATGGGAGGCTCACCTCAGATTGGGACACATCCGGCTGCTCCAAAACGACTGGAAAAGCGCAATTGACAGCTACGAACAATTCGTCAACAACTTCGTCGAGCAACTTGTACCCGATGCAACCATCGCGATTGCCAAGCTCCGCGACAGTTGGGAAGTGCTCATTCAGAAAGGCATCAAGAGGGAAGACCTCCTGCTCATCCACGACATCCTGCAGGCCTCTACAGACACCACTTCCAAGCCCGATTCTTCACAACCCACAAAAGGGTAGAAAACTCGGCACGTCGTCTTTGCAAACTCGACACGTTATCTTTGCGAACTTAACACGTTATCTTTGCAAGGTTAACACGTGTACCTTTCAGAATAGGTTAATCTCTTTGAATGGATAGGTTAGCGAGATTATAGTGGGCGAAGCATTAAAATATCTTAAATATTTTATTAAAATAAGACATTTAGGACAATTCTGTGTGCCATTTGGGTTACCCTATTGCTCCCGATTTCATATTTTTTTCGTACCTTTGCCGCGCAAAATTAGCAAAAATAACCAATCAAGACTACATATTCTATGAGAAAAACATCAAATCTTATCATGACTTTGTCATTGATAACTATGGCTTTTCTGTCTTCTTGCAGCGGCAACAAGACTCAACAACAGATGCCAAGCGCCAACTTTAAGACGATGACCGTCCAGACACAAGAGGTGACCATGACCACGAACTACAGCGCGACTATTCGCGGCCGTCAGGACATCGAGGTCTATCCGCAAGTGGCCGGCACCCTGCAAAGGCTGTGCGTTACGGAAGGTCAGAAGGTTGCGAAGGGTCAGACGCTCTTCATCATCGACCAGGTTCCCTATCAGGCTGCCTTGAACACGGCTTTGGCTTCGCAGCAGGCTGCCAATGCAAGCCTCGCTACTGCCCAGCTGAACTACGACAGCAAGAAGAAACTTTTCGACGACGGCATCATCAGCGACGTTGAACTTCAAACGGCTCAGAACACGCTTCTCAGTGCCAAGGCTCAGGTTGCTCAAGCAAACGCTACGGTTGTCAACGCTCGTAATAGCCTCAGCTATACAGTTGTGAAGAGTCCCGCAAATGGCGTTGTAGGCACACTTCCCTACCGTCAGGGCGCCTTGGTGAGCAGCGCTATGCCCCAACCTCTCACAACTGTCAGCGACAACAACCAGATGTATGTCTATTTCTCGATTGCCGAAGGTCAGCTCCTTAACATGACTCGCGAGAGCGGAAGCGCAGAAGCGGCTATCGGAGCAATGCCCGACGTGAAGCTCCTGCTCGTGGATGGAAGCGAATATCCCTACAAGGGAAAAGTGGAGAGCGTGAGCGGCGTTGTTGACCGCAGCACTGGAACTGTTCAGGTTCGTGCCGTCTTCGACAACCCCGAGAAACTCCTGCACAGCGGAAGCACCGGCACTGTCGTCATTCCCACAACTTACAAGGACAAGATTGTCGTGCCCGTAACTGCCACAGTTCAAATGCAGGACAAGTTCAAGGTCTATCTCGTGGATAAGGACAATATTGCTCACGAGCAACTCGTCACCACAGAACCTCTCTCGAACGGAAAGGAATATGTGATTAAGGACGGCTTAAAGGTAGGCGACGTCATCGTGGCAGAAGGTGCTGGCATGCTGAGAGACGGACAAGACATAAAGCCCAACAAGGAGGACAATAAGACATTGTGAAAATAAGAAAATAAGAGAAAAGTGAGGCTCGTCCCTTTTCTTATTCTCTTCATTTCTACATTTCTAATTATCAGACATGAAAGGTAACATCTTTATCAAGCGACCCGTGATGGCGATTTCGATTGCCATTATGATTCTTCTGGTCGGCGCCATATCATTCAGTTCCCTGCCTTTGGAACAGTATCCGGACATCGCTCCGCCAACGGTTAGCGTATATACCACCTACACAGGTGCAAGTGCAGATGCCGTGATGAACGCCGTCATTCAGCCACTTGAGGAAGCTATCAACGGCGTGGAGAACATGTTGTACATGAGCAGTACGGCCACAAACTCAGGTTCTGCCACTATAAACGTCATCTTCAAGCAAGGCACCGATCCGGACATGGCTGCCGTCAACGTACAGAACCGTGTTTCGAGGGCGCAAGGTTTGCTGCCATCCGACGTAACGAGGGTTGGCGTACAGACCATGAAACGCCAGACATCTTTCTTGCAGATTGACGCGCTGTGCAGCGAGGACGGCAAGTACGACGAGGACTTCATCTCGAACTATCTGGACATTAACGTCATCCCTCAAATCAAACGTGTTGAGGGCGTGGGCGATGTCATGCTGCTTGGCGGCACATATTCGCTGCGCATCTGGATGAAGCCCGAACTGATGGCGCAATACGATGTTATTCCTACCGACATCTCGAATGCTTTGGCAGAGCAGAACTTGGAGTCGCCTGCCGGACAACTTGGCGAGAAACCCGTGAACGGTACCCATGGCGACGGCATCGGTAACTACTATCAATATACCCTGAAGTACAAGGGACGTCTGAAGGAAATATCTGAGTTCGAGGACATCGTGATACGCGCCAATCCGGACGGCACGCTACTTCGGCTCAAGGATATCGCCGACGTGGAACTTGGTGCCGTTAGCTACGCCTTCCATGGTGAAGCGAATGGTCATCCTGGCGTCACTTTCCTTTGCTTCCAGCTGGCTGGTGCCAACGCAAAGGAGACGAACGACCGTGTAAGTGCCAAACTGGAAGAATTGAGCAAAGACCTGCCGAAAGGCATGAAGTTCGTCAAGATGATGTCGAGCAACGACTTCCTGTTGGCATCCATCTCGAATGTCGAAGAGACCTTGTTGGTTGCCATCCTCCTGGTTGTACTCGTGGTTTACTTCTTCCTGCAGGACTTCAAGGCGACCCTCATCCCTTCGATATCTATTATCGTATCCTTGGTCGGAACGTTTGCCTGCCTTTCCATGGCTGGCTTTACGCTTAACCTGCTGACGCTCTTTGCCCTGGTGCTTGCCATCGGTACGGTGGTCGATGACGCCATTGTCGTCGTGGAAGCCGTGCAAGCGAAGTTCGATGCTGGCTACACAAGTCCTTACGAAGCCACAAAGGATGCAATGAGCGATGTGACGATGGCCGTCATTTCCTGTACGTTTGTCTTCATGGCGGTGTTCATTCCTGTCAGCTTCACAGGCGGAACAGCCGGTATCTTCTACACGCAATTCGGTTTGACGCTGGCAACGGCCGTAGGTCTGTCTTGCGTCAGTGCCCTTGTGCTCTGCCCCGCGCTTTGTGCCATGATGATGCGTCCTGCAAGCGAGGAACGTCGCAAAGGTTTCTTCGGAGCCATCAACTACCGTACCCGCCTCGCTTATGAAGCGACCTATACGGCCATGATGGAAAAGTATGCGAACGTCTTGCGACGCATGGTTTCGCGCAAGGTCAGGTTCTATGTTTGCTTCGGAGCCTTGGCTGTTGCCATTGTCGGCATGCTGTTCTTCGGCAGTCATCTGCCTGGCGGCCTTGTTCCAAGTGAAGACCAGGGCGTCTGCATGATGAACGTGAGTGCAGTTCCTGGCAGTAATGTGGCTTCGACCTACGACGTCATGAACAAGGCACAGAAGATTATCGAGGAAGTGCCCGAGGTGAAGGACTACACGAAGGTGGCCGGTTATGGCTTCATGTCTGGTCAAGGCACCAGCTACGGCATGTCCGTCATCCGAATGAAGCCTTGGGGCGAACGTCAATACGGCATTGGTTTCGGCATCGCTACACTGGCTCTTCTGGCATTCATCATAGCCTTGATAGTCTTTGTCAGAGGCCTAATCAAGCGGAAGAACATCGGCAAGAAGGCTTTGGCATTTGCCATCATTACAGTCTTGACTGCCTTTGCTTTCCTGAACTACCATCCACTCGACAACATGATGAGTTCGAGCACGATGGTGGCCAACGCAAAACTGAATGCCCGACTGCTGAAAGAGATACCCGAGGCACAGTGCTTCGTCTTCGAGCCTGGCATGATTCCCGGCTACGGCATGGGCTCCATCGAGCTTCAGTTGCAAGACAAGACGGGTAGTGACGACAAGGCACTCTTCTTTGATTACACCAAGAAGTTCATTGCAAAACTGAGCGAACATCCTGAGGTTGGCCGATGCATCACAACCTACGAACGCAACTTCCCGCAGTTCCAGGTCGAGGTCGATGCAGCACAATGCAAACGTGCAGGCATTTCGCCAGCTACCGTATTGAGCGCTTTGGCAAGTTATTGCGGCGGTTCGTACGTGAGCAACATGAACCAGTTCTCGAAGGTTTATCGTGTCATGCTGCAGAGCAATCCGCAAAGCAGAACGACCGAGAGCGACCTGAGCAACATGTTCATCCGCAACAACGGGCAGATGGCTCCCTTGAGCCAGTTCGTAAAACTGACGCCCGTTCTTGGTCCTGAGATTGACAACCGCTTTAACCTGTTCAGCTCTATCTCCGTCAACGTGACAGCCAACACGGGCGTCAGCAACACGGAAGTCATGAAGGTCATCAAGGATGTGCACAAGGAAGTGTTCCCCGAAGGCTACAGCTACGAGTATGGCGGCATGGCTCGCGAGGAGGCAGGAACCCTCGACAGCTACGATACCTACCTCACCTACGCCATTTGCGTGATACTTATCTTCCTTATCTTGAGTTGCTTGTACGAGAGCTTCCTTATTCCCTTCGCCGTCATCTTCTCGGTTCCCGCAGGTCTGATGGGAACCTATGGATTCGCTTGGCTGTGGAATACGGGCTTCAACTGGACAATAACCATGAACGGACAGGCAGCCCCGATTGGACGCATGCTGTTCATGGGACAGATTGAGAACAACATTTACCTGCAGACGGGCGTCATCATGTTGATTGGCTTGCTTGCCAAGACCGCCATCCTTATCACAGAGTTCGCCTTGGAGCGTCGCCGCAAAGGCATGGGCATCGTGGAAGCAGCCTTTGCTGCTGCCGAAGCACGTTTACGCCCAATCCTCATGACGGTGTTGACGATGATATTCGGTATGATACCTCTCGTCTTTGCAACCGGAGCCGGTGCCAACGGTAACCGTACCATCGGCATTGGTGTGATAGGCGGTATGACAGTTGGCACACTTGCCATCCTCTTCACCGTGCCTCTCTTCTTCATTATCTTCGAATACCTGCAGGAAAAGATTCGTCCCGTCTTGCACGAAGAAGCCGACCAGCAGTTTCTACAGGAGAATGAAAGAATGAAAAATGAGAGAATGAAAGGAGCAAACGCTTAGTGTCTGGATTAAAGATTAAAGATTAAGGATTAAAGATTGATTATGAAACGCATATCATTATTTCATTTTCTCATTATTTCATTTTTGATGAGTTCCTGCCAGCTCTACAAGAACTACGAGCGCCCTGCCGACATCATTACCGACGGCATCTACGGCGACATGCAAACAGCTGGCGACAACAGCCTCGGCGACTTGAAGTGGCGCGACATCTTTACCGACCCGAAGTTACAGGCACTCATTGAAAAAGGTCTGCAAAACAGCGACATGAAGAATGCCGAGCTGAGAATCCAGGAAGCCGACTATGCCCTGAAGTGCGCCAAACTGGCCTACATCCCAAGCCTCTACTTCAATCCGAGCGGTACCATCAGCAAGGCATGGGACCCTTACGACCGTAATGACTATGCTGCCAGCAAAACCTACTCCCTGCCGGTTCAGATGAGCTGGCAAGTGGGAAGCATCGGTTCGCTGCGCAACAACAAGAAGAAGGCCGAAGTGACGCGCGACCAGCTCCGCAACGCCAAGCAAGCCATTCAGGCTCAACTCGTTGCAAGTATCGCCTCTATGTACTACAACCTCTCGATGCTCGACGAGCAACGGCTCTTAACGGTGCAGACGGAAGAGAACTGGGGCAAATACCTGCAGATGCAAAAGCAGTTGATGGACGCAGGTCAGAGCAATCTGGCAGCCGTGGCAAGCATAGAAGCCACCTATTACAGCATCCAAACATCTGTCGTTTCCATCGATAACAGCATACATGCCTTAGAGAATGCCCTCTCAACACTTCTCGGCGAAACACAATTCCACATCGACAGGAACCCATTGGCCTCCTTCCAGACGCCTGCTGTTTGTTCTACAGGTATGCCCATCACAATACTCGACCGCCGTCCGGATGTCCGCGACGCCGAGTACAAACTGGCAGCCGCTTTCTACGACAAGAACATTGCCTACAGCAACTTCTTCCCGCAGCTCAACATCACAGCTAACGGCCAGTTTACCAACTCCTTAGGAGCCGCTGTTAATCCAGGCGTGTTCATCGGTGCTGCTGTTGCAAGTCTTGCCCAGCCACTCTTCGAAAACGGAAGAATCCGTGCCAAGTACAAGGTATCGAAAGCAGAAATGGAGATTGCCACAAACGACTTCAAGCAGGCAGTCATCAAGGCTGGCAACGAGGTGAATCTGGCAATGGACGACATCTACGTCTCCCGCTTAATGCAGGAACTCATCGACAAGCAAGTGGAATCTCTTTCCAAGGCACTCGATGCCACCCAGAAGCTCTATCAGAATACTGGCACGAACTACCTGAATGTCATCACCGCACAGAACTCCCTGCTCACTGCCCAGATGAGCCAGATCAGCAACCGCATGGATGCCATCTCCGCAACCATCTCACTCTACCAGGCACTTGGCGGCGGAGCAGAATAAAGAGAACTATAGCACTAAACCAAAGATTGACGATAGTCAAGATGTGAAAGACCATAGACGGGAGAGCCGCCTATGGTCTTTCTTTTTTTGTGGTTTGTTGGAGTTATTTTTCTCCGAACAAACCATTTTGAAACTTTGACAAAATGAAAGCTTTTCGGCAGTTTTGCTTACAGGCAACTTTTTCCCGAACGCGTCAGAATCGCTTCTTTTGCCTCTGACCTTGTTTTTCGACCCTCGAGCAAAAATATGGGCTTAAATCGAAGACGGTTTCTCAACTGTCTCTGCCACAGATTGTTAGAAGAACCTCCACGCGACTGCCATTTTATCACGATTCATCGTTTTGCTATCTGTGGATGGCAAAATGGGCCGTTTTGACCCGAAATTGCACACTTTTTGACGTGAAGTCTCCACCAATTTCACACGAGAAATTTTCAAACGCGACACGTGAACTTTTCAAACTTCACGTGTGAACTTTTGAAAGTCCTCACGTCGAGTCGGCAAAATCGACGTGAAAAGCGCCCTTTTTCGACACTTTTCAATGTGTGCAATTTCTGACACTTTGACGGCATCTTATGCATTTTGCTTACATTTTATCAAATACGGTATAGCATTTACCGCCTGACATCCCAGAAGATACTATAAGGAATCACACATTAATATTGTTTTCGTCGAACTGACGTTAACGTAAGGACTTTTTCATCGGAAAGCAAATCTGAATTTCCACGCGCCGCTGAAAAAAATGCGATGAAACGGCAAAAAAGTGCACTATACGCACGAAATGATAAATCTTTTTAATTTTCTGCTAACAATGGGTAGGACAAATAAATGTAACTTTGCAGACGAAACCATGAAAAAGACGACTGATGAATCATCTGTTTGTATCTATCATTCTATTCTTTTATCTATCAATCCTCTTACCCTTACCCCTTGCGCTGGAGAAGCAGCAGGTCGAGCAACGGAACCGCTTCATGCTCATCGCTTTTGGCTTCATCCTGGCCCTCGTACTCATGCTCATCACGACAGGCATCATCTTCACGCTGCGCCGCCATTGGCGGAGGAAGAAGGCATACGAACAGGACATCACATCGCTGCGGGACCAGTACGATGCCATCAGCCGACAATATCAGAACATGGTGACAGGCATGATGCAAGAGTCGAAAGGCCTGGCCGAAGGCGACAAGGCGTTTCTCGAGAAGCTTACCGCCACCATCAGCACGACAGCGGAGCTGGGCGCACCCGACATCAATACAATCTGCACACAGATGAGAATCAGCATCAACACCCTGCGACGCCGACTCTCGCAGACACTGGACACAACGCCAAAGGCATATATCCTGAAGGTGCGCATGAACAAGGCGAAGTACCTGCTGCAAAACGATCACAAGTTGAGCATCACCGACGTGGCCTACCGATGCGGCTATGCACAAGTGCCCAACTTCACCCGCGCCTTCAAAGGCTTCTTCGGCATCATGCCGTCGGAGTTGAGGAAGAATGAAACCGTGAAATAACAAAACAACTTAATTACCTTTATTTATTAACTTAAATTTCAATAACTATGAAGAAGAAATTACTACTGCTCCTCTGTCTGTTGGTGACGATGGGAGCAAGCGGAAAGGTGAAGTCAGGCACCTTTTCGACAGGTGGCACATGGAGGCTCGACACCGAGACGGGCGAACTCTACATCGATGCAGAGACCGTGCCTAACTACCACATGTGGGAAAATACCAAGAAACATCACGAATGGTTTTGGGAGGTAACTGTTGGTGAAGGTATATGTATATGCGACCATGAGGAAACCTATGACAAGACCAATGCCCCATGGTGGGAATACCGAGCTGACATCGTGAGCATCCGCTTTTCTTCCAAGGTGAAGACCATCGGCACGTGGGCCTTTGCCGGACTCTGGTACGACAAATACAAATGGGACAGAGAAGCGGCAGTACATTCGTGGGAATACCATGATTATGGGATGTACAATGGACACTATCATGATCATGGCTGGTATGTAGATAAGACGTACGGAGTGGAAAAGGTAACCTTCGACGGCGACACGCCCGTGAAAATCCTTGATGGGGCGTTCGAGCACAACTACCTTCTCGACGAGTTCGACTTCCATTCGGTCCAGGAGATTGGCGATCATGCCTTCTATGATACACCTGCGTTTAATACCCATTTCCCCGCTCTGGAATATATGCATCCTGATGCGTTCGACATATCTACTACAGCAAGGAATATGTATAAGCACGGCATTGTGCTTGACAAGGAGATGGATTATCTCATGGAGACTTGTATGGTTAACTTCGCAAAAAACGTGTGGGAGTATCAGTACAAGTATTATGGTGAGAACCTTGACCCGATGGATATCACCGTGCCCTACGAGCTATATCTCGACGACGAGGTAAAGTTCAATGGCTTGATGACCAGGCTGAAAGGCTCCCACATCAACCTCCCAATAGGAAGCAATGGTTGGAGCTGGGATAGCCAAAGCAAACGCTTCAATCTGTTCGAGACCAAAAACTTCGACAGTCCCGAGGACAGACCCTGGCATGCGTTGCGCAATCAAATCACCAAAGTCATACTGCATCAAGCTCCAGGCAAGAACTGCTTCAACGGCTGCACCAACCTCGAGGTGGTACAAGTGACGTCCATGAGTGGCGATATCAAAATTTGGGGCCATGATTACGTCTATCCCATCGGCGAGAAGGCTTTCTATGGATGCACGAACTTATGGTCTTACGGCACACAGAGCTTGTCGAATAAATCCATATATGAATATCCCTCCATCATTGGAGACGACGCCTTCAACGGATGCACGAAGCTCTATGATTTTGATCATGGGCTTAAGTGTGCAAAGCAGATAGGCGCCCGTGCCTTCTCGGGATGCGACTTCGGAAGGATAGATATGGACGATATAGAGAGCATAGGCAGCAAGGCATTCGAGAATGCCATGCGTACGTATGGCGGTCTCTACATGAACTGCCGCAGACCCGAGACAGCCTCCGATGCCTTCAGCGGCGTAGCGGAAACCGTCACTCTCTTCATCCCTGCCAAATATGGCGACGAATATGCCGTGGCTCCCTGGAACAAATTCAAGTTGAACAAGCAACTCCCGGATTTCCCCATCAAGGACGGCGTCTGGTCGCTCAGCAGCGAAGGCACACTGAAGGTGGAACAGGTGAACAAGGGCTTCGAGAAGCCAGAAGACGCTCCCTGGTACGCCTATCGTGAATATGTACGCGACATCATCGTCGATGCCGGCATTGAAATCGGTGACTATGCCTTCTGCGACATGGCGAATGTGAGGAGCGTCAGCGTACCACGCGTCTGCACCACCATCGGCAAGTGCGCCTTCAAGGGCTGCTCCTCGCTGGTAAACATCTACCTCTACAAGATACAGAAGATACGCGACCAGGCCTTCGAAGGCTGCTCCGCACTGGAAGCCGTCGAGCTTGGCAGCGACATCACCCAGATGGGCGACTATGTGTTCCGCGGTTGCGTCAATCTTAACACCATCGAGAACATGACGAAGGAACCCGGCATTGCCACGGACAATACCTTCGCAGCAATAGGCTCCACGTCTTACGCCGCACCGCAGCACCGCAGAAAGGCTGCACGCACGGCAAGTGTGCTTTGTACCGTTCCCGAGCAGTCACTCACGAAGTACTTGGTTGCCGACGGATGGAAGAGCCTCGCCTATGCTTGTGACGGCGAACGCGGCAACATTATTGGCAGCGGCAGGTACTACGACGGCTATTGGGTCATCTACGAAGACGGCACACTCATTGCCAGCTCCGATACGAAGGAGGGAGAGGTTGACTTCTTCTCGCCGAGAGAAGCTGTGAAGCGCATCGAGTTCAAAGGCAACTCAGATGAGCTCGGCATTTCTACCTTCAGCAACTTCCCCAACCTGGAGGAAGTCGTGCTGGGCGAAAGAGTCAAGAATATCGGCTCTGAATACTTCAAGAACTGCACAAAGCTGAAGAGCATCAACCTGGAGAACGTTGACACCATCGGCGTCCGCAGCTTCATGGGCTGTACTGCTCTGGAGAAGGTAAACCTGAAGAGGGCCGACCAGATTGGTACTCATGCTTTCGATGGCTGCACCAGCCTTACCGAAGTAGAAATCACGACAGCCGACCTGATGCTTGGCTACGGTGCCTTCGTGGGCTGCACCTCACTCAAGAGCATCGACATCAGCGGTCTGCACATCAAGAGCAACAACAGCGGTGCCTTCGAGGGCTGTACAGCCTTGGAGACAGTCGTCTTCGACAACTGGGACGTAAGCACCAACATGTTCAAGGACTGCAAATCGCTCCAGAGCATCGACCTCAAGGACCAGTGCCGCTACATCTATCCCGGAGCTTTTGCAGGTACAGGCATGAGGACCATCTTCTGCTCCCGTCCCACACCTCCAAAGGCACTGAACGGCTCGTTTGGCGACCTCGACCTGAGCAGCATCACGGCCTACGTGCCTGCCGACGTCATTCGTCTCTACAAGAATGCTGCCATCTGGAAAGACATGGACATACAGGCCGACTCGTCGCAGTGCGAGCCGATGCTTCCCGTGAGCGGTTCCTTGGGCGAAAACGGTTCATGGGAGATTGACAGGAACTACACATTGACCATCGACGGCCAGGGCGCAATGCCTTATGCCAGTCCTGACAATCACAACTGGTTCGCCATCTTCGATCCTTGGATACTGTTCATCGAGAACGTTGTCTATAGCGACGGCATTACCTCCATTACCCATGACATTACCAACACCAACGCAGATGCAGGCACCTATGACCTCGTCAAGACCGTCGAGATAGGTGCGGACGTGGAGAAAATCGAGTATAATGCGATGCGCTACACTGGCTTGAAGGATGTCTATTGCTTTGCTCCCGAGCCTCCCGCCATTGCTACAAGCGACGATGGTGGCACCTTCGACAAGGCCTCCATCCTTGCCAACGGCACGACGCTTCATGTCATTGACTTCGAGGGAACACTTCGGAAGTATAAGAATGATTCTCGCTGGAACTGGTTCCCACACATCGTAGCAGACCTGCCGACACGTAGGCCAGGCACCATCATGGCAACGCAGGTTGTCGTTGACCCGAAGTTCAAGACGCTCCAAGTGCACAAGAACGAGCTGGGCAGCTTCACCTGTCAGTTGAAAGCCACTGTCAGCCCCGCCAATGCGACGAACCTCGGTGTGAAGTGGACCTCGTCTGACGAGTCTGTCGCTAGGGTCGATCAGAATGGTCTCGTCACGGTGGTCGGCTATCCGACGGAAGGCGAGGTGGAGATTACCGCAACTACCGTGGACGGCTCCAACAAGTGGGATGCAGCAGTGTTCTACATCACCGACCCCGACGAATACCAAGAGGAGATACTTGCCACCGGCTTCGATGCGAGCAAAAAGACTTTCACTGTGATGCGCTCGCAGACTACCGACCTGCCACAGTTCTCGGTGCAGCTGACACCTGCCAACTCCACCTCGCGCAGCTTCATTGTGGAATGTGACAATGACACCCTTGTGAATGTCGGCAACACGTTCGACCCGCAGACCTTCGAGATGGACTGGTACAACTTCAACATCGTGCCTACAGGAATGGGTACGGGCACGGTCAACGTGAAGATTACCCTGATGGACTACGACAGGGGAGACTTCGACGATCCGATGAATATACCTGAGCCGCCATCTGTTGACATCACGGTGAACGTCATCGAGGACGTCATCTTCACAGAGCCTACGGTTGAAGGTGTGCCCGTAACGTATCGCGTTCTCAGCCTCGACCGCAACATCTGCGAGGTGTACGGCGATAGGGGCGACCCATTCTACGTTGACCCGGAGACGGGCGTGGCGGGCATCTTCTACACTGGCATACCGACCGACACCAGGGGTTGCGTGACGGTTCCCACTACGGCACGTGGCTACAACGTGATAGGCACGGCAAGCGAAGCCTACCGTGGGTGCAGGCAACTGAACTTGGCTGAGTTCGCCATAGGTACTGAGTACATTGGCGATGGCCTCAGCGATGGTTGCGATGAGTTGAATACCGTTGTGCTTCCGAGCACCATCAAGACACTGGGCAGCTACTGTTTCGCTAACCTGTGGAACCTGAAGGACGTGCACATCAATGCCACCACGCCTCCCGCCGGTCCCGACTGGAACGATGGAAACGGCCCGTCACCGGTGGCCGACACGTATGCCTTCGACGGCCTTGAGAACGCTAGACTGCACGTTCCGGCAGGCTGCAAGGAAGCTTACAATGTGTCGCCCTGGACAGAGTGGTTCGCCTCGATTCAGGAAGATGCTGTCACAGCCGTTGATGAAGTCATCACGAGCAAGCCTTCCGTGCCCGACGTATGGTACACACTGGACGGCATCAGGATAAATAAGCCCACAAAGGCAGGCATCTACATCAAGGGTGGAAGGAAGTATATTGTGAAGTAAAGCCCCCTCCCCCGAGAAGGAGGAGTGAACAGAAAAGCCCGGAGCACATCGCTGTGCTTCGGGCTTTTGCTTTGATGGGAGCGTAGACGGACTGCCAGCACTCCAAGGCTGCTTATTTCTTCATGGTCAGTTCGAGTGTGCCGCCCTTGACAACGTCCGAGAACTTGATGCTGCCGGCAGTTGTCTTCTTGCCGTTGATAAGCTTAGCGGGCTTCACATAAACGTTCTGCTTCGAGTTGTTCTTTGCAGTGATGACGAACTTGTCGCCGCCGTAATACTGCTTGTCGAGCTTGATGGTCACTTTGTCGAAGATGGGACTGCCGATAGAGAACGAGGGGTCTGGCGAAGTAAGTCCATCAACAGCAAACAGTCCGATGCCTGCCATCACGTACCATGAGCCCAACTGTCCCTGGTCTTCATCCTGTCCGTAGCCGTAGCCGTGGATGCCGTCGGTGCCGTAGAACTCGTCGCATATCGCGCGAACCCACTTCTGGGACAAGTCCGGGCGACCACTATGATTGAAGAGCCACGAGATGTGCAGGCATGGCTGATTGCCCTGATTGTAGTACGTGCGAAGTCCTGCGAAAGCGTCAATCTCCTTGCCACCCGAGAAGATTTGGGGCTGCGAGGCTGTGAAGATGTCGTTCAAGCGCTTGTTGAACTCGTCACGACCGACTTTCTTGATGAGTTCCTCGGGCATGTGAGGAACATAGAAAGTGTACTGCACGGCATTGCCTTCCTGGAAGCCTCGCCAGACTTGCATGGGGTCGAAGTTCGCGATAAACTCGCCATTCCTCAGACGCGGATGCATGTAGCCGGTCTTTTCATCAAAGATGCGCTCCCATCCGCGAGCCATCCACATCAGTTTTTCCAGGTGTTCCATCTTGCCGAGACTCTTGGCGAGCATAGCCGTGGCGTAGGCCGAGAAGGAATATTCCAGCGTGTGAGAGCCGGAGAAGTAGAAGTCTTCGCCGCGCTCGCCAAGGTTCTTGTGCGGAGCATACCCGAGTTCCACGAAGTCGGCGGTGTCGTCCTTACCTGCTCCGGAAGGGCGATGATTGCCGTCCATCTCGTTCTTCAGGCAAGCCTCGTATGCGAGGTCAAGGTCGAAGTCACGGATGCCGCATTGATAGGCCGCGTCGATCATGAGGGGTAACTGGTTCGTGCCTACTCCGGAAACGTATTTCGAGTTGGCCAGACCATCGGCAAGCCAGCCGCAGTCCTTGTATTCCTGAAGCGTCGAGGAGACGAATTCCGACAGATGATCCGGGTAAGCGAGGGCCCAGAGCTGTGTCAAGTTCCATTGTCCGCCCCACATCGCATCGGTATTGAACATGTGATACTTCGGCATTCCATGCTCCACAGGCACTTGGCCGATGGTGCCGTCGTGCTTGGGATAAGCACCGTTCACGTCGCTCATCACGCCTCTGCCGAGCAACGCATGGTAGAGGCCTGTATAGAACTTCTTGAGGTCGTCCTCGTTCTTGCCTTCCACGCGGATGCGTCCGAGAGCTTCCCCCCAAATCATCTGCGAGGCGTCACGTGCCTGGTCGAAGCTCACGCCAGTTGCCTCTGCCTTGAGATTGATGCGGGCATTCTGCACAGAAGTGTAGCTGATGCCAACCTTGACGGTAATCTGCTCACCTTCTTTCGTGTGAAAGTTCAGGTAGGCTCCTGCTCCGACGCCATGCGCGTAGGTACGGTCGTCGTATGCCTCATCGCCATTAAACGTGCCGACAAATACGGGTTTCTTATCCACGACGGCCGAGAAATAGATGCGCTGGTCGGCATTCGGCTGATACTTCTTGATGTATTCGGGTCGCGTGATAACGTATCCCTCAACGGTTCCGTCCTCATTCACCCAGACTTCCGAGTCCTTCACCTTGCCGCTCTCGCCCTGCTGATGACCGATATCGAAGATGAGATGCGCCATTTGTGTCTCGGGATAGGTAAAGCGGAGATAAGCCACGCGCTGGGTAGCCGTCACTTCCGCATTGATGTCGTACTCGTCGAGCAACACCCGATAGTAACCTGCAGTTGCATATTCGTTGTCGTGAGAAAAGCCGGAACGATAGCCGCGAGGTCCCGTACCGTCTGGGTTGCCGGGTGTTGTCAGCAGAAGGCCTGTGGAGGGAGCAACCGTGATGCCTCCCACCTGGAACTCGTGGGTGCAGACAAATCCCTCGATGGACGTGTCGCGATAGTCGTAGCCTGTTGCTTGCCAGCCGTCGGCATTACCGAGAGAGCCGTTGGTTGACGGACCTGGCTTTGCCATTCCGAAAGGCATGGAGCCTGGAGCGAAGTGGAACGAACGACAATGAGCCGTACCGATGCGAGGCTCAACATACTGTAGGAGCGACTGCGAGGGCTGTGCCGTCGAGCCGAAAGCGCAAGCCAAAAAGGCTGCGAAAAGCAGGTTTCTTTTCATATAAATAATATATAATGTGTGACTTTCTGTGCAAAGATACACATATTCCTGCAATAATACAACAAGTCAGGCACAGAAAATGCAGAAGCATTTGTGAAGCGTTGAAAAATTAGGCGTGCTTAATGGGGAATTTAGGCGTGTCGAATTGAAGAACTTGACGTGTCGAGTTGGAGAACTTGACATGTCGAGTTGAAGAAGCCGACTGCAGTAGTTTCTCTACTTCCTGAGTTTGCGAACCAAACACTTCATGCAATCCGACCGATGCAGCAAGCGAGAGACACTCAAAGCGACTGATGCAATGAAGGCAATTGCGCCGGCTGTGTACCGCTCCTCGTCAGAAGGAGAAACAAGATAACAGTACTCCACAGCCACAAGCAAGCAAGCAAGTTGCCCGAGGCAGAACAGGAATGTGCTGCTGCGGAAAGCAAATCCATAGCGGAAATGGCAGTAAATGAAATAGACGATAACGTCGTAGAGTGCTCCGACAGAGAACGCAATTCCGGCACCAACAAGTCCCCAAGAGTTGTAGCACCACCAGATGAGCAAGCCGAAGAACACATCAAAGCACACCTCAAGCACGAGATATGTGATGCTGTGACCTTTCGCCAGAACGCTGTAACCCATTGGCAGAGAGATGCATCGCAGGAAAGAATAGAAGACAGAAAGCGTTGCCATGCCCGTCACGACAAGGAACTCGTCCTTGTAAAGCAGTTGCAACACAAACGGCATGAGCACGACAAGCAGAATCAACATAGGCGTGATGAGCAACGTACACACGTCAATCTGCTGATTGATGGTGTCGTTCATGCGTTGCCTGTCGTTATTCACGGCCGAGAGACGCGGGAAATAATCGGACTCCAAAGCAAGGAAGACCAGTCCCGAATAACCGACCATCACCTTCCAACCTGCGCTATAATAACCCAACTCTGCCTCCGAATGACTGGAAAGGATGATAGCCACGATGGCAATCGGCAGGAAGGAATTGGCCACGCCTGCCAGCACGTAAGGTATGCCGACTTTTATGAGCGGCAAACCCTCGCAAAAGGTTTTCTGCGAGAGGGGTTTCACCTTGTACGACACCAAACGAAGCGAGAAAGAGAAATGCACGATTGCCGACAGGAAACCACAGGCAATCAGTCCAACTATAACGCCTCGAATGCCCAATAAATAGTAAAGAGGTATCGTGCAGAACAACGTTCCGAGAGCAAGAATCGTCTCGATGACAGCCACCTTCCGCACCTGTCTGAGGCCTTTCAGAATAGCACATTCGCCTTCCGCAATGATGTTACTGACCGCCACCAACGAGGTGAGCATTACTGCAGGCCAGCGAGTCCAGTCGTGATTGAAATAGAAATAACTGATGATGGGCGAGAAGAAAAGGCAAATCAGGACAGACAGCATGGCCGACCACAACACCCAGGTACGAATAACCATCACTTGATGTTCTATCTGCTCCTCTGTTCCGTTCTCGAACAACTCACTCGTCTTTCGCGTGGCATTCAAGGGAATACCCATATTGCTGGCGTTGCTCAGAAACTCGAAGACAGCATTATAAGCCGTGATGAGGCCAATACCCCAACTGCCCAGGATTATAGCCGTAAGCTTCTCACGCACGACGCTGACCGACATCTTCAAGCCTTGTACACCACCAAAGATGCCCGTGTACTTCAATACATGGTCAAATGAGGTGTCGCTCGTCTCGGGGTTATGAAGATTCTTCAGCTCGTCCATCGCTTCTTTTTGCATTCGGGCTGCAAAGATACAAAATAAATCTGGATTAGAGATTACCTGTTAGGGATTATTTTCTCTAACCCATCGAATAGCGACACATACTGGCGCGCAACCTTCAGGTAATGGTGGTGTTTCTGAACAAAGGCAACAGACTGACGCTTAGCCTCGGCAAGCCTTTCCGGATGCAGGACATATTGTTCCAACTGACGATATATTCCCTCCTCATCGCACGGCAGGTCAATCATCGGAAACGACTCCTTCTCCGAAAGCAGCTCATAAGCCTCGGGAATCGCAACAGTAGCAGCCACAATGCCCTTCGACATAGCAATCAAGGCATTCATGGCATAGCAAGTGTATAGCTGATCGACGAGAATGTCGCTTCCCTCCATCATGCGGCAGTACTCGTCATACGGCACATTCTCCGCCTTGACGAGCGTAACCTTGTCGGGATAGTCGTCCCTTAACTTCTGCAACACCTTCCAGAGGATGTCCGTTCCCTTTTCCTCGTCACGCTCCTTCTGTATCCCTATAAAGAAACGCACAGGACCTTCTGTGTTTTGAATGCATACAAGCTCCTCGGAAACCTCCATTGGCAAAGGAACGAAACGTGTCTTCTCAGGGAAGTAATGATGCAGGCTTGCCCAGTATTCGTAGCCTGTACCGACGAGCAGATGGCTCCGCCTCAATGCAGCCCTTGACATAGTAATGGCCAATTCCCAGCAAAGAAGTTACCGTATAGCGGTTGTGCTTACGGATGAAATCAAAGAAGAAGCGCTTCAGGCCGGGCTTGAAGTCCATCATGAATTGTCCGTTGAAGTCAACCACATCATAACCTCTAAGCCTAGGCAACAACACAAGCCAGCGGAACAGATAGACTATGGCTCCCCAGCGGCCAGCACCCCGCTCAATGTACTTATCCACATGCATTTGCCGCCACTTCCCGCCTGTGCCTATAACCAGAGCCTCGTGTCCTAGTTCACGCAACCCTTTTGCCAAAGTGTAGCGTGCATTGCTGGCATCGCCTATAAAAAGAAACTTCATTCCTTTCTCGAAATTCAAGAGATTTAATCGCAAAGGTAACAAAAAAATGGCGCCATATTATGTAAAACATAAAAATAAGCATGCCAAGAAGAAAAAAAGTCTTGCCTGTGCTTGCAGAATTGGGAAAAAGTTGTACCTTTGCACGCCGATTATTATCAAAGGACCCCTAAAGGGCCCTCTCGAAGCGTGTGAATAGTCCGCATCATTGGCCTGAACGGACGGTTCGTGAATCGCTCGACAAAATGAGAAATAAACTAGGTAGAAACAAACAAAAGTAAGACAAAGAATGGATACTTTGAGTTACAAGACCATCTCGATGAACAAGAACACCGTCAAGAAGGAATGGGTCGTAGTTGACGCTACAGATCAGGTTCTCGGTCGTCTCTGTTCGAAGGTGGCAAAATTGCTGAGAGGCAAGTACAAGGCTGAGTTCACTCCCAACGTGGACTGCGGTGACAACGTAATCATCGTAAATGCCGACAAGATTATCATCACTGGTAAGAAGATGACAGACCGCACTTATCTGTCATACACAGGCTACCCCGGTGGCCAGCGCGCAACAAATCCTGCCGAGATTCTGGCTAAGCCCAACGGCGCAGAGAAGTTGCTTCGCCGCACAGTAAAGGGCATGCTGCCCAAGAATAAGCTGGCTGACAAGCTCATCACCAACCTCTACATCTATGGTGGCGCAGAGCACAAGCAGCAGGCACAGAGCCCCAAGGCTATTGATATTAACCAGTATAAATAATCACCAAACATGGATACGAAATACATAGCTAATGCATTGGGCCGCCGCAAGTGCGCCGTTGCCCGTGTGTACGTCAGCGAAGGTAATGGCAAGATTACCATCAACAAGCGCGACCTCACCGAGTACTTCCCCAGCACCATCCTGCAGTTCGTGGTTAAGCAGCCTCTGACTCTGCTCGACGTTGCCGAGAAGTATGACATCAACGTTAACCTTTATGGTGGCGGTTACACAGGTCAGTCTCAGGCTCTTCGCCTCGCTATTGCCCGCGCTCTCGTGAAGATTAATGCTGAGGACAAGAAGGCACTCCGTGCTGAAGGTTTCATGACACGCGACAGCCGCGAGGTCGAGAGAAAGAAGCCAGGTCGTCCAAAGGCACGTCGTCGCTTCCAGTTCAGCAAGCGTTAATCGCTGCATAACATACTGGACCGCGAAAAGCTGTTTAGCATCTAAATCTGCCTGACTCCCTTTCCTTATATATTATATATAATGTATAGGGAAGTCATGGGGACTACTCGCAGATTGGTTCTAAAACACAAAAGAATTAACAAAGAAAGTAAACAACACACAAAACAAACAAGAACAATGTCAAGAACTAATTTTGAGACTTTATTGGAGGCCGGATGTCACTTCGGTCACCTCAAGAGAAAGTGGAACCCCGCTATGGCTCCTTACATCTTCATGGAGCGCAACGGCATTCATATCCTCGACCTGCACAAGACTGTTGCTAAGGTTGACGAAGCTGCTGAAGCTTTGAAGCAGATTGCCAAGAGCGGTAAGAAGATCCTCTTTGTCGCTACCAAGAAACAGGCCAAGCAATGCGTTGCCGACCTCGCTACTTCCGTAGGCATGCCCTACGTTATCGAGCGCTGGCCCGGCGGCATGCTCACCAACTTCCCCACAATCCGCAAGGCTGTGAAGAAGATGAGCAACATCGATAAGCTCATTGCCGACGGTACTTTCAGCAACCTCTCCAAGCGTGAGATCCTGCAGGTAAGCCGCCAGCGTGCTAAGCTCGAGAAGAACCTCGGTTCTATCGCCGACCTCAACCGCCTGCCCTCTGCACTCTTCGTCGTTGACGTACTGAAGGAGCAGATTGCCGTGCGTGAGGCAAACCGCCTGGGTATTCCCGTGTTCGGTATCGTTGATACAAACAGCAACCCCGACAACATCGACTTCGTAATCCCCGCAAACGACGATGCAAGCAAGAGCATCGAGGTTATTCTCCAGGCTTGCTGCGCTGCCATCAACGAGGGTCTCGAAGAGCGTAAGGCTGAGAAGGCCGACAGCGACGCTGCTGCCGAGCAGGAAGACCAGCCCGTGAAGAAGGGTCGTCGCAGCGGTAAGGCTCGCGAAGAGGCTGAAGAAGCTCCTGAAGCTCCCGAGGCTGAGTAAATAAATACAGAGATTAAAGATTAGAGATTAAGGATTAAAGCTTGATACCATTTGGATTGTCTATTGCCAAAACAACTAAACTTTAATCCTTATTCTTTAATCCTTAATCCTTATTTTAAATCCAAAACTTTTAAAAACAGATACTACTATGGAAGTTACAATGAATGACATCAAGAAGCTCCGCGAGATGACGGGCGCTGGTCTGGCAGACTGCAAGAAGGCTCTGGCAGAAAGCGACGACATGGACGGTGCTGTTGCATACCTGCGCAAGAAGGGTCAGGCTGTTGCTGCTAAGCGTAGCGACCGCGAGGCTGCTGAGGGTTGCGTGCTCGTGAAGGCTGAGAATGGCTTCGGCGCCATCATCGCCCTCAAGTGCGAGACCGACTTCGTGGCAAACAACGCCGACTTCGTGGCTCTGACACAGAGCATCCTCGACGCTGCCGTTGCCGCTAAGTGCAAGACTCTGGACGAGGTGAAGGCTCTGCCCATGGGCGAAGGTACCATTCAGGACGCCGTTACCGCTCGCAGCGGTATCACAGGCGAGAAGATGGAGCTCGACGGCTATTGCACCATCGAGGGCGAGAACATCGCTACCTACAACCACATGAACCGCAACGGACTCTGCACCATGCTCAACCTGAGCAAGAAGGTGGAGGACGAAACTGTAGGCAAGAACATTGCCATGCAGATTGCAAGTGCTGCTCCCGTGGCAATCGACGAGACTGGCGTTCCTCAGAGCGTTAAGGACAACGAGTTCGCTGTTGCCATCGAGAAGTCTAAGGCTGAGCAAGTGCAGAAGGCTGTAGAGGCTGCCATCAAGAAGGCTGGCTTCAACCCCGCACACTTCGACAGCGAGGACCACATGGAGAGCAACCAGGCCAAGGGCTGGATCACAGCCGAGGACGTTGCCAAGGTGAAGGAGATCATCGCAACCGTTTCTACTGAGAAGGCTGCAAACCTGAACCCCACCATGATCGAGAACATCGCAAAGGGTCGTGTGAACAAGTTCCTCAAAGAGAACTGCCTGATGAGTCAGGAGTACATCTGGGACAAGAACCTTACCGTTGCCTCTTATCTTCAGAGCATCGACAAGGATCTCACAGTCACCGACTTCAAGCGTTTCACTCTCCGCGCAGAGTAATCGCAAACGATACTGAATCAGTAATGCCCCATGAGCCGCAAGCTTGTGGGGCTTTTTTGTGATGGAAGATGGAAGAGGGAAGATGGAAGAGGGAAGATGGCTCCGCGCATAAAAAAAGCGCGTCTTGCAGAAGTCGGAAAAATCCTCCAGAGGATTTGCCCAAATCCTGCAGTGGATTTGATGAAATCCTCACGTGGATTTTGCCAAATCCTCACGTCGATTTTAGGAACGAGTCCCTCTTGCCTTAGGGACGTGTCCCTCTCCTCATAGGGACGTGTCCTTATTGCCATAGGGACGCGTCCCTCTCGCCAAAGGGACTCTTAAACCTTTAAACCCATACGAATCTGTGTCATCTGTGTGCGCTTTTTCTCACTTTTTCACCTTTCAATCTTCCATTTTCAATTAATTTTCGTATCTTTGTCGCGCAATGAAGATATTCGGTATAGGAATGAACTATGCGGCACACAATAAAGAGCTGCAAAATTCGTTATTAAATATAGAAGCCCCTGTGGTCTTCACGAAGGCGGACTCTGCGCTGCTCTCGGGCGGCAAGCCGTTCTTCATCCCTGCATACACGAAGCGCTGCGACTACGAGACGGAGCTTTGTGTACGCATTAACCATTTGGGCAGGAGCATCCCCGAACGCTTTGCTCATCGCTACTACGACGAAGTGACGGTAGGCATCGACTTCACGGCAAGGGATTTGCAGGAGGAGCTACGGCAGAAAGGACTGCCCTGGGACCTCTGCAAAGGCTTCGACGGAAGTGCCGCCATCGGCAAATGGATGCCACTCTCCCACTACGGGAAAGACATTCAGGACCTGCACTTCCACCTGCTCCTGGGCGGCGAGAAGGTGCAAGAAGGTCACACGGCCGACATGCTCTTCGGAGTCGATAAACTGGTGAGCTTCATCAGCCAGTTCTTCACGCTCAAGACGGGCGACATCATCTTCACAGGCACGCCTGTGGGAGTAGGCCCAGTCAACGTGGAAGACCATCTGGAGGGCTACCTCGAAGGAGAAAAAGTGTTGGAATTTAACGTGAAATAAGGCCCCCTACCCCCCTGGGGGAACAAATATCAACTCGTATGAAACGAATTTATACTATATGCCTGATGCTTATTGCTTTGACACAAGGCATCATCGCTCAACAGGAGAAAGACTTGGCCTTCACCAGCCTCGACTGGAACGAGATGAAGATTGACTCAGTCCTGCCCGTATATACTGAAGTCGTGCCACTCGAGACAGACTACAGGACACACACCTACACCGTCTCCCTGCTCTACCCGGAGTATGCAGCACTCAGCTCGAAGGAGGCAGAAGTGGCTGCACGTTTCGACAGTCTGCTGAGCGAGACGATTGATGTGGAGACGTTCGTCGGCATCGAACGCGGCAAGGGATTGCTCGACATCTCGTTCATCCCCATCCGTCGCCAAGGCTCGAAGTACGAGAAACTCATCAGCGCACAGATTGTCATCAACGCCAACAGAAGCGGCAGGCTCAATGCTCCCAGGCAGGGAGCCGGCAGCGAAGGACGCTACGCCGCAAACTCCAAGCTGGCAAGCGGCAAATGGGTGAAGGTAAGCATCAAAGAGGATGGTCTCTATCAGTTCTCGCGCGCCACACTCAAGAAGATGGGCTTCAACACTCCCGAGAATGTGCACCTATACGGCTACGGCGGTCACCTGCTGCCCGAACTCATACGTCAGGGAACACACTTTGACGACATGGCCGAAGTGCCTCTCTACTATAACAGTCAGACAGACAGCTGGGTATTCTGGGGCAATGGCCTCGTACATTGGGACGGTGACACACGCGTCAGCAACACCTATGCCCGCAACGCCTATTACTTCCTGACACAAGAAGATGCGCCCTCCAAAATGGAGACACTCTCCTTCGACCCCGCTCTTCCTCGCCAGACCTACAACACAGGAAGGGCACACACCCTCTACGAGAAAGACGAAGTGTCATGGTTTACAGGTGGACGGCACCTCTTTGACGGAGAAAACTATATCAACAACACCTCACACAACTATGCCCTCAATGCAATTGACCCTGCAGGAGGCGGCAAACTTACTGTAGTCTTTACGGGTTCTGACGGTTTGACAAACAAAGTCCATGTCACCGCAAACGGAACTGAACTTGGCACCATGAGTGTAACACCTCCAGGCGACTACACTTATGCGACGTCTGCTACACGCACATTCGACCTGGCAACTCTAAACACTCCAGCAAAACTCAACATCAACCTGCGCTCAGACGCTGGCAAGAACGCTCGCTTGGACTATCTGGCTTACAGCTACGACCGCAAGCTCAACACCGCCACCAAAGGTTACGTCGATTTCTTATACTCTGGAACAGATGCTGCCAGATTCAGCATCACAGGCACAAACGTAAAGGTCATCCGTACAGGCAGTATGAACAAGAAAGACGCTTTGGTTCCTGGCACTCAGGAGGGCAATACATACACCATCAACGTCGATAACGGCGGAGACCATTATGTAGCATTCAACTCTGCAATCTCATTCCCAGAGCCTACCATCGTAGGGAACATCGAAAACCAAAACCTGCATAGCCTTTCTGCTATCGACATGGTCATCATCGTGCCTGCCAGTGGCAAGCTGCTTTCCGAAGCACAACGCCTTGCAGATGCACACACCCAATACGATGGCCTGCGAGTAGCCGTTGTTCGTGCCGACCAGGTTTATAACGAGTTCTCCAGCGGCACACCTGACCCCACAGCCTATCGTCTCCTCATGAAGATGCTTTACGACAAGGCAGCCAACGAGAACGATGCTCCACGATACCTCCTGCTCTTCGGTGACTGCGCTTGGGACAATCGCATGATCTCTACAACCTGGCGAAACTTTTCCCCCGACGACTTCCTGCTCTGCTATGAGAGTGAAAACAGCTTCAGCGACACCAAGAGCTACGTCATGGAGGATTACTTCGGATTGCTCGACGATGGCGAAGGTTACAACCCCATCCGCGAGAAGAGTGATTTGGGCATCGGGCGCTTCCCCGTCACTCAAGTCTCTGAGGCTAAGGCTATGACGGATAAATGTATCGCATTCCTTAGCAACCAGAATGCCGGCCCATGGAAAAACCTCATTTACATGATGGGCGATGATGGAGACGAGAACTCACACATGCGCTATGCCAACAATGTAGCAGAGAACATCATCTCCAGGTTCCCCGCTATGGAAGTGCACAAAATCATGTGGGATTCATACACACGAGTCAGTTCCGCAAACAGTAACACCTATCCGGAAGTCGTGCAACAAATCAAGAAACAGATGAGCGACGGAGCACTGGTGATGAACTACACAGGTCATGCCGGCCCAGCCACATTCAGCCATGAGTATGTGCTCATTCGCGAAGACTTCGAGACTATCAAGAGCACAAAGCTGCCACTTTGGGTGACATGTGCCTGCGACGTCATGCCCTTCGATACGAACAAAGACAATATAGGCGAATACGCCGTACTCAACCCAAACGGTGGTGCCCTGGCCTTCTACGGAACAACACGTACGGTTTATGCAAGCCAAAACTATAATATGAATCGTTACCTCATGCAGTACCTCTTTGCCCAAAGCACCCGTGCTAACAAGGAGCGTAACCGCATAGGCGATGCAATCCGTCTGGCCAAGAACAGCATCATCAGCGACGGCAGGGAGGCAGGCTACCTGGAGAACAAACTGCAGTATGCTCTCCTTGGCGACCCTGCTCTCACTTTGGGCAACCCTGTTCAGAAGATTGTTGTGGACAAGATTAACGACAAGGAAGTCAACGGCATTCCCATTCCTCTCAAGGCTGGCGAGCGCGTCAAGCTCTCCGGACATGTGGAGCAAGCTGACGGAACAACCATGACAACCTTCAACGGCATCCTCAACACCCGTCTCTTCGACAACAAAGAGACAATCGTGTGCCACAACAACGCTGGAGCCTCCGAGACCTTTACATTCACCGACCGCAACGCCATTCTGTATGAGTCGCAGGACAGCATCCGAGCCGGACTGTTTAGCGAAGAGTTCTTAATCCCCATTGATATCAACTTCAGCAACGAAGCTGGCCGACTTGTCTTCTATGCCATCAACGATGAAGGAAACATCGAAGCCAATGGTTATAACGAAGACATCCCTCTTGGCGGCATCGTAGATAATACAGACTTCGACAAGGACGGCCCGCAAATCTTTGCATACCTCAACGACGAGGACTTCCAGAATGGAGGCACAGTCAATGCCACACCACTCTTCGTGGCACAACTCAATGATGTCAGCGGCATCAGCTCCAGCGGTAACGGCATCGGACATGACCTCTCGCTTTGTATCGACGGCCGAAGCGACCTGACGTATAACATTAATGAATATTATTCGCACGAGTTTGGCGACTTCACGAAAGGCACTGTCGCATTCAGCATTCCAGCACTGCCGAACGGCTCCCACAGCCTAACCTTCCGTGCATGGGACGTATTGAACAACACAAGCCAGACAAGCCTTGACTTTGTCGTTGATGAAGCCATACCGACCAACATCATTAGTCTTATGGCAAGTCAGAACCCTGCTATAACAAGCACGAACTTCATGGTAAGTTATGATTTGCCTGGCAGCAACTGCGACTTCGTCATCGAGGTCTTCGACTTTGCAGGCCGTCGCATTTGGATGCACGAAGAAAGCGCGATAGAAGCCAGTGGCATCCACACTGTCACATGGAACTTGACCAATGGCGCAGGTGGCAAAGTTGATACTGGAATCTATCTTTATCGCTGCAGAGTGAGGTGCGGACAAAGCAAATGGACCTCAAAGACACAAAAAATCATGGTTCGGAACAATAAATGAGCCCTCTACTCAGTTATTATAGAGTATGAAAGCACATAGAATCATCCGCATCGTGTTGCTGCTCGCCATATGCAGCACACAAACAGTCCTTGCGCAGGACAAGCAGAATATGTTCAATCCCATACATACTGCCGTTACGTCGCTGAACATTGCTCCAGACGCACGTGCAGGTGCTATGGGCGATATGGGTGCCGCTACAGAAGCCGACATCTATTCGCAGTATTGGAACCCTGCCAAATATCCATTTAATGTTGCCCGAGCAGGTGTAGGCGTCAGCTACACTCCCTGGCTGCGCAAGTTGGTCAACGACATCAACCTCGCCAACCTGACTGGCTTCTATCGTATTGGCAACTACAGCGCCGTGCATGCCTCTCTGCGCTATTTCAGCCTTGGTGAAGTATTTATAGATGGTATGGACGACATGACCATCAAACCTTATGAGATGGCGATTGATGCCGGCTATAGCCGTATGCTCAGCGAGAAGTTCTCTATGGCCGTCAACCTGCGCTTCATCCTCTCCGACATCAAATACAATTATCAAGACGATAGCAGGCCAGGCAAAGCCTTTGCTGCCGACATTGCCCTCTACCGCTTGGGCTACTTCATGGCAGGCAATCGCGAATGCAGCTTTGGCTGGGGTATCAACATCAGCAACATTGGTTCGAAGATTTCATATGGTGGCAGCGAATACTCTGAATTCATTCCCACCAATCTGCGTATCGGTTGCAACATGACAATCCCATTCAACGAGTACAACAAGTTCAGCTTTGGCATTGACATGAACAAGCTCCTCGTGCCAACTCATCCAATGAGAGGCGAGGACGAAACTGATGTGGACTTTGACGAGCGCGAGCGAAGGGATTACTATGAAGTATCGTCCATAGCCGGTATCTTCAAGAGCTTCGGCGATGCTCCTGGCGGTTTCAAGGAAGAGATGCAGGAGATTCAATGGAGTTTCGGTGCTGAATACACATACAACGACCGCTTCATGCTTCGTGCCGGCTATCACCACGAAGCAGAGAACAAAGGTAACCGTAAGTATTTCACCGTCGGCGCAGGCTTCCACATGAGTGTCTTTACTATCGATGCCTCCTATGTCTTCTCTACTGCACAAAGCAATCCTCTCGACCAGACCATGCGCTTTTCGCTCGGCTTTGACCTTGATGGCATGCGCGACCTCTTCGGGAAGATGAGAAGAAGATAAAAAGCCCCTCTCCTAACCTCCCCCAAAGGGGAGGAACTTCAATGGTCAATATTCAATGTTCAATAAAATAAGGGTCGGTTTTGGTTTCGATGTCCATCAACTTGTGGAGGGACGTGAGTTGTGGCTGGGTGGCATACGCTTCGAGCACTCGAAGGGACTACTTGGGCACAGCGATGCCGACGTGCTTATCCATGCTATTTGCGATGCTTTGCTGGGTGCCGCCAACATGCGCGACATCGGTTATCACTTCCCCGACAATAGCGACGAGTTCCACAACATCGACAGCAAGGTGCTCCTTCGCAAGACGATTGACCTCATCGCCACAAAAGGCTACAAGGTAGGCAACATCGATGCAACGGTTTGTGCCGAGCAGCCCAAGCTGAAAGCACGCATCCCCGAAATGCAGCAATGCCTCGCCGATGTGATGGGCATTGACGTGGACGACGTTTCCATCAAGGCTACGACTACAGAGAAGTTAGGCTTCACTGGTCGCGAAGAAGGCATCTCTGCTTATGCAACAGTCCTCATTGAGAAATAGCCCTTTCCCATGAAAGAGCGCATCGAGTACATCGACCTTGCAAAAGGCATCTGCATCTTCCTGGTAGTACTGGATCATATATCTGTCGGAAAATACTTCTCGGGCGGGGACTATCCCATGAACGACATCTTCATGCAGACGAGGATGCCGCTTTATTTTATCCTCTCGGGCTTATTCTTCAAGGACTACGACGGCGGAATCCGCGAGTTCCTGCTGCGCAAGACGAACCGCATCCTTGTTCCATACCTCTTCTTCATGATTGTGTATCAGGCATTGGCAAAGTTGATGTCCACCCTCACAAGCATAGACACGACCGCGGCCAACATTACAGGCATCTGGGCGCCACTGTGGTTCCTGCTTTGTTTGTTTTGGATGAACGCCATCTTCGCCACGTTATATTATATCATCAAACGTTTCATTCCGAGCGGCTTGACGGCGGACGTGGCACTGGGCGGCTGCGTGCTTGCCATCGGTATTGCGGGCTACTACGCCGGAGACTTGCCGATGAACATCGGGACTGCAATGACAAGTCTGCCCTTCCTCTGGATAGGATACCTGCTGAACAGAAGACTGAGGTTTTTCCAAATGAGCATCAAGTGGCAATGGGCGCTGCTCCTTGGCATTGGTATGATTGCAGTGCTTCACTATACATACATGGGTGAGAACTTCTTCTACCTCAATACATACAGTTCGCCATTGCTACTGGTTTACCTTGCAGGCCTGCTGGGAACGCTTGGTATATTGTTGCTAAGCCGTGTCATCAAGTGGCTGCCCATCATTTCCTACATCGGGCGCTACTCCATCATTGTGCTTTGCACCCACATGGCTGTTATGAAAGTCGTCCTCGCCCTGCTCAGCCTTTTGCCCAAGGATAGCGGAGCATCCTGTTGGTCAACGCTCTGGCAGAACAATGCCGTGCAGAGCTGGACAGTCCTGGCGCTCACGATAACGGGCTGCGTGTTCTGTTGCTGGCTCCTTCACAACTACCTGCCTTGGTTCACAGCACAGAAAGACTTGATTAAAATAGGTAGTCAGAAAACGCAGGCAAGCTAGTTCGCAAACGTGGCACGTTAAGTTGGTCAAGATGGCACGTTAAGTTGGTCAAGATGGCACGCCATGTTTGCAAAGATGGCACGCCACGTTTGCAAAGATGGCACGCCACGTTTTCAACCGTCACTTCCCAAGTTCAAAAGTAAGGCTGTAGGGAGCATCCGATTTCTCCGTGCCCAACTGCTTGTTCGGCTTGTCGGACATTTGAAGAGAAAGCGTACCGCCGGACGTCAACTCGCTGTAAGTGATATAATTACGCGAGAGAGGTTGGCCATTGAGACTGCGGCTATCGACATAAACATTATCCTTCGAGTTGTCTTTTGCCTCGATGACGAACTGCTTGCCATCTTCCATCGTGATGGTTGCCTTACGGAAAATCGGGCTGCCAAGCACGTATTGGTCGGTGCCAGGCGTAACGGCATAGAGCCCCAGAGCAGACAGAACGTACCACGATGACATGCCGCCTTGGTCCTCATCACCTGGGAAACCGTCGGGCGTGCTGTGGTAAAGGCGCTCCATAATCTGGCGAACCCAGTACTGGGTCTTCCAAGGCTGACCGGCATAGCTGTAGAGATAAGGCATGTGCTGAATGGGTTGATTGCCATGAGCATATTGTCCCATGCCTGCTATCTCCATTTCCGTCATCTCGTGAATCTTGCCGCCATACCAGCCTGGCTTAACCGTACTTGGCTGCGAAAAGACGCTATCCATCTTCTCCACAAAGGCTTCATCCGAGCCGAAGAGTTCGATGAGACCCTGCACATCGTGGAAAACGCTCCAGATATAGTGCCAGGCATTACCCTCGGTATATGGTCCGCCCCATACAAGCGGGTCGAAAGGCTCCACACTCCACTTGCCGTCCTTGTCTCTTCCCCTGAAGAACTTCGTCTCAGGATCCCAGAGATTCAGGTAGTTATGGAGCACTCTTTCGAATATCTTCTCGTAGAAAGTGTTGCCACAACTGCGGGCAAGTTTCCAAGCGCACCAGTCGTCATAAGCATACTCTAGCGTTTGTGTCACACTTCCATGCGACTCCGGGAAGGTGACATAACCCAGTTGCCAATACTCTTTCCAACCGACTCGACCGTTCGCTCCACCAAGAGGTCCCTTGTTCATAGCCTCATGAGCATAGGCAGTTAACGCAGAATCCGGATCGAAAGAGCGTATCCCTTTTGCCCACGCATCTGCCAGAAGTGATATGCTATGGTTGCCACACATGCCTCCAGTCTCGCCCGGACAAGACCAGGCGGGCAGCCATCCGAACTGCTTTTGCGCGTCGAGAAGGGCTTGCATGTAGCGGCCTTGTTGCGTGGGATGCAGGATGTTTGTCAGGGGGAACTGACTTCGGAAGGTGTCCCAAAAGCCGTTATCGGTCAGCATATAACCCTCGTAGATTTTTCCATCGTAGGGACTATAATAATAAGGTGTGCCATCCGACCTGATTTCATAGAACTTGCGAGAGAACAAGTTTGCCCTAAACAGACAACTATAGAAGGTTCGCAACTGCTCTTCGCTCCCTCCTTCCACTCGGATGCGGTTCAGCAGAGCATTCCACGTCTCGAAGCCCCGCTTCTTTGTCTGTTCCAGAGTTTTGTCCGCACCAAGTTCCGAACGCCAGTTCTGCCAGGCTTGTTCCTCAGAAATGTAGCTTGAAGCAGCCCTCGCCTGCACCTTACTGCCTGGCTTGAACTTGAGATAATAGCCGAAACGCTTGCCCTGGCCGTCTTTTTCATGCGGGAAAGTCTGCTTGTTCTCCCCTTCCCATGTGCCGTAATCGAGTATCGGCTGGTCGAACTGAACGACAAAGAAGCAGCGGAAGTTCTCGCTATGATTGACGAAACGCTGGTTGTTGACCCAGCCCGTAACCTGCCGTTTCTCTGGATTTACATGGATTTCCGACTCGGCGGTATAGCCGTCGATGACCAAGTAAGCGTCCTGTTTCTTCGGATACGAAAAGCGAAGATGCACGCCTCGCTCTGTTGGAGCCATCTCTGTACGAATGCCGTTATCGAAGGTGACGCTGTAGTAGTGAGGCTGTCCGACCTCCTTGCAATGGCAGAAACGTGCGCCTCGTTTATCGGGATCGACCTCCAAGTTACCTGTTTCAGGGAAGAAAGTATAGACAGCATAGTCGCTAACCCAAGGCGAAGGCTGATGGCTTTGGCCAAATCCCCTGATTTGATCCGACTCATAAAGGTACTTGAAGCCCTCGCCGTTGGGTCCCGTCTGGGGCGTCCACATGTGTTGGGCATACGGCATAGCCGTAGCAGGGAAGGTGTTGCCGTGTGAGAGGCCGAAGTTTGAAAGCGTGCCTTGCAGCGTATTTACATAGCGAACCAAGTCGGGATGGCTTGTCGCATTAACCGACAAAGCACAGAGCAAGAACCCACAGAGGGAGGAGTACAATCTCATTATCTACCAAGTTTTACTTTATCAATACTTTTCTTCCATTAGTGATAACGATGCCCTTGTAGTCTTTTCTCACGCGTTGGCCAGCGAGGTTATAGGTTGCGCCATCCTCTTTCGAAGCGGAAACGAGGCTGATGCCATCGGGATCTATGCCCGTGGTGAACGTCACCTTATAGTTGTTGTCATAGCCATAGTCGCTGATACCATTGGCATATTTGTATTTGTTGCCATTCGCGTCGCCTCCGTCGGCAAAGAACTCGAGGGTCTTTGTCACGTTCTGATCAAGCCATTCGCTCGCGACACACTCTCTTCCTTCACCCCAGTCGAGCACCCAACGACCGCCGCCTTGGTTCTCCATGGGAATCCAATCCCATGCCGTATCATCGTGCTGCCAGCCATCAACCGTGTCGTAGATGGTCGAGCAGAAGCCCATGTAGGTCAACGATTCACTCGTTTCGACCTCAACACGCATGACTTTAATGGAGGAAACCAGTCCCTCGATAGCATGAATCTCCCAGCCCTCAGACGGGAACGACTCGGTGAAGACCTGTCCGTTGCAGTTGATGGTCATCGTCATGCTGCGGATGCCTTCCGTCTGCACACTGCCGTCATCGAAGGTGAAGCGGAACTTACAATCTTCTTTGTCCTTACCAAAGACATAGTATTCCCCGTCAACAACAACCTGATAATACACCTCGAGAACATAGTTCTTATTTGGCTCCAAGCCGCTTGTCACGTTAACTCCTACGCCGTTGGCATCACAATACATGATGTTACTGCCCACATCCATGATTTGCTGTGCGTCAATCCTGTTCCAGCCACCTTCCGTCTCCTGTCCTTCTTCATAGACTCTGTATTGAAGACTCACGTCGTTTGTCTTCACGCCATCAGCCGTCTTGAACCAGAGAGCGAACTGTTCGATGGTAAGCGAGCTGAGTTGTCCTGGCTGGTCGCTGGGGTCTCTGTTCCCTTCTTTGTCATAAGCATAGCCATACCACCCGTTATTGGAGGCAAGACTCAGTTCGGCGGTTCTTCCCTCTTGGAATTGAATTTTATCACTCGACCCTTCGCCTGTGGAGAAAGTCACTTTGTAGTGTGCTCCGC
>ONSR01000008.1 GCA_900320565.1 uncultured Prevotellaceae bacterium
GTCTTCGACTTGTTCTCGTTCAGCCAATCCGACTCGATGAGGTCGATGCCTTCGCCCATATCGAGTTCCCACTTGCCGTTTCCCTTGTTCTCAAGAGGCATGGGGCGCCACTCGTCGCTGCCAGATGGGCCACCCTGCGAGGTGTTGTAGATCGTGCCTTGTAACATGACAGCCTGCATCGAGCCCGCTGTCTGAACTTCCACCTTGCTGATGATTAACGAAGTCGTTTGCCCGCCAAGTACGAGTTCTTCCCAGCCCGAAGAAGGGAATTCCTGCGTAAAGGCTGGTCCTCCATTATGGCTGATAGTCAGTTTCATGCTGTTGATGCCGATGTCACCACCGCCTTCGATGGTAAAGTTGACCTTATAATCTTTACCACCATTATTGTAAAAGACGTCATTTCCTGAGCCATCTTGTCCCTTGACATAGAACTCGAAGGTCTTCGACTTAATGTTATTGAGCCATTCCTCCTCTATGATTTCGTACCCTTCTTTACCGAATTCGAGCATCCAATAGCCGCTGCCTGACGGATTTAACGGCATCGCACGCCACTCGTTGCTGCCAGAGGGACCGCCGTTCTCCGTGTCGTACATCGTGCCGGACACTTCCACGCTTCTTATTCCGTCTGAGGTCCAGACCTCAGCCTTCATTATCTTCAGGGACGTTGTCTGCCCTTCCAGGTTCAACGGAACTGCATTCTCATGGTCGAAATACATTTCGAAAGGCTCGCCGCCATTGTGGCTGAGTGTCAGTATCACGCTGTAAATCTCCTCTTGCGACGTGTTTTCCGTGAGGAAGAAGCGGAACTTGCTGCCTTCCTTATTCTTGCCCAAGAAGAAGTACTCCCCGTCAACTACGACCTGATAATTGACCTCGAGGACATAGTCCTTGTTGGGTTCCAGGCCGTTTGTCACGTCAAGTCCCATCATGTCGGTATAGAAAAACATCATGTTGCTGCCCTGGTCGTAGAACTGCGGAGCATCTATTCCGCTCCAGCCGCCTTCCGGTTCTTGTCCCTCTTCATATATTCTGTACTGAAGACTCACGTCGTCCGTGCTCACGCCTTCAGCCGTCTTGAACAACAAAGCGAACTGATCGATACAGAGCGAACTGAGTTCTCCAAGTTGATCCTCAGGTGTGCGACTTCCATCACCGTTGAAAGAGTAGCTCCGACCCTCGCCACCAACGTTCAGAAACAAGTCTGCAGTAGATTCTTCGAGGAACTGAATCTTATTAATTAAGGTGCCACCTGAGCCGGTAGAGAACGTTACCTTGTAGTCCTCACCACCATTATTGTAGAAGACATCATTGCCGGAATTGTCCTTGCCTTGTATATAAAACTCGAAAGTCTTGAACTTATTATCCCAACTACCGTCAACGAGATCTCTCCCACCAGGTATATCAATCATCCAGTTGCCATCTCCCACATCCACGAAACCTACTTCTTGCCACTCTGCATCGCTTTCCGGACCTCCGTTTGCAGTCTTATACATCGTGGCTTTAAACTTCATATCTGTAAAGGTTCCCGATGTCGTAACCTCTGCTTTATGGATTTTCAACGATGTGATATACCCGCCTAAAAGAAGCTCATCAAAACCTGAAGCAGGAATCATCTCTGTAAAAGTCTCCCCGCCATTCATACTGAGAGTGAGCCTCAAACTCGTGATTTCACTGGCTTTTGCACTCCAAACTAATGCGAACAACGCCATTAAAAGGGTAAAAATCTTTGTCTTCATATGCTTTTATATTTGGTTAAATTCATACATATTCCCGCGACAAAGATACGAAGAAAATGATAACATCCAACTTTTTATTTAGGAAAATAACAAAAACTCCGTGCTTTTTCATTTGACTTGACATGGGACAATAAAAAACAAAGCGTGCCAAGTCTTTCAACTAAGCACGTTAAGTTGATCAATTAAGCACGTTAACTTTGCAAAGTTAACACGTTAAGTTTGCAAAGATGGCACGTTAAGTTTTGCATCTTAACGTGCCATCTTTGCAATTGAGGCTCGCCGTCTGAAAATCAGCGGCTTAGGAAACGAGCTTTCCTTACTTGATGTTCGGCTCTTCGAGGCCCAGTCCCTTCTTCTTATCGACCATCTTCAGGACGAAACCAAGCAGGAGTGCTGCTACGCCGAGGCTGGCCAACATTACCAGCGGGGCTGTGTAGTTGAACTGAGTCGGGTCGGTAACTCCAGGATTCGTCTTGTCCAAAACCTTGCCGATGAGCAGTGGGAAGAGCCAAAGACCTATGTTCTGAATCCAGAAGATGAGTGCATAAGCAGAGCCTATAACCTTGGCATCCACCAGTTTAGGCACGCTTGGCCACAAACTTGCAGGCACCAGAGAGAACGAGGAACCCAGCACAAGAATGGTGATGTAGGCAATCGCGATGCCGCCGATGGCTGAGCCCTTGAACAAAGGCAACACGAATGCAAAGGTCAGATGGCAGAAGATGAGGAGCAACGAGCCCAGAATCAGCATCGTGGCTGCCTTGCCTTTGTGGTCAACATAACTGCCCAAGATGGGTGTGATGAGCACAGCCAAGAGTGGGAACACCGCGAAGATGCTCTCGGCAGACTGCCTCATGTAACCCATATAACAATAGGTAACGAGGGCGAGGATGCTGACGCAAAGCAAGCCGTATTTCGCTCCGACCTTCTTCTGGAAGTTGCTTGCGAAGCCAGTAGCCGCAACAAAGAGCATGATGAGGTACTGAACGATGGTCACATCGGGCTTTGCCCAGAAGGAGTTAGCATCGGGTGCCACGAGTGTGAGGTTGCATTGCAGCATGTTCACGGCGTACTTCTGGAAGGGGAAGATTGCGCTGTAGTAGAGCACGCAAAGCAGGGCCACAAGCCAGAAGCCACTCGAAGTGAGGATTTGTCCCAAGTCGCTGATCTTGAAGGGGTCGTCCTTCTCCTCTGCCTCGCCAGTCTGCGCGTCGAGTTTCCTATCCATAAAGAAGTAAACAATACTCATGATGAGAGCAATGCACATCAACACTACGCCAAAGGCAACCGAGCGAGAAACGCTGACTTGGCCGCCCAAACGAGCGAAGAAGGGCGAGAAGATCATGCAAGTTGCCACGCCAAGACGGGCCAGAGCCATCTCCGAACCCATTGCCAAAGCCATCTCTCTGCCCTTGAACCACTTGACGATACCGCGACTGACGGTAATGCCGGCCATTTCCACACCACAGCCAAATATCATGAAACCGCAGGCAGCAAACTTAGCGGAGGCTGGCATCCCCTCATAGAAGGGCGAGACGCCCAGTTCCTCGAACACGGGAATGTAGTTCAGATGGCTGTTGAACCATGCCTCCAAGCCTGTGCCCATGAAAGATTCATCCACGGCGTACCACTTGATGCAAGCGCCTATGAGCATCACAACGGCAGAAAGAACCATTGTGAAACGCACGCCCATCTTGTCGAGAATGATGCCCGCGAAGATGAGGAAGAAAGCAAAAACGTTCAGGAACACCTCGGAGCCTTGCATCGTTCCGAAGGCCGTACTGTCCCATCCACGAGTCTCCTGCATCAAATCCTTAATGGGAGAAAGGATGTCCATGAAGATGTAACTGCAGAACATGGCGAGCGCCAAGAGCAGAAGAGCCGTCCAGCGCATGCCGGCGCTGTCGCGTAAAGTCTTTTGAATTGCTTGTGTCATAATATGATGTTATTGTGTTATTTCGTTATTTTCTCAGGTCGAATTACTTCTTCAGCCACTTGTCGAGCCAAGCAAAATAAGTCCTCTGCCACAAGATACCGTTTTGTGGTTTGAGCACCCAATGGTTCTCGTCGGGGAAGATGAGCAGTTGCGCTTCGATGCCTCGCATGCGGGCGGCGTTGAAGGCACTCATGCCCTGGGTGGCGTTGATGCGGTAATCCTTCTCGCCATGTATGCAGAGGATGGGTGTGTCCCACTTGTCAACGAAGCGATGCGGCGAGTTCTCGTAGGTCTTTCGGGCGCGTGCCGTCTGGTCTTTGTTCCAGTATGCATCGTCATACTCCCAGTTGGAGAACCAGTTCTCCTCTGTCTCGGTGTACATCGCCTCGAGGTTAAATGCACCATCATGCGCGATGAAGCACTTGAAGCGACCTTCGTGATGACCTGCCAGATAGTAAACCGAGAAGCCACCAAACGAGGCACCGACAGCTCCGAGGCGGTCCTTATCGACGTACGGAAGGTTCTCTACGGCATCGTCTATCGCGGAGAGGTAGTCCTTCATGCACTGTCCTGTCCAGTCGCCGCTTATCTCCTCGAGCCATTCCTGCCCGAAGCCCGGGACGCCGCGACGGTTCGGAGCAATCACGACATAACCCTGCGAAGCCATGATCATAAAGTTCCAACGGTAGCTCCAGAACTGGCTGACGGCACTTTGGGGGCCGCCTTCGCAGAAGAGCAGCGTGGGATATTTCTTCGCGGCATCAAAGTGAGGAGGCAAGATAACCCAGGTCAGCATCTCCTTTCCGTCGGTGGTCTTCACCCAGCGCTGTTCGATGCTGGGCTTCGCAAGCTGGTCGAGGATGTCCTTATTCACTTCGGTCAGCTGCTTTATCTGTGTGTCAGCAATCGTGTCGCCAGGATTAACGACATAGAGGTCAGCAGGTTCCGTGATGCTGTGACGCTCTGCAACAAGTTCCTTTTCGTTAAGCATCTGCACGGAACCAAAGTCGGCCCAGTCGTTGGAGAGTTGCTTCACCTCGCCCTTCAAGTTGGTCTTGTAGAGATTCTCTGTGGCGTGCCAAACCCCTATATAATATAATGTATAGGAGTCGGGCGCCCAGCAGAAGTCGTCCACGCTGGAGTCGAACGACTCGGTGACATAGGTCTTGGTGCCTTCCTTCAGGTCGTAGATGCAGAGGCGCTGGCGGTCGCTCTCGTAGCCGTCGCGCTCCATTGAGAGCCAAGCCACGTAGCGTCCATCGGGAGAGAACTTCGGATTCGTGTCGTAGCCGACGTTCTCATCCTTATGCTTAACGTTGATTTCCTGGTCTTTCAGTGTTTTGGTGGGATTCAATTGCTTGCCGTCGCCATGATAAGCCATGGCAGCACAGGGCAGAATGCCAAACTCCCGACCCTCTTTGCACAGGTTCTTTGTGTGCTCAATATTGTTAAGGTCGCGAGCTTCAACTTCATAAAGGAAGATGTCGCTATCGGTCGAGATACTATATTCCAAGCCGGTCTTACAGCGACAAGTAAAGGCAATAGACTTTGAATCAGGGCTCCAAGCCAATTGCTCAATGCCGCCGAAGGGCTCCATGGGGCACTCGAAGGGCTCGCCATCGAGGATGTCGAACTCCTCACCCGTTTCGAAATCGATGACGAAGGGATGCTGGATGCTCTCCACATAGTGGTCCCAATGGCGATACATCAAGTCGTTCACGACGCGACCGGTCGCTTTGGGCAGGTCTTCGGGGTTCTTCTGGATGATTTCATTGAAGTCGATGCTTTTCAAGAGGATAGCCTTCTTGCCATCAGGAGCGAAGAGGAAGCCCTCGACCTGGCCGTCGGTCTTGGTCATTTGCTTGCGGTTCTTGCCGTTCAAGCCCATCTTCCAGACCTCACCCTCGCGGAGGAAAGCGATGGTTTCGTTGTCCAGCCATTGCACATCGGTCTCGTTCTCGGCATCATTTGTCAGTTGCTTCTGTTCGCTGCCGTCTGCATTCATCATCCAAAGAACCTGGTGGCTCTTGTTCTCCGCTACGCTGTAATAGCCCATCTGGAAGGCAATGTGCTCTCCGTCGGGCGAGGCTTGATAACCACTGATGCGGCTCATTGCCCAAAGAGCCTCGGGCGTCATGAGGTCGCCATCAAGTTGAATGGTTTGTTTCTCTATGTTAACCTTGTCGTTTTCCTTCTGCGTACCGCAAGACATGAGTAATAATGAAAGAATGAAAAAATGAAAAAATGAATGCTTACTGTGTCTCATCTTTAATCTCTAATCCTTAATCTTTAATCAATTATCTTCGTTTCGCTTGTTCCTGCTGCATCTTCTGCAAAGCCTCGAGGCGTGCTTGCAAGCCCGACACCTTCTTGGGATCGTTCTTGTGCTGCTCGCGATAAGCCTCCAGACCGGCAAGGAGTTTTGCATCATCAGTCTTCATGCGCAGGTACCACATCGTGAGGATATTGAGCAAGCCGGATATGAAGTAGAAGTAACTCAGACCGCTCGAGTAGTTGTTAAACCAGAAGAAGAACATCAGAGGCATGAGGTACATCATCCATTGCATCATCTTCATCTGCTGAGCTTGCTCGCCTGTAAACTGGTTTTGCTGCTGGCGCATCGAGATCCAAGTATTGATAAGGTTCGTCGCACTAAAGAGGATACAGAAGAGACTCAAGTGGTTGCCGATAAGCGGAAGGCTGGTTCCCCAACGGATTGGGTCGTCGTAAGCACTGAGGTCGCTTGCCCAAAGGAAGCTCTCGCCACGCAAATCGATGGCATTGGGAATGAAGTTGAACATCGCAATCCAGATAGGCATCTGTATGAGCATCGGCAAGCATCCGCCCATAGGACTGACGCCGTACTGACTATAGACCTGCATCATGGCCTGTTGCTTCTGCATAGCCTGGTCGGGATTGGGATATTGCTTGCTGAGTTCGTCAAGTTTTGGCTTGAGGACACGCATCTTGGCACTGCTCAAATAGCTCTTCTTTTGGGTTGGCCAAACAGCCACCTTCACGATGACTGTCAGCAAGAAGAGGACGATACCCATCGGCAGGCCCATGGTCTTGAGCCAGTCAAAGACATAAAGAATCGACCAGCGATTGATGAAGCGGAATATCCACCAACCGAGATAAACGAGTTCGTCGAGGTCGGCATCCGAGCCATAAGCCGTCATCTTGCTGTGTGCCTTGAGGATATGGAAGTCGTTCGGGCCAAGGTACATCTGCAGGTGAGTGGGCTCCTTACCTGTCACATCGAACGGAATCTGCGCCTTTGCCTGATATTCCTTCAGGTAGCCTGCATAATCGTCGTTAGGCATTTGGGAGGAAAGAGCTGCCTTCGTCATGGGCTTATCCGCGATGAGGACGGCGCTGAAGAACTGGTTCTTGAAGGCAATCCACTCGAGAGATTCCTCGGGCTCCTTGCTGTCGTTGCTCGTCTCACTGAGCTTCTTCACGCCTTTGCCCTGCCTTTTGTAGGTGAGAGAACTGTAGCGGTTCTCAAAGTCCTTACCCTTCTCCTGCTGCAGAACTGCTGCCTTCCAGTCGAGGAGCAACGTCGTCTCGCCAGGCATGGCTAATCCCTCCAGCCCCTCCGACGTAATGTTCATGTCGAGCATATAGGCGTTGGGACGTAGGGTATAGCTGACCTGAAGCTGTTTCCCCTCCTGTTCTGCCACAAAAGTAACGGTGGAGTCGGTCTGCTCGGCAATGTTGAAGACGAGATCTAACAGGCTGAGGTTCTGCTGCTTAAGCGGCAAAGTCAACTTCATCGAAGCGTCTTCTTTGCCGAGAATCACGACATCGCCATCCCTGCGACGGCTCTTGTAGCCGATTATCTCAGCATCCTCGACCACAGCACCCTTGCTGTTGAGGCCCACCTTCACCTTATTGTTCTGAAGGACAATGCGCTGTCCCTCGCCATTACTCTGCGAGAAGAAGAGAGCGCTGCTGTCCGGCTGGGCTGGAGTAGCTGCAATCGTTTCGGCTTCAACCTTCTCGGCTTCTGCTTGTTTCTGCTGCTCCACAGCAGCGATACTATCCCTTTGTGCCATAGCTTCCAACTCTTCCTTACTGGGCTGACTGTACCAGCTGAAGCCAATGACTACGAGGGCAATGAGAATAAATCCTGTAACTGTATTTTTATCCATATAGGTTATGTATTTTTCTATTTAGGCGTACAAAAGTACAAAAAACTTTAAACTTTAGCCCTTAAACTCTAAACTTTTTCGTATCTTTGCACAAAATTAGAACAAATGAAGCGGCTTACAATACTATTCATTACCTGTTTTATGGTCTTGGGAGCCAGTAGCGCCACCAAGACGAATGCAAAGGAAGAAGAAAAAGCAGACTCTTCTCTGCTTCTGAAGAACTACCTGAAAGCTCTCGAAACACTGGTGAAGGAACGAGACTCGCTGAATACATCAACGGCGACCTCTGCCCCGAATGCCTACTACTACCAGATTCTTTCACAGCCTGCGCTTTATAGTTCATCGATACATCAAATGTTGGGACAAACCGACTTGAGCAGTTCTGACCAGCAGCTGCAGCGTCTCTTTGCCTCCAGAAAGATGTTGTCTTCGCTTTATACCGGAGCTCCTCAGCTCGTCAGGCAGACGGAAAGTGACATCACAGGACAGGCTGCCATCCGAGGCGACATAAACGACAGACTGACGGCTGCAGACAAACTGGCCGACAAAGTAGCCGCTGCCTCACTGGTTCCTGAGTTGGACGGACCGGTGGAGGTCATTACCCGTCGCCCTAACTTCTGGAAGTTCTCGGGTACCACCTCGCTGCAATTTGCACAGAACTATATCTCGGACAACTGGTATAAAGGCGGCGAGACCAACTGGATAGGCAATTTCGACCTCACATTGCATGCCAACTACAACGACCAACGCAAGATAACCTGGGAGAACACGCTGGATGCGCAACTGGGTTTCCAAACGACGGAGACCGACGAAAAGCGCACTTTCCGACCGAGCCACAACCTTCTTCGCTACACCGGCAATGCCGGCTACAAGGCTTGGAAGAACTGGTATTACTCTCTTTTGGTCATTCTGCAGACCCAGATTGCACCCAATTATCAGAGAAACACCGATAAGATTACATCGAAGATACTGTCTCCGTTAGAAATCACGATTGCCCCCAATATGAAGTACGAAATAGCATGGGGCAAGAAGAAGCAGTTCACGGGACAACTCAACATTGCCCCCCTTGCCATGAAGATTGTGTATGTCAACGATGACGAACTTGTCACAAACTTCGGCATAGAAGCAGGGAAGCACCAGAAGACCACGTTCGGTCCCAACATCACGCTCAACACGAAGTGGCAGATATGCAAGCAAGTCTCTTGGACAAACCGCATGTACTGGTTCAGCAACTTTGACTACAACATCTGGGAATGGGAAAACAACATCAACTTTACCATCACCAAACTCATCACGGCGAACCTTCATCTCTATCCGCGCTTCGATAATAGCAACAAGAATTATCGTTCCGGAAAGAATCACGACGGCACCTACTTGATGTTCAAGGAACTGCTAAGTCTGGGCCTGACCTACAATTTCTGAGGCAAATACCCGTTTCGACCATGCTCATCAAATCAGCCGAATACCTTATCAGCAGCGCCCGTGTGGACCAATGTCCGCAGGGAGATTTGCCGGAGTTCGCTTTTATAGGGCGAAGCAATGTAGGCAAGTCCAGCCTCATCAACATGCTGACAGGCAGAGCGGGTCTGGCCAAAACGTCTGCCACACCTGGCAAGACCATCCTCATCAACCACTTCCTAATAAATAAAGAGTGGCATCTTGTCGACCTCCCAGGTTATGGTTACGCCAAGCGGGGACAGCAGCAAAGGGACGAACTGCAACGGATGATAACGGGCTACATCCTGCGTCGCGAACAAATGATGAACCTCTTTCTTCTTATCGACGCGCGCCACGAACCACAACGTATCGATATGGAGTTCATCGAATGGCTCGGCGAGAACGGCATCCCATTCAGCATCGTCTTCACGAAAGCCGATAAGCTCTCGAAGGGGAAGCTTGCCGCTAACATCAAGCATTACCTCGGCGAACTCTCGAAACAATGGGAGGAACTGCCGCCACACTTCATTACAAGCAGCGAGACAAAACAGGGCAGAGAGGAACTTCTTGACTACATCGACGAGATTCTCGGTAATTAGTTTTGTCACAAATATCGCCATTTTACTTTCTTTTTGCTATTTTTGCACACTCCTTAAAAGGGGTGAAAACAGCACGAATCACGTCGAATTTGCAAACGCAACACGCCATGTTTGTCAACGCCCTACGTTAAGTTGACCAACTTAACGTAGGGCGTTTGATTTTTAACTGCGTTGCTTTTACAGAAGAATCACGCAAAAAAGTGTGCAAAAACACGATGAAATGGCCGATTTTGTAAGGCGCAGTTGTCAAATCAGCACTTTCCGCTTTTTGAGCCACCTTGTAACATCTTGATTTTCAGCATGGATTCGATTTGAGCGCATTTCTTTGAAAAAATGACCAAAACCATGTCCGAGACCATTTTAAGCGATTCTGGAGCATTCACCCAAAATTGAAGTGTAAGCAAAAGGCCCTATTTCGTGACAATCTGTCAACAGACAAATCGTCAATACCACTCGACGTTGCTGCTGTAGGAACTCTGCTTCTTCCATCGCAAAGCATCGGTCAGGGTGCCGGCCTTGCAGGCGAAAAGGAAGTTGAAACTGGTGTACGGATAGACAACCATGCTGCAAGACATGGAGAAGCAATGCAGGTCGCGGGCCAAGGAAAGCGTCGTCATACTCAACCTCTTGTAGTTGAAGTCGTAGCCGGACGAGAAGTTGATGTTCCAGCCCTTGGCAATGCCGACATTTCCTGAGAAGTTGAGCGTATGGGTAAACTTGTAGGGATAGCGCATCCGCTTGGGGTTGATTGGCGCAGCAGTATTCTCACGCATAGAGACACCATAGCTGACGGTCAGGCTCCAAGGCATCTGGAACTTAAGGTAACCATCCTCGTCTATTTCGGTGGATGCATTTTCCGTTTCCGCTTCCCTACCCTTCTTTCGGTCAGGATCGACGTTCTGCATCATAGGATCCACGTCTTCGTCGTCGTATCCATCTTCGTCGTCATCATCAGCAGAACTGCTGGCAAAACGTTTCGAAACCTTGTCCTTCATGCCAAGCAACTTCCTGAACGTCTGGTTATTGAAGGTGTAATGGATGTTCTGACTCATGCCCTGGAAACGTCCGAAGCGTCCCTTGCCCCATTCGGTATGGTTGCCTACATAAACATTGCCGTTCTTGTCGAACTCGTAGGCGTAAGTGGCAAAGACAGCATTCATGGAGAAGGTATAAGTCTTCGTCAGTTTAAGACGCAGGTGCATGCTGAGGTCGCTCCACGGCTTCGTCTTAGCAGCCATATTATAACTCATGGACATACCCAGCTCGTCAATAAGGCTGATCTTCTTCTCGCCCGTCGAGTCACGGCTGGACCGCACCTTCATCTCAAGATTATTGGAGATATCCAGCTGGACGCTTCCGCTCATGCCATTAGGAGCCGTGCCATAAGCGCCACCCGAGAAAGGAGAGTAAGTCACCGTGGAGACATTGCCGTCCTTATCCGTACGGACATACGTGTCGTAGAAGCCCCACATCGGCTTGCTGAAATCAGGAGCATAGTTAAAGCTAACGGAGGGGGAAAGCATGTGTCGGATGGCCTTAATCTTCTTTCCGCCAAACCAAGGCATGGGCGTATAGTAGCCATAGAGCTTCGTGTTGGCCGTTAAGCTCATCGTGAAATTATAGACATTATAGAAGCCATTTACAGTATCTCGCTTCACTGTCCTCTTGTCTTCGTCCCACGACTGCATGACCTTCTTCGAGTACATACGGTCGATGAACGTGAAGTTCGGCGTAATGTTGATATACTTGAATATGGGGAAAGTGGCATTAATGGGTATCTGGTGTCTCATTCCATTACGCCAATCCTTAATCAGACTACTCTTGAAAAGCAAATTCTCCTTGGTATTGATGCTATTGGTGAGTGTTCCACTGTAGCTCACGCCAATCTTCTCGTACCAACGCTCCTTGCCGGCCATCTTCTTTCGCTTGAAAGGATAGAAGCGGTTGAGCTGAATCGTAAGGTTCGGCAGGGTAACGGCAAGGCTGCTGTCACGCACCTGCTGCGACAGGTTGAACGTGCTGCTAAGCGTCAGGCCTATATTGGGAAACGACTTGCTGTAGCTGATACTACTCGTCCTGACACTCTGCGTATAGCTCTCCGGATTGTACATGCTTACGAGATTGTTGCGCTCGTAGCTGCTTGTCGAGAAGTTAACACTTGCCGTAAAACTCTGCGTCGGGTTAGCCTTCGGGTCTTGTCGATGCGTCCAGGTTACCTTGAAACTCTTCGATACAGAATAGTCCGGCATATTCTTCTCGCCGTTTTGTGTGTACTGATAGCTTAGATAGAGGTTTCCACTATAGCGATATCTCTTCTTATAAGTAGATTGTCCCGAGAGAGACCAAGAGCCCTTCGTGTATATGTCTGCCAGGATTTTGGCATCCACATAATCATTGAATGCAAAATAGTAGCCGCCCTCACGCAAATAGAAACCTCGCGTCGTCTCATCACCATAGCTGGGCATGATGAAGCCACTGCTGTACTTATCCTTGAAAGGGAAGAAGCCATAAGGAATTGCCAGAGGCAAAGGCACGTCGCATACAACGAGATAAGTCGGTCCGAACACCACATCCTTGCCAGGACGCATCTTGGCTCTCGTCATGTTAAGGTAGAAGTGAGGATGCTCGGCATCGCAGGTCGAGTAGAATGCCTTCTTGACATACATCGTGCCGCTGCTATCACGCTTGCCGTCCATACTCTTCATGTAGCCTTCTCCCTGTTGGGTATAAACGTTGGAGATGAATGCCTTGCGCGTCTTGAAGTTATAGCTGATGCTATCTGGCTCGTATTCATCCTTACCTTGACGGAAGAGAGGCTTGCCCGTAACGTTGCCCAACGAGTCTGTTCGGCTGGTAGCATGAACAAGGCTGCTGTCAATAGCGATATTGATAATATCCGCCTCGAGTTCAAGATTCTGGTATTGTACCTTGCTGCCGCCATACAGATGAGCATGGGAGTGAGCGTAATCGAAGGTAATTGAGTCTTCGGCAGAATAATTGACGGGCATATCGAGGGCATTCTTGCTCTTGCGCGTCGTATCGACAGGTACAGTGTCCTGCGCCGCGGTATCTGGCAAAATGGTATACGAACGCAAGGGTAGGCTGTCTTGCAACAGCGAGTCAACGCCATTCCTCAGGAATGCAACTCTTCCTGCAGGACGGGCTGCCAGTGCTGCCAGAACATAGCATGCCGTCAGTATCGATAATAATCTTGCCTTCAATTGCTATACAATTATTCCAATTTGCAAAGGTAAGACTATTTTCCGACACTTTGTGTCTTTTTCCTTTATTATTATGATTTTTTCACTCAAAGCGGGCCATCCAGGCCTTGAACACGGCAATACCGTCGCTCCCGAACTTCTCCAAACTGCGTATGGCCTGCTCGGGAGTCTTCTCTATATCGAGACGTGTCTTTGAGTAGTACTTGTCGGCATAACAGATGATTTGCTCCTCGATGCTTTCCGGCGTAAAGTCCTGATGCGGCAGGGGCAGGTTCTGACGTTCTATCTCTGCGGCCGTGAGCCCAGTTCCCGTGTGCCGCTCTGCCACTCGGGCATGTAGGGGCAGTCCTTCGGCACGAAGTATCTCTGCTCCAAGAATGCCGTGACGAATGTAGGGCTCTGTCCCATAACAGAAGATGGAAGGTGCATCGACGCGACAGATGCCGATGTCATGGAGCATTGCGGCTTCCCAAAGAAGCGTCTCATCTGCCTTCAGCTCTGGATGAGCCTTGGCGATTTTCAGGGCTCGTCGAGCCACATCTGTGCTGTGACGAAGCAGGATTTGCTCCAATTGCGTATTGCCTTCGCAATACCTATGTATTAACTCTTCGACCATTTCTCATCATTTCTTCTGCAAAATTACAAAATAATTATGAATTATGAATTGTGAATTATGAATTTCTTTGTACCTTTGCAACTTGAAAGCAGTAAAGGAGGTAATAAGATGAAGTACGGATTCGACAACGACAAATACATTTCCATTCAGTCGCAGCACATTCAGGAACGCATTGCCCAGTTCTCCGGCAAGCTTTACCTTGAGCTGGGCGGCAAACTCTTCGACGACCATCATGCCAGCAGAGTATTGCCCGGATTCCAACCCGACAGCAAGCTCAGGATGTTCCAGCAGCTGAGTTCCAGTGCTGAGATAGTCATCGTCATCAGCGCCCTCGATATTGAGAAGAACAAGGTCCGTCAGGATTTGGGCATTACCTATGACGAAGACGTGTTGCGCCTGCGGTCGGAGTTCCAGAATCGGGGCTTTATGGTGAACGGTGTAGTCATCACCCATTACAATGGCCAAAGCAGTGCCGCCATCTACCGCCGTCGCTTGGAACACCTCGGAATACGTGCTTATTACCATTATAATATTGAGGGTTATCCCAGCAACGTTGCGCTGATAAATTCCGACGAAGGCTTCGGCAAGAATGATTATGTAGAGACCACGCGTCCGCTGGTCATCGTGACGGCTCCCGGACCTGGCAGCGGCAAGATGGCCGTCTGCTTGAGTCAGCTCTATGCCGAGCGCAAAAGAGGCAAGGAAGCCGGTTACGCCAAGTTCGAGACCTTCCCTGTATGGAACCTCCCCCTGAAGCATCCTGTCAACATTGCCTATGAGGCTGCTACGGCCGACCTGGGTGACGTCAACATGATTGACCCCTTCCACATGGATGCCTACAATAAGGTTGCCATCAACTACAACCGTGATGTAGAGATATTCCCTGTCCTCAACACCCTCTTCGAAGGCATCTACGGCACATGCCCCTACAAGTCGCCGACCGATATGGGCGTGAACATGGTGGGCTTCTGCATCTGCGATGACGATATCTGCCAGCAAGCAGGCAAGGACGAGATAATCCGTCGTTACTACACCGCCCTGAACCAGATGGCCGACGGCGCTTGCAACGAGAACGAGGTCAACAAGATTGCCTTGCTGCTCAAGCAGGCCAAAATCAGCACCGACGACCGTCGCGTCACCGTCGAAGCACGTCGTCGTTTGGAGGAGTCCGGTGTTCCATCGTCGGCCATGGAACTCGAGGACGGCACCATCATCACTGCCGCCTCGTCGCCCCTGCTCGGCACAGCATCCTCGCTGCTGCTCAACGTGACAAAACACCTTGCAGGCATCGACCACGAGCTCAAGCTTATCTCGCAAGACCTCATCGAGCCCATCCAACGAACAAAGATTGAGTATTTGGGCGGACACAACCCTCGCCTGCACACCGACGAAGTGCTGGTTGCACTCAGCGTGCTGAGCCGTCAGGACGAGAACTGCCGCAGAGCACTTGCCCAACTGCCCAGCCTGTCAGGACTCCAGGCGCATACCACCATCATGCTGGGCGAAGTAGATCGCAAGATATTCAAGAAGCTTGGTGTGGACCTCACTTGCGACCCCGTCAAGAAATATTGAGCACGAATAAACGCCCTATAGGGGAGTGACCAACGCCCTATAGGGGAATAAGCAACGCCCTATAGGGGAATGACTCTTCCTCTATAGGGGATTTTTATGCCCCTTATTTCGGGGCTCACATCAAAGCGTAGTTGTTTAGGCTTTTCAGTACCTGTAGGCGGCGCCTATAGTAGCATAGATGGGATACATCTTGAAGGTAATTGCCTCGAAGTTGCGGTCCCAAATGTCAGTCATACCCCAGTCAAGCAGGCCGAAAACGTTCACGTGCTTTGCGGTTTTCCAGTCAAACGCGATCTCGATGCCAAGAGCTACGGGCTGCATCTTCTCGGGGAAGTTGTCGGGATAGGGTGTGGGGTTCTCTCGCGACATCAGGATCTTGGTGCCAGTCGGCACGTCCTCGCGCAAATAGCCAATGCCTTCGTCGTTGTCGAAGACCTCGCCCGAGAATGTCTGGTGGAAATAGAGACTCAAGTAGGGGCCAGCAGAAACGTTCCATCTGGGGCTCATTCGGAACGTGGCAAGCAGAGGGAGCGTCACACCCCACATTTCGGTATTGGTGACATTCGTGCCCGTAAAGTAGCCCTTCGTCACCTCGCCCTCCTGCTCGAGCCAGACATAGTAGTTCTTCACGTCGGCATTCGTATGGAACCCTTCCCAGAAGAAATGTGCTCCGGCACTGATGCCCCAACGCTTCGTAAACATCTTGTAGCCATCAATGCCCAAGCTGACACCGCCTCTCGGGCTGAAGCCGTTCACCTTTCTTATCTCGGCCGGCAGGGGAATGGGCGTGGTTCCTCCAATGACATAGCCTACTCGAGCGATGAAGCCTCCGCCTTTCAGGCCTGTAGTAGGGCCCCACTTTTCCCAACGGTCCTCTTGAGCATTAACCGATGCAGAGAGGAAAAAGAGTGTTAATATCGTAAATACAATGTGTTTCATATCTGTTGTCCTTTTATTCGCAGAATAGCTGAATGTTATCAATTAAGAGTTTGCTACCGATGGCTCCCATAAAGTGAGCACCCTGCCAACTGCTTGCAAAACCAATGATAAGGCTGTAGCCCCTGTTTGCCAGCACCTCGGCATCAATCTCGTCACGATATTCAACAGGAATCGTAAACTCCTGCCACTCACTTGTAACACCATGAATGGGGGCATCGGAAAGTTTGTCCGTGCCATCCTCGTTATAATAGTGAGGCAAACGTCCCAGGGCTACGATGTGAGGACTGGACAGGACATCATTGCCATCGAGCTGTATCTTGTTGCCCTCAGCATCCTCGTTGCGGTAAAGCACCACATATGCATCAGGCTCATCCCATACGCCCTCCATCGTTTGCCCTGCTTTATTCCAATAATCTTCGGCACGCTCGTAACGCAACCATACACGCATCTGGACAGGTTTGTGCTCGAAGGGCGAGCCGAATTGCGTAGCCTTAAGAGCATTCTTAATAGCATTGCTGACGTCGAAAACGCCATTGAACATCGAACCGGAGGCGATACGCATGCCAGCCAACTTACCGAAAGGACCTGTATCACATGTCTCAAGTTTAAGGCAGGCGCTGCCATCAGGACCTCCGCCAGCAACGGGCGTCGAAGGATATTCCATAGGCTTTGCCAACGACCTGCTTATCTTGAAGCCCGGGTTGCCATTCTTCCATACGCCATCCGTAAAGACTTCCGGAGCGCTCCACATGTAGAACTTGCCCGACGGATCGAGGTAGTAATCCTCAAAATCAAAGGTCAGATTACCTTCGCTGGGCGTATCGTGCTCAATCTTAATACTATAGTTGCGGCTCCAAGCCTTGTCTTCCGAAACGACATGGAAGCGGCAAACTCTTTCATCGGAGAAGTCAACTTCAGAACCGTTCTGGAAAGGAGTCTCATCGCCATCTTCTGTTAGCATAAAGATGGAAGCTCCTTCGGTGACACGAAGCGTAAGGGGAACGCTATGCACATTGGCATAACTGCGTACTATAAACACGATGTCCGTTTCAGACGATATGACAGTCTGCATCGTGTCGTACTCGTGATAGAAAATGCCGGTAGGAGATTCAAAATGAAGCGACACGGCTTCTATGTCGCATTCGGTATTTGCCTGTTCTGCTTTAATGCAAGATAACATCAAAAGAGGAACGGCAACGAGTGCCACAATGGATGTTTTGTTCATGTTCTTTGAGTGCAGTTTACTTATATTCGGATGCAAAGGTATAACTTTTTTAGTAAAGAGAACCGCAGTTTACGGTATAAATGTGCATTATTACCACTTTTTTGTCCTATTGCTCCACTACCATTCGTTTTATGACAATGTCTTCCAAAGGCCGATTGTTCTTATCCGTCTCCACGCCTTGAATAGTCTTGACCACTTCCATCCCCTCAATGACTTCACCAAAGACGGTGTATTGTCCATCGAGGTGAGGAGTGCCGCCACGTATGATATAGTCATTGATCATCTGCGGCGACAACCCGATGCCTTTCTCTGCCAACACAGTACGCACCCTGTCGAGGTCATATTCGGTCTGCTTCTTGCCATAAACAATATAGAACTGGCTGCCGCTGCTTTCCATTTCAGGATTAACATCATCAGGCTCCCTTGCTGCCGCCAATGCACCACGCCAATGGTAAAGGTATGGCAGGTCGAACTCTGCCGGAATGGTATAGCCTGGCCCACCGTTGCCAAGCAACTGGCCCGGTTCTGCATTTCGACTGTCAGGATCACCTCCTTGAATCATGAAATCCTTGATACATCGATGAAAGAGTGTTCCATCGTAGAAGCCTTCGCGAGCAAGTCTGAGGAAGTTCTTGCTGTGCAGAGGCGTGTCTTCCGAGAGAGCGACACGTATGTTGCCTACACTTGTCTCGATGCGAATGACATGACGCTTCTCTTTCTTCCTGGCATCTGCAGGAAGTGCACCAAGGCAAAGGAAAGCGAGAAGAATGACGAGAGGCTTTTTCCCAAACAAATACAACTGCAGGAAAGGACTGACACGAAGCAATTGGCTTGCCAACAAGCAGAAAGCTATCACGACGAGAGCTACACTTACAGAAAGCACGATGGACAGCACGAAGTTGGGTTGATTGGCATTCAACCATTCTCCCACTTGCGGCATCTTTGGCAAGAGAAGGAAGTGAAGCAGATAGATGTCGAGTGTACGTGTGCCTATAAAACTGAGGAAACGACCCGTTCTCTTCCCTTCGTCGAACCATGTTTTATAATGTCTGAAGAACATTACCGCAAGCAATAAGAGGCAGTACATCGCTATGGTTCGAGGCAGGTTGACCCAAACCTTTCTGAGTGTATGCAGTTGGAAGAACTCAGCACAGCAGACGACAGCCAATGTTACAACCAGCGGGAAGAACCATGAAGTGTCGAACAACTGTTCTACCCTACTCCAATAACGTCGGACAATGTTGCCAAGCAGGAAGAACTGCATGTATCGAATGGTCTGCACAAGACTGGAATAAGTAAAGAACATGTCTTTGTGATAGGTAAAGGTCTTAGGCATATAGAGCGTCTCGTAAGCAATGACGCTGCCTGCCCATCCAACAAACAAGAGTGTCGGAGCCAGCCAATCGTTCTTGCCTATGAGTCTTTGCAGAAGGTTCCCGACATAACAACAGACATAATATATAATGAACATCTGCAGCAGAACCCAAGTGAACCAGTAGCCTCCTTTAGTCGGGCTTGCCATCAGAAGCATGAAGTTATCCCAAAAATCACCCTTCTTCCTGAATATCACGAACAGGCAAAGGAACACCAGAGTAGGGATGACCTGCACTTTAAACTTCTTCCAGGTGAGTTTTAAGGCATTGGGGACGGTCCACGAGAACGTGGCTTTATAAGCAAGGAAGCCGCTCACGAAGAAGAACAAGGGCATCCGCATTAGTACCAGGAAAGGAAGTGCTGCGCTTGTCTTCTCGTTTTCGTGGAAAGCAAACTGTGCCACATGATAGGCCACCACCAGTATCATCGTAAAGCCTCGCAAGGCATCCAGCCAAGAGAGACGCTTATTCTGTTCGTTGTTCATAGTTCATAATTAAGGTTGATACTTCCTTTCCGCATTGCTTCACATTATAGTATTGTTCTGCCAGAGCACGTCCTCTTTGCCCCATTGCCTTTGCTTCTTCTGGATGATTGACTATGTACTGCAACTTTTCCACCCAGCCCTCTACATCTTTTGGCTCAAGCCAGAAGCCACAACCTTCTGCCTCAATATCCATCGGCATTTGCGGGTTGCGGGTACAAAGGATGGGAAGCCCAAAAGCAAGGGCTTCGACAACAGTCGTCAGTCCGACTGTATAGTTGCTCTCCTGACAGCAGATGCAGACACATTGGCTTTGCGCGACCATCAAGGCGATTTCGTGAGGGATGAGACGACTGCCGTAATGTATCTCTATATTCTCTTGGGGATGAAGGCTCTCGAAATAAGCCTGTCGAATCTTTTGGACATAAAGTGTTAGCGGCAAACCTGTCTTGTGGAAGGCTTCAAGCAGCGTCTCGTAGTCCCTCAACTCTTTCCCTGTTGAGATGAAGCGGCTGGGATGCTTTCCGTCTGGCTTCAAACTATCATAATAGTCAAGGTCAGCCCCCCAATGCACCATGCTCATTCGGCTTGGGTCGGCTTTCTTAGACAGGAGACTGTCTTGCATAAGTTTCTCGGAGAAGAAGATCATGTGATCCATTCCTCGATAGAAAAGGCGAGCAAAAGCCTCGCGTAATGGGTTCTTTGCCTTGACGATTGGCTGGTGATGCCACACGACAATAGGGTGACGATAAAGTCCCAAAGCCCGAAGCAAGATGATGGGTTCGATGCCAAATGCATGCGTGGCATAAAGAACATCGTATCGTTTGCGACAAGTAAGCACTTTCCAAGTTGCGACTATCATGTCTCGAAGCCGCTTGTAAGTGTGTATCTGATGATGCCACACCACATCTATTCCGTAGTCCTTCAACTGCAAGGCTCCATAAAGGAAGTGCGAGGAGAACACGCCTTCCTTCCATTCACGAACGATTCGCTCTGTGTCTTGTGTATGATAGAAATATACTGTCATTTCATTTCTTCCACCTTCCACTCAGCCAAGGCACACGTTCCACGAAAGGAACGGCAACGAAGCATAGGGTAAAGGAGAGTATCAGGATGATGATAAGGTCAGGAATGCTTTTGTTTATGCTGTGGTCAAGCAGTCTGCTGACGTGAACATAACTCAGCATTATAGGGTAATGCATGACGAAGAAGACCATGCTGTGCTCGCCGATGAAGTTAATCACAGGCACTCGAGGCGTTGGCAATGAGAGTAGGACACCTGAGATGCCCAACAGAGAGAGGAGCATGATGAGGAGCACATTCCAGAAGGAACCTATCCAGAGATTCGTCTTCATTTCGTACTCGCCATGTAGGTAGATGTTGGCAAAGACGAAGCCTATGAAGAGTAAAATGCTGATAAAGAGGGTCCAACGCTTTGTCAACTTATCAAGGATATGGTGCCACACCTTCCCCATATAAAAGAAGAAAGTGCCGCAGAAGACATTACTTAAGTAGAACCACAAAGGGTTCCCATGCAAGAAGAGCCAGTAACCGATGGCTGGAAAGAGCAGCACAACCCAATGCAAGTAACGCACTCTCTCGATGAAATGCATCAGGACATAGGTCGTGAAGAAGGAAAGCAGGAACCAAAGCGGACTGTTACCAAAGGTAAGACCGCCTATTTGCCAACGGAATTTGCTCAACACAGCAACTGCTTTGGCTGGTCCTTCCGGGTAAAGACAAAACCAGCAGAACGTCATAACTCCTCCTATGATGCCCCACGAAAGGTAAGGTACGAAGAGACGACGAATGCGGTCTCGCAGGTAAGGAAGCGTCTCGCCTGTAATGCCTTTATTGAAGTAGCCTGCCTTAAAGAAGAAGAAACTCATGAAGAAGAATGTCCAAGCCATCGTTTCCTTCCACCAAGTGGCTCCACGAAGTTGCGTCTGGCAGATGGCATGAAGCGTCACCATTCTGAGGATGCACAGTCCACAAAGCAAATCAAAGGCATTGTTACGCTGCTTCATCCTTTCCTTTATTAAATATATAATGTATAGACTCGCGCATTATCTTTGCCCCACTCACCCACATAATGCCGCCATAAAGGATGGCAGCCAGAAGGATGCGACTCGACAAGAGCAGCCACAAGTTCTCGATTCCCTTGGTGAGCCACCAGGTTAGGCCAAGCACAATGAGTGTGAAGACGAGGAAAGGTACGGTATCCTTCAGGGCTTCCATGAAGGTGAGGCCTGTCAAACGCCAAGCAAACCACTGCCATATCGCGAGCCAGGCAATGTTGAGCGCCACGAAATAAACTACCATCGGAAGGAATCCGTAAGGGTAAAGCAGGATGAGACCTGCCCAAACTGCCAAGCATTGGCCTATCGTGCAAGCCATGTTGACGTCGCTCCGACCTCGACTTATCGTGAGATTGCTGTAGAGCGTGGTAATCGGAACGAAGGCTCCATGCAGGCAAAGCAGGGAGAGAATCAAGCCGCTCTCCCTCCACTTCTCGCCTCCAGCGAGCAAGATGAACTCTTGTGCAACCAAACCTAGCCCTAGCATAGCGGGGAAGGAGACAAAGCAAATGAATCGCAACATCTTTCGGAAAACCTGACGATAGCGGCCTATCTCGTCCGTGACTTGTGCCAGAGTGGGTTGGCTGGTGCTCGTCACCATACCGTTTATCGTGCTCGAAGCCATATCATTCCACTTCTTGGCGTTCGAATAGATGCCGGCTGTGTGGTCGCCAAAGAACTTACCAAGCAAGACGGAAAAGGCGTGGAGGTTGCAGATGTTGACGATATTCGTGAGCATCAACTTGCTGCTGAAGCCGAACATCTTCCATGCAGGAGCAAGATTGAACTGGAGTGTTGGCCTCCAAGGCGAGAAGAACCAGGCCATAATCTGTGTGATGAAGACAAAACAGATTGCCTGCGTCACGATGGCCCAATAGGCGAAACCCTTGACAGCCATTGCGATACCAACGATTCCAGAGAGAAGCATAGCTGTCAGCGAGCAGATGCTGGTCTGCCTGACCATCAGGTGTCCGAAGAGATAGGCACGTTGAACTGTGCCAAGACCAGAGAAGAGGAAGCCCAGGAAAAGCACTCTGGCAAGCGGAATCAGCTCTTCCTGCTCATAGAAATCTGCGATAAGTGGGGCGCAGAACCACAAGATAATGTAGAGCGAGGCACTAACCAGCAGGTTGAACCAAAAGACGGCATTGTACTCTTCGTGAGTCGGCTCGCGCCGGTTGCAGAGTGCCGCCATGAAACCACTCTCTTGAAGGGCATTCGCGAGGGCTGCGAAGATGTTCAACATCGCTACCTTACCGTAGTCATTCGGCGTGAGATAGCGGAGCAGAACCAGTCCGAAGACGGCACTTATCAACTGCATCAAGCCGTTCGATAACCCGCCCCAAAGCATACCTCCGGCAGTCTTTTGCTTTAATGATTTCTCTTCCATCGCACTGCAAAGGTACGAATAAGCAAGAGAAAAACAAAAGAAAATGAGAATTTTCTAATTGTTTTTACGAGCGAGTCATTTGCTCGAGTGAGTAAAATATGTTGACAAAACCGACAGCTTCGACACGAGAAGATTACAGACTTCGCTGGTCGATTGTGGTCGGACTATCTGGCAACTTGAAAAAGATGGCGTGTTAAGTTGGCAAACTTGACACGTTAAATCATCAAACTTAACACGCCGAATTGACAAACTTGGCACGCCTCGTTTTGAGACCAAGCTAGCATCTTTGCAAGGCACTGCATTTCAAATGGTTACAAAATGCCTTGAAACTCACTTTTCTGGGCTCTTTCCTAAAGAAGGAAGCACACCCCATCCTTTCATTTTCGCAAAGAGGAATCATAGAGAAGAGCATTTCACAGCATCCTTTCAGGCAAGAAAAATCTTTACAGATCCTGTGCAACATCGCTATTTGTCGCGAGTGTTTTTTGTTTTTCTTCCAAATAAATCTTCATTTCTTCTTCTTTTATTCCTAATTATTTCGTATCTTTGCACCCGCAAATAGACAAGTATGGCAATAAAGTTTCAGTATAATAAGACCTCGTTGCAGCAGATTGAGAAGGCTCTGAAGATGCGTCAACGCACCCTTCCAATCATTAAGAGCAAGGAAACGGCGCTGCGATTGGAGGTGAAGAAATGTAAGGAGGAAGCCGACGAACTCGAGCGAAAGTTGCAGAGCCAAATCGAGGGATACGAGAAGATGTACGCGCTCTGGGGCGAGTTCGACACATCGCTCGTCAGTCTGGACGACGTCGAATTGAGCGTCAAGAAGATTGCCGGCGTCAGGGTTCCCATCCTGAACAACATCAGCCTGAAGGTGAAACCCTTCGGTTTGTTTAGCGCTCCGAAGTGGTACTTCGATGGAATCAAGCTCCTGCAAGGGCTCGCCAAGACTGCCGTAGAACGCGAATTCGTCTTCGCCAAGCTGCATCTCTTGGAGCATGCACGCAAGAAGACGACCCAGAAGGTTAACCTCTTCGAGAAGGTTCAAATCCCTGGTTATCAGGAGGCAGTGCGTAAGATTAAACGTTTCATGGAGGACGAGGAGAACCTCTCCAAGTCGTCGCAGAAGATATTGAAGTCGCTTCAGGAGAAGAGAAAGGAGGACGTCGCATGATTGAGAGAATGAAAAAACTCACCTTCCTGGTGACTCAGAAGGAATACGACGCGTTTATCGACGGCCTGCGAGAGCAAGGAGTGGTGCACGTCCAACAACTGAAGCAAGGACAGACCAGCCCTGCCCTGCAGAAAGCACTCGACGAAAGAGTCCGCTATCAGCAGGCTCTCGACTATCTCGACATTTCGCTGAAGGCGTGGGAGAAGGAAGCAGAAGGAAATTCAGAACTTAAAATTCAAGACTCAAACACACTCCTCGATGAGGTTGAACGTCTTAAAGCCGAGGAAGTCAGCATTCGTCATACGATAGACGAGGCAGAGAAGAATATCCAGAAGCTTGAGCCTTGGGGTAACTTCGACTGGGAGAAAGTGAAGGAACTCCAGGAAAAGACGGGCATGCAGGTGTATTTCTACGCTTGCGGAGCCAAGTCGTTTCAGGCTGAATGGGCTGAGAAATACTTCGCCACACCCATTGACGAGTACCGCAAACGCACGTACTTCCTGGCATTCTCCGATGAGGAGCCAGACATCAAGGCTGAGCGTCTCGAGTTGCCAAACGGCTCGCTCGACCAATATAAAAAGGAAGCAGAAGAAGCCAAGGCTGCCCTCCAGCAGAATCACGACACGACTTGCGAGGTCGCTCGTCAGTACAGAGATACGCTCGAAGCAGGTCTGAAGCAGGCTCAAGGCGAGATACAACTGCGCCAAGTGGAGCTTTCGGACGAAGGCATCGCAGACGGCGCCGTCCGACTCATGGTGGGATGGACGCTCGAGGAAAAGGCCGAAGCACTCAGCAAATGGCTCGACGAACAACATATATACTATGAGCTGGAGGACCCGGCCTACGAGGACGACGTGCCCGTGAAGATAACCAACGACGGCTACACCAGCCTCTTCGAGCCCATCCTGCGTATGTACTCGCTCCCCAACTATCACGACATCGACCCGAGCCTCTTCTTTGCGCCGTTCTTCATGCTCTTCTTCGGACTCTGTCTGGGCGATGGCGGCTACGGCCTCATCGTGCTGCTTGGCGGCATTTATCTCGCCCTGAAGGGCAACGACGAGACCAAGAAATACGGACGTCTCGGCATTTGGCTGGGCTTGGCAACGCTCGTCTGCGGTCTGCTCACAGGCACCTTCTTCGGCATCGACCTGACGCAACAGGATTGGGCATTCCTCGCTCCCGTCAAGCCTTACTTCCTAAACGACAATGGCGTCGGCAAGATCTTCGGTTACTCACCTATGATGGTCATCTCCGTCATTATCGGTCTCGTGCAAGTTCTCTTGGGAATGGTGCTCAAGGCATGCAAGGCGTGGAAGAACTACGGCTTCGGCTATTCCATCGGCACCTTCTCGTGGGTGGTGGCGCTGCTCTCTGCAATCGCCCTCTTCGGCTTGCCCGCTTGCGGAGTCGCCCTGCCTCAGGGACTCGTATATGCACTCTACGGACTCATCGCGATTAGCGTCGTCGGCATATTCCTCTATAATAATCCGTCGGCTTACAAGAACCCGATACTCGGTCCGCTGTTGAACATCGGCGGAGGCGTCTGGGCTACTTACGGAATGGCAACAGGCTTGCTTGGCGACTTGCTGAGTTACATCCGCCTCTTCGCCCTCGGATTGACGGGCGGCGTGCTCGGTGGCGTGTTCAACGCCCTAGCTTTCGACCTCACGTCCAGCCTGCCATGGTTCATCCGCTGGCTGCCGATGGTGCTCATCTTGCTTGCAGGTCACGGCATCACCTTCGCGCTGAGCATGATAAGCGCATTCGTTCATCCGATGCGACTGACGTTTGTCGAGTTCTTCAAGAACGCGGACTTCAGCGGCGGCGGCAAGGAGTACACACCCTTTAGGAAAGTTCAAAGTTAAACATTAAACCAATAACAATTAACAAACCCTCATAAGACATTGTTCATTATTTGCGACCTCGCAAGCGAAGCCAAAACAGCACATAAATAATAATATAAGGTTGCGAAGCCTCGCCAAGCATTGCACGATTGTGAATTATGAACTTTGAATTATGAATTAAAACACAAAATTTTATGGAAATCTTATTAGCTTATCTGGGTATTGCACTTTGTGTAGCCCTCTCTGGAATTGGTAGTGCTTATGGCGTAACCATTTGTGGCAATGCAGCAATTGGTGCCTTCAAGAAGAACCCCACAGCAAGCGGCTCCTACATGGGCTTGGCTGCTCTGCCCTCTTCACAGGGTCTGTACGGCTTCGTCGGCTTCTTCATGCTCAACAACAAAGTGACACCCGACCTCCAGATGCCCGCTGCTTGTGCTATCTTCGGCGTTGGTCTGGCTCTCGGTCTCGTGGCTCTCTTCAGCGCTATCCGTCAGGCAAAGGTCTGCGCAAACGGTATCAGCGCAATTGGTGCCGGCCATAATGCTTTCGGTACTACTATGGTGCTGGCCGTGTTCCCTGAGCTCTACGCTATTCTTGGCTTGCTCGTGCTCATCCTGACTGCTAACGCACTCTAAAGACCCCCTCTAACTCCCCCTTAATGGGGAGGACAAATAACAAATGATTAAACGGTAAATAACAAGATGAAACCAACATTATTCCTTCTTGCTGCAGGTATGGGTAGCCGTTATGGCGGCCTGAAGCAGCTCGACACGCTCGGTCCTCAGGGTCAGAGCATCATGGATTACAGCATATACGACGCTATTCAAGCTGGCTTTGGAAAGGTCGTGTGGGTCATCCGTCACGACTTCGAAGAGCAGTTCCGCACGCAGATTCTGTCGAAGTATCAGGGCCACATTCCTTGCGAACTGTGCTTCCAGAGCCTCGACGCGCTGCCAGAAGGCTTCACAGTACCCGAAGGACGTCAGAAGCCTTGGGGCACCAACCACGCTGTTATGATGGGTAAAGACGTCATCAAGGAGCCCTTTGCAGTTCTCAACTGCGACGACTTCTACGATCGTGACGCGTTCCGCGTGATGGCGAAGTTCCTCAGCGAACTCCCCGAAGGCAGCAAAGGCAAGTACGCTATGGTGGGCTTCCGCGTAGATAACACTTTGAGCGAAAGCGGCACCGTGAGTCGCGGCATCTGCGAGAACGACGAGCAGACGCACTTGCTTACTGGCGTCGTAGAGCGCACGAAGATTGAACGCCACAATGGTGTCGTGCAGTATCTTGACGAGAACGACGAGTGGGTAAGCATTCCAGACACCACTCCCGTAAGCATGAACTTCTGGGGATTCACTCCGGACTACTTCGAGTACAGCGAAGACTTCTTTAAGAAGTTCCTCTCCGACCCGAAGAATCAGGAGAACCTCAAGAGCGAGTTCTTCATTCCTCTGATGGTGGATCACCTCATCAAAACAGGTCAGGCCACTTGCGAGGTGCTCGACACGACCAGCAAATGGTTTGGCGTGACCTATCCTGAAGACCGTCCTGAGGTTGTGGCAAAGCTTGCTGCTCTCCACGACGCAGGTCAATATCCCGCACAAATGTTCTAATAACAAACTCGGCCTCACTCTCTTTTGGAGGGTGAGGCTATTTATTTCTGCTCATGAAACGCTTTGCCTTTTCCTTCATACTGTCTCTGGTTGCACTATTAGCTGTGGCGCAGAGCATCGCGGACGACACACGTCGCATCCGCGAAGAGTTTCAGGACCGCAAGTTCGGCATTTTCCTTCATTGGGGCATCTATTCCATGCTGGCCGACGGAGAATGGGTAATGCACAATCGTCACCTTGACCGAGGCGAGTACGCCAAGCTTGCGGGAGGCTTCTACCCTTCCCTCTTCGACGCTCGCGAATGGACAAAGCTCTTCAAGGAGGCTGGCGCTCAGTACATCACCTTTACCAGCAGGCATCATGATGGCTTTTCGATGTGGGCAACGAAGGCAAGCCCTTACAACATCATGGATGCCACTCCCTTCAAGCGCGACATCATTGGTGAACTCGCACAGGCTTGCAAGGAACAAGACCTCAAACTCCATTTCTACTACAGCCACATGGATTGGCAGCGCACGGACTACCCGACGGGAGCTTGCCAGAACTGCCCGCACGACCCTTCAACCACGAATTGGGACACCTATTATGCTTTCATGAACCGTCAGTTGACTGAGCTCCTGACCAATTACGGCCCGATTGGAGCCATTTGGTTCGATGGCATGTGGGACCACAAGGAGAAGGAATTCGACTGGCGACTCGAGGAGCAATACGCCCTCATCAAGCGTCTGCAACCCACTTGCCTCATAGGAAACAACCATCATGGCTCGCCTATCGGACTCGAAGACTTTCAGCTCTTTGAGCAAGATCTGCCGGGACAGAACACAGCTGGTTTCTCCGGAGAACAAAAGGTATCACGCCTTCCCCTGGAGACATGCATGACGATGAACAACACCTGGGGTTATAGCATTACCGACAGAAACTATAAAGATGGCGACGAACTCATTCGTCGTCTCGTCACGGCGGCAGGTTTGAATGCCAACTTCCTGCTCAACATCGGCCCGCGTCCAGACGGCAAACTGCCCGACCAAGCAGTCAAGATACTGAAGCACATTGGCAGTTTCATGAAAGCAAACGGCCCAGCCATCTACGGCACGCGTGGCGGATGTATTCCTCCACAAAGTTGGGGCGTCACGACTCAAAAGGAGAACACACTCTATATACATATATTAAATAATGTAGAGGACGGACAAATTCTCCTTCCTCTCACGGAACAGAAGCTCACGAAGGTCACGATGTTTGCAGACGACACTAAGCTAAAGTTCAAACGCGACAAGGAAGGTTACCGCATATTCCTGCCCAAACTGCCCGAAACAGTTGACTGCATCCTTCGGGCAACAATGAAATAAAGACCCAGACCCTCCCCAGCCCTCCCTTAAAGGGAGGGGTTAAAATCCCCAGACAAATGCTTCTCCCCCTTTAAGGGGGAGTTAGAGAGGGTCCTTAAATAGTGACATTATGTATATCATCGGCATCGCCGGAGGCACAGGCTCTGGCAAAACAACAGTCGTAAAGAAGATTCTCGAGACGCTTCCCACAGACAGAGTAGCGCTCATTCCACAGGATTCCTACTACAACGACACATCGCACCTCACACCCGAGGAGCGCAAACGCATCAACTTCGACCATCCCGACGCTTTCGACTGGAAGCTCCTGACCGAGCAGATACAGGCCTTGCGACAAGGGAAGAGCATCGAGCAGCCCACATATAGCTACCTGATCAGCAACAGACTGCCCGAGACGGTACACGTCGAGCCATGCGAAGTCATCATCATCGAAGGCATTATGGCGCTCTGGAAGAAGCAGATGCGCGACCTCATGGACTTGAAAATCTTCGTTGATGCCGACCCGGACGAACGACTGATCCGCGTCATCCAGCGCGACACGGTTGAGCGCGGACGCACCACACAAATGGTGCTCGACCGCTATCGGGACGTCTTGAAGCCCATGCACGAAGAGTTCATCGAGCCGACAAAACGGTATGCCGACCTCATCATCCCGCAAGGCGGAGCCAACCAGCAAGCCATCGAGATCATGAGGACCTATATCATACATCGAATCAAGCCATAAAGACCCTCTCTAACTCCCCCCTAAGGGGGAGAATAATTACAGCGTGAATGTTTAATGTAACAAGGTTCCTCTCTTTTAAAGGGAGGTTAGGAAGGGGCTTTATCCTTTTTCTACTCTTTCTTCTCGCCGCTTGTACGGGCAAGCAGGAGAAACTTCCTTCTTCATCCCCCCTTTGGGGGGAAACAGAGGAGGGGCCTTACGACCTGCACGAGATACAGGCCAGCGGCACGATTATCGCAGGAACCCTGAGCGGACCGGACACCTACTACGAGTACCACGGCCAGGGAATGGGCCCGCAATTCATGCTTGCCGAGGCCTTTGCACAAAGCATCGGAGTCGTTGTGCAAATGGAAATCTCGCCAGACACCGCAACATTGTTAAAGAGACTCGAAGACGGAGAGATTGACTTCATTGCCCTCGAGATGCCGAAATGGCAGACGCGCAAGAACGAATCGCTGCTTAGAGAAGCCATCGACGAGTGGTGGCAGCCCGAACGCATCAAGCAAATCCAGAGCACAGCCAGCAACACGACATATACCGTACGACGCCAGATGCGGCCAGTCATGCAGGATGCCGCTCACGGAATCATCTCTCCATACGACGATCTCCTTCGCCGTTACAGCTCGACAGCCGGCTGGGATTGGCGACTGCTGGCTGCCATGTGCTATCAGGAGTCAGGCTTCGACCCCAATGCCGTCTCGTCGATGGGGGCGATGGGACTCATGCAGTTGATGCCCTTCACAGCCGATGCGATGGGAGTTCCACGGGATAAACGCTTCGACCCAGAGCAGAACATCGCAGCTTCAGCACGTTACATCAGGAAGGTCAGCCAGTCGTTTTCCGACATCAGGGACGCCGAAGAGCGCATCAAATTTACGTTGGCCGCCTACAATGGAGGTTCCGGACACGTTCGAGACGCACAGACTCTGACCCAAAAAGCCGGCAGGAATCATCAGGTTTGGCGGGAAGTGGCGCCCTACATCCTGCGCCTTGCCGAGCCACAATATTACCGAGACCCAGACATCAAACACGGTTACATGCGCGGAAGCGAGACGGAGGCTTATGTCCGTCTCATCATGAACCGATGGGACCAGTATCGTGGCAGCGCCCGTTCTTTCAGCACTGGCAGCACATCAGCCCCAGCCAAGAAGAGCCTTCAGGACGGTCAGTACAAGAGTGTCGTCAAGCCTGCCGAAGAGTGGGTGCCAGAAGATAATCATCATAACCCATAACGAACTACCACCATGCCAAGAAAAATCTACACAACCCTGCCGTCAGACTATACCGTCTGTCTGCACAAAGACTGCCCTGTGGCAGCAACCTGTCTGCATCAGATTGCCTATTCCACGCTGCAAAAGAGCGAGGCAATCCTGAATCTCATCAACCCGGAAACATGCACAAAAAGCAGTCGCTGCCAGTTCTATCGCGACTCGAAACCGGTGAAGTTTGCTTACGGATTCACAGGTTTCCAGAAGAGGATGTTCCCAGCACAATATAAGACTTTCATGAATTCCCTCATCATGGAGTTCGGACGAAACGAATATTTCGCCTATCGTCGCGGCGAGACTCCCCTTTCACCGAAGTATCAAGAGACCGTCATCGCAGCGCTTCGGAAGGTCGGCATCACAGAGGATTTCCCTTTCGACCGTTACGAGGAACATATCAACTACTGTGACTAAGCCAGTACTCACGTGTGAAAACTCCAGTACTCTCGTGTGAGTACTGGAGTTTTCTCGTGTAAGTACTGGAAACGTGACGTGAGGCGTTGGACGAGACGTTGTCTCAACTGATACGATTCAACACATACCTGGTACGACTCTTATCGCGCTTGTTGATGATTGTCAGCGCATCGTACGTCACGGACAGGACAGCGTACACCTTAGTTTCACCATCCTCGAATAGTAGAAGGAGGTCTCCGCTTTGGGGATTATTAAGAAGATAGTCAAAATGTTCCTCGTTGTTGAGAGTGCCGGTACCATCGGCATCGAAGGCCAGCGTCACCTCTTCCCCGTCCAGCATACCTTTCCATGTACCGACAAGTTCTGCAGCGGCGTTGCCGTCAATCTGTTTCCCTACGGAAAGCGAGGAAGACGATGACGTTCCCTTGCTCTTGAAAATATTGTTCTTCAGGGGTACAGGCAAATATGTTCCTACTATGTAGAGCGTACTGTCTATCACGGCAGAACCCATGAACGGACCGCTGGAAACAAATGTCGCAGCACCATTGCTCTGGCCGAAGGAATAGGGTTGCAACAACACATCTTTGCGAATCCCGACTGGGGCGGCACTGATGGTAAAGCCTGCATAATGGAAGACAGGGCGCATAGTATATCCCTCCATGTCATCTGCTTTGACCGTTTCCGGCATCGTTATCTCAGAGTCAAATGTCTGCACTTCCTGATTCTCCGTTTCTGCCTCGATAGTTCCGATGAAGACACTGTCCACCACTTCGCCTTGTGGATCGACAATCTCAAAGCCAGTCTCTATGTCGGTCGGAGGAGTTTCTTCTACTGCGGCAGCCACACTGACCTTCACTTCCTTGGTTTGCTGTGTGGCAGCAGTTGCAGAGCGCTGCGTGTATTCGGGGAAGAGTCGCATTGTATGCCCTCCAAAAGTTAACGACGTGTCGAATATCTTATGCTCCTCCACCTCGTTCCATGCAAGAAGGCGTCTGTTCGTCAAATATCCCTCCAGTGCCGCTTTGCCATAGAAAGATAGTTCACCATTAGCATACGCCTGAGAGGTATAATTGCGCATATTGCGTAACATTCCCATGCTCAAATGTCCAGTCACCTCGGTGCCAGCCTTCACTTTGGCACGTGCTCCAACCAGACTGCCAATAGTCGCGAAGTCAACTTCCATCATAGGACCAAAGAAAACACTGCCATCCAGTGTCAAATCTACATGGGCTTTGTCTTCGCTGGATTCATCCCCAGACACATTGAATATCTCAAAATGATCCTCTTCTCCTTGGTGTGTCCAACTCATTTTGCGAGTGTACGTACGCTCAATGCCCATGTCCAGATTCATCTCTGCTGTCACATCGGCAAAAGCACCAATTGCTGCTTCCAGATTCAGCAATCCCCAGATAGTCCCTATTTTAGTCTTGGGGCCAAGCTTATTGACATGACAAGTCGTATTTTCTTTTGCCTGTAGACTTAGGCCTACACCATAGCCATAACTCATGGTAAGGTCGGCGTGTCTGTATTCCGTCGAGAAAATAACATTGCCTGACACCTTCACCTCTCCTTTCACATTTATGCTGCCAATATCATCCAACGCCAATCCGCTATTGACACTTAAGGTGACGGGAGGAATATCTATCTGAGGTGCCCGTCTCCCCGAGGACTGAGCATTCATCTCAGTTTGTACACGGCCAGCAAGGAACAGGCGGCTGAAGATTTCATCCAATGCCACAGCTTCTATATCGACTCTTATCTCGCCCGCAACAGTCATCACGTTTGTCACCTTTGCACACAGGCCATAGGGGAAGACGCTATCCTCTTCGCCATCCAGACCATAGAAGAGTTTCATTCCCTTCCTCGGCAATATCGACGAAGGAGTGTCGGTGCGGTAGAATATCGACTGCCCGTCGAAGCGGATAATCCAAGGCAAGTCTGCGACTATCGTCAGTTGCTTGACGTCCTCTTGGAACTCCATCACATTCCTGTCGCCAATGGCAACACTGTCTATCTCAGCCAAAGGGATTGCGATTGTCGTGTCCTTCGACCAGAACACCTGCGACACAGGCTCACCATGCAACACTCCTTCAGCATCAATACATGAACTCGTCACACTGTCCAAACTATTAGTATAAAACAGATTCACTACGCCAGTATTGCGGAACACCAGTACCTGCTCATCCTCAGCAAGCATGCGGCCTGCCATGAGGAAAGATAATATCAAAAGTATGTATTGTTTCATTGTTTGATAAGACTGTACAAATCGTGATGATATTCATCATACAAATAACCATTAACGAGTGTAAGTAACCAAGGATGATCATCATAATAAAACATAAGTACGGAATTACCCTCAATTATATAGGTAAAAGTTCTACTCCTCCATAGCCCAGTACCATCGTTGAAAAAGGTTATAATATCAGATTCGGTTCTATAATAATCCTTCCATTTCCCAACGACATCACCTGGTGCCAATTTCTTAGCCACCTCAGCAACAGGCACGCTGAGCATTTGGCTCTTACCTATCATAACCCCATTGGCTGTTACTTCAATATAGAAAGGCATCTTCGACAGATCAACATTCTTGAACGTATCTGCATTGCCAACAGTAAGCGAAAGCACACCGAAGTCGTTGGTCGTGGACTGCTTCGTCTCACTGTAGAATATCTCACCTGCACTGTTAGACAGCGACACCGTTACTGTCACCGTCTCATTGGCGCGAGCCTCACCCGTCGCTGTGTTCAGCAACGATACCTGATAACCAATCTGCGCCTTAACACACATGATGCCTGCCACAAAGCATAGCATCGTTAACATTTGTCTCCTCATTTCGTCATTAGTATTTGTATATACATTAACCTCGTTCAGACTCAAGAATAAATCTAAACTTAAAATTATCTTTCTAATACATGTAAAGAGGAGGATTCATCCCATAATAAACTTCCATTGTAGTACTTGAACATCATTCTTATTATATTTGGATCATCATATTCTCCAGCACCAATTAAATATATATTTGCCCCATCCACCTTATAAAAATACTGTTCAGTTTCCGTATGTTCGGGATAATAAGTAGTTATTGTTGCTGTCCCATCCTCATTGAAATCCACTTCATCACTGGATTTATAACGCCATTTCCCAATATACAGACTTTTATTAATCGGCGCCATCTGCTTTGCCACCTCTGCTACTGGTACGCTGAGCATTTGGCTCTTGCCTATCATCACGCCGTTAGCTGTCACTTCAATATAGAAAGGCATCTTCGACAGATCAACACTCTTAAATGTATCTGCGTTGCCGATGGTAAGCGAAAGCACGCCGAAGTCGTTGGTCGTAGACTGCTTCGTCTCACTGTAGAATATCTCTCCCGCACTGTTAGACAAAGACACCGTTACTGTCACCGTCTCATTGGCGCGAGCCTCACCCGTCGCTGTGTTCAGCAACGACACCTGATAACCAATCTGCGCCTTCGCACACATAATGCATGCCAGAAAGCAAAGCATCGCTAACATTTGTCTTTTCATATGTCCTCTAAATTATATATCTTGTATTATCATTCGTTTTACCACGAAATAACATAAAGAATAGCATTTCACAGGAGTAACTATTTTTCCCAATATTCTTTATCATCAAAAGCAATTAAACGTCCATTACAATACTTGAAAACCCATTTAAGTTCTCCAGGATGGTATTCAACATTGTCATCATTATATACATAGATAAAAGTGCCGTCAACCACATAATGATATTCTCCATAAATATTATCTCCAGAGCCATAGGTTACTTTCCCATCCTCTTTAAATGTTAAGGTATAAGGGTCTAGTTTCCAAATTGTCCCCACAATCAGACTCTTATCTAGGGGCGCCACTTGCTTTGCCACCTCTGCCACTGGCACGCTGAGCATCTGACTTTTGCCTATCATCACGCCATTGGCTGTCACCTCAATATAGAAAGGCATCTTGGTCAAATCTACATTCTTGAAAGTGTCAGCATTCCCGACGGTAAGCGAAAGCACGCCGAAGTCGTTGGTCGTGGACTGCTTCGTCTCGTTGTAGAATATCTCACCTGCGCTATTAGATAGTGACACCGTCACCGTCACCGTCTCATTAGCACGAGCTTCACCCGTCGCTGTGTTAAGCAACGATACCTGATAACCAATCTGTGCCTTAGCAACATGTATGCTTGTCAAAATAAACAACAACGTAATTATAACATTCCTTTTCCTCATAATCATTTATTTATAATTCCAGACAACAAAGGTATACTTTTTTTTACTTTCCATCAAACAATATAGCACTTTTTTACTCCCTTTTATAAAAATACAGATAATTTTTCGTATCTTTGCACGCAAATTACTAAATCTAATCACTATGACAAAAAGAATTCTCTCCCTATTTATCTTGGCCCTGGCACAATGGTCAATGATTAATGATCAATGGTCAATGGTTTATGCTCAGGACTTTGACCCCAAACAAGGATACCGCCTCGAGATTGGCGACGGACTGGCCCTCGACAACCTGAGCGGCACTATAACTTTCTCGCCCGTCAACAAGAAATCGCAGACTCAGGTGTGGCGCATCCAGAAGAGCGACAAGCCCGGTTACTGGTGCTTCTATAGCCCGAGTGGTGATGTGGCGCTCGACAATGGCAACCACGGCTCGCAAGAGGGCGAGGTGCTTACTTGGTCGCTCGATACAAGAAACGCCAATCAGCAGTGGCTCGTCAAGAAGACTGGGACCGAGACCTACGTCCTGACCTGCGCTGCAGGCGGTCTGAAGCTCGGATACAACGACACTTGTCAGCCTGGCGGGCACGTTTGGCAACTTCGCGGAACGAACCAAAGCGAGTATCTTCAGTGGCGACTCGTCAAGACGAACCTCGAGATAAAGACCAGCGAGCAGGGTGCCGCCAGCACGAACGACTGGGAAAACGAGGCCATCTACGGCATCAACAAGGAGCCCGGACGCGCCACTATGTTGCTCTATGCCAGCGAGAAAGAGATGAAGAGCGACGCTGCCTACCAGCAGCCTTGGCTTTGGCCGAACTCTTCTCTCAGGCTGATGTTGAACGGCACGTGGCAGTTCAATTGGGTTCCGAAACCCGAAGACCGTCCGAAAGACTTTTATAAGACGAACTTCGACGCTTCCTCGTGGAAGACAATTCCTGTGCCTTCGTGCATGGAAATGCAGGGATATGGTACGCCCATCTACACCAACGTGACCTATCCGTTTAGGAATCAGCCGCCTTTCATCAAAGGTCAGGAGGGATATACCGTCGTGAACGAACCCAACGCCGTAGGCAGCTACCGCCGCACCATCACGGTGCCCGCCTCGTGGAAAGACAGGGAAATCTATCTCCACTTCAATGGCATCTACAGCGCAGCCTATGTTTGGGTGAACGGACAAAAGGTCGGCTACACGCAGGCTCCCAATGTGGATGCCGAGTTCGACGTGACGAAATACATCAAGCCAGGCATCGAGAACCTCGTTTGTGTTGAGGTCTATCGCTGGAGCGACGGCTCGTACATCGAGGATCAGGACATGTTCCGACTGAGCGGCATACATCGTGACGTCTATCTCGAAGCGCGTCAGAAACTGCATGTACAGGACGTCCGACTCCGTTCGATGATGGGAGGACGCGGACGACGCGGCGGCGACAACTTCAGCCGTGCTTTCCTCGGCATCGACATCGCCCTGCAAAACCTCAACAAGAAAGCGACTGACGCCCGCATTGACGTAGAGCTTGTCAATCCCGCAGGCAAGACCATCCAGACGGCCATCCTGCAGGTAAGCGGCATAGAGAATGGCAAACGCGACGCCCAACTCAACCTCGAAGTGCAGAACCCCGAGCTGTGGACAGCCGAGACACCTAACCTCTACACCGTCAACATCAGCGTCGGCGGCGATGTCTATACGCAGAAGTACGGCTTCCGAAAGATAGAAAACCGAGGCGGACGCGTCTTCATCAATGGCAAGCGCGTCATGTTCAAGGGCGCTGACCGCCATGACACGCACCCAATCTACGGCAAGGCTGTGCCCGTGGAAAGCATGATAGAGGACATCTTATTGATGAAGCGCTACAACCTCAACACGGTTCGTACGAGTCACTACCCCAACGACCCACGCATGTACGCCCTGTATGATTACTACGGCATCTATGTGATGGACGAAGCAGACGTTGAGTGTCACGGCAATCACAGCCTGTCAAAGAACCCGAAATGGGAGGCTCAGTATGTTGACAGACAAGTGCGTATGGTGCTTCGCGACCGCAATCATCCCAGCGTCATCTTCTGGAGCATGGGCAACGAATGCGGCGGCGGCGATAACTTCGTCGCTTCGAAGAAGGCCATTCAGGAGCTCGACGACCGCCTCATCCACTATGAAGGCATGAACGAAGTAGCGGATATGGACAGCCGCATGTACCCCAGGATAGACCACATGATACGTCTCGACAAACAGGCTGACCTGCAGGGTCGTCCGTTCTACCTCTGCGAATATGCTCACGCAATGGGCAACGCCATCGGCAATCTGCAGGAGTATTGGGACTACATCGAGTTCGAAAGCCAACGTATGATAGGCGGCTGCATCTGGGACTGGGTGGATCAAAGTCTCTGCAAATGGGGCGAACCGACCAAGAATATGTACTACGGCGGCGGCTTCGGCGACTATCCCAACGACCAGGACTTCTGCTGCAACGGCATCATAACAGCCGACCGCCACGTCACACCCAAGCTGCTCGAGGTCAAGAAGGTGTATCAGTACGTTGACTTCAAGTTGAACGACGAAGGCAAGATACGCATTCGCAACCGCTACTGCTTCACGCCGTTGAGCGCCTTCACATTCCATTGGAGTCTGCTTCGCGACGGTCGCATGATAAAGAGCGGCACCACATCGCTGCCCGAAGTACAGCCTGGCGACAGCTGCTTCATTGAACTTCCGTGCGAAGTGCCTTCCGAAGAGGGCCTTTATCACCTCAATGTTTCCCTCAGGCTCAAGGAGGCAACGAACTGGGCAGAGGCCGGACATGAAGTCGCAACAGAGCAACTCTTGCTTCGCGACGGTCAGCCCACGCTCATGGCGGCTGCCAAAGCAAGTGGAGCCCTCAAGGTCGAGGAGAATGCTCAGCAAATAAGTGTCAAGAATGAAGGCTTTACCTTTGCCGTCAGCAAGCAGAGCGGAGCTGTTACAGAGCTGTCGTACAACGGCAAGCCCATTATCGTGACGGGCGACAAGATACCTTTCGGCAACCTGACCTTCAACGGTTTCCGCAGCATCAGCAACGACCGCCGCAACAATTTCAAGAGCGAAATCCAGTCTCCCAAAGTAACTTTGCAGCAGGAAGAAGACGCGGCAATCATCAACGTCACTTATAATGTCAAGTCCGGTCGCGACGGTCAGACCAACATTCCCGTCGAGACAACTTATACCATCTACAATGACGGCAGCATCGGCGTCAAGAGTAACTTCGGCAACGAAAGCAACAAGGACTTCAGCCGCCTTGGCCTCATCGCAGCGCTCGACCCGCGTCTGGGCAACGTCGAGTGGCTCGGCCGCGGTCCTCACGAGAACTATCCCGACCGCAAGACCTCAGCATTCATAGGCGTATGGAACAACACAGTGAACGGCATGACTGAGGAATACGAGAAGCCTCAAAGCATGGGCGAGCGTTGTGACGTGAAGTGGGTGACCTTCACGGACGATAAGGGAGAAGGCGTCCGCTTCCGTACAGAAGATAAGTTCCACTTCAGTGCCCTGCATTACATGGACGAGGAACTCTGGCAGACAAAGTACTTGCACGAACTCAGCAAGATTCATCGTCCAGAGATCATCCTGCATCTCGATGCTGCCATGCGTGGTCTCGGCAACCAGAGCTGCGGCCCAGGCCCGCTGGAAAAGTATGAACTCCGCGAAAAGAACTACAGCTATGGCTTCGTCATTGAGCCTGTAAAGTAAACTAAACGATGAGACAGGAAGAACTTTCCCTGGAAGAACAAGTGGAACGCATCCGCAGGAAGCGGGCAGGACAACACGACAACACCAAGATCAGAATGGTGCTCAACACGTTGTTCCTCGTCTTGGCAGCCATCGGACTTGCCATGTACTTCTTCGGTGGCGAGAATCATATGCCGGCACTCATCGTCATTGCCGTCGGCATGGCGTTCAAGGTCATAGAATTCATAATGCGTCTCCTCTAATCCAAAGCATGAACCGTAGGTTATTCATATCGTTGCTCCTCTTCTGCACCCTGCTGACAGCAAGTGCTCAGACACATCGTGTCAATAAGGACGGAAGCAATGCCGCCCTCTACGATGATGGCGAAACATACATCGTAAGGGATGACGACTACGGTTCATATACAGATGGAGCTGGTAATCGCACAACCTGGGGACGCGACACGACAAAGCATAAAAACGAGAAACCTATTCCCATCGGACAATTCCAATGGGTATTGGAACCTCGTCTTGGCACCGTCGTCGATGCGGAAAACAATGATACCGTCGTGCATGACTTCCAGAAATGGAACGCCACCGATGGCTATACAGGCGAATACAACTACCTTGCCAACATTTCGTCTCCACGCTTGAGTCGTCTCTACTTCAACCGAGACAACACTTCCGACGAGTTTCTCTTCCTACAGCCCTATAGCTTTTTCCGTGGCTCGCTACAGGACTTTCGCTTTACCAACACAAAGAGTCCCATCACGAACCTTGCCTATCATTCATGTGGCAACAGGCAGACTGGCGAGGACCGCGTCCGTGGTTACTTCGCCACCAACATCAACAAACTTGCCGGTCTGGGCTTTAAGATAGACTATAGCTACGGCGTTGGCTATTATTATGCTCAGCCAAGCAGCATGTTCGGTAGCACATTCTATGGCTATTATCGCGGCGAACGGTATAACATCCATGCTTACATTGGCGTCAACCATATGAAGATGGGCGAGAATGGTGGCATCGAGGATGACCGATACATTGAAGATCCTTATAGCCTTGGGCAATCATACGATTCGAGGAACATACCGACGATGCTCGACCAGACATGGAACAGGAACCACGAACAGCATGCATACCTTTCGCATCGTTATAACATGGGCTTTACGCGTGTCATTGAGGTACCCGACTCCTTAAAGCCCACTCCTCCATCTGCTGCTGAGCTTCTATCCGATTTGCCCGACAGCATTCAGACTGTGCTTCGAGGAGATACCTTAGCACGAAGACTTGCTATTGACTCGCTCATGCAAGTTTGGCAAGGCAAACAGGAAATACCCAAAGAGTTCATTCCCGTCACCAGTATCATACACACCTTTGAACTAAGCAATCTTAAGCACGAATACCTGTCCCACAACACAACCAAGGATTACTACACTGATTGCTTCTATGGCGATGGGAACAAGATGGCGGACTTGACAAAGGCTCTTTCTGTGCGCAACACCTTTGGCATTGCTCTTCGCGAAGGATTCAACAAGTGGGCACAGATGGGCATTACGCTCTTTGGTACTCACAAGCTGCGCACATACCAATTGATGGATGGACAAGACGGGCTGACCCGCTACACGGAAAACGACATCTCTGTAGGCGGTGAACTGGCTCGCACTCAAGGTTCTCGCTTCCACTTCAACACATCTGCCGAGGTATGGCTTGTCGGCGAGCATGTTGGCGATTTAAACATAGATGGCAAGACTAACCTACAGTTGCGCCTTGGCAGACGTGACAGCCTCTTTACCGATGTGCACGTCAACTTCATGCATCGCAAGCCGACCTTCTTCTTCCGGCATTATCACTCGCAAGTATGTTGGTGGGACAACGATGATCTGAGTCGGGAAGTACGCCTAAAGATTGATGGTACACTTCGCCTCAAGAAACTCGGAACAAAACTGCAAGTCGGTTTCGAGAATGTATCGAACTATACATACTTTGGCATGCAGAATACTCTGCATGCTGGAAAGAGCGCAACAAGTATCATCCCTACAGATTACAGCCATGCAGTTGATGTTATGCAAACCGGCAGCGTACAGGTATTTGGAGCGACGCTTGCCCAAGACCTCCATTGGAAGTTTATACATTGGGATAATCAGGTGAGTTACCAGACGAGCAGCAATCAGGATGCCTTGCCACTTCCGAAACTAAACATATACACCAATCTTTATCTGCTCTTCCGCATAGGCATTGCAAAGGTATTGCGTGTGCAGATTGGTGGTGACATGCGATTCTTTACATCATACTACGCGCCTGACTATAGCCCTGCCATTCAGCAGTTTGCCGTGCAAGACACCAATTTCGAACGAGTAAATATAGGGGGCTATCCTATCGTTGGAGTTTACGCCAATATGCATCTGAAGCACTGCCGCCTATATGTCTCAGCCCGTCATGTCAATGCTGGCTCCGGACATTCATTCCTCGTGCCACATTATCCCATTAACCCTTTGACCATCCACTTCGGCCTGAGCTGGAACTTCTTCAATTAAATGCCACAGCCTATATATAAAGAAATACGATGGGGCTTCATCGGTTGCGGTGAAGTAACCGAGAAGAAGAGCGGACCTGCATTCAATCTTGTGGCAGGCTCGCGCATCTGGGCTGTAATGAGTCGTAGCAAGGAAAAGGCTTCCTCTTACGCAGAACGGCACAACATCCCTCGCTGGTACACCGATGCTCTGCAGCTTATCAACGATCCGGAGGTCAATGCGATTTACATCGCCACCCCGCCCTCATCGCACGCCACTTATGCCATTATGGCGATGAAGGCAGGCAAGCCTGTTTATGTAGAGAAACCCCTCGCAAGCAGTTACCTCGACTGTCAACGCATCAATCGTGTCAGCGAACAAACGCACGTGCCATGCTTCGTGGCTTATTACAGGCGCTATCTGCCCTACTTCCAAAAGGTGAAGGAACTTGTAGAGAAAGGGGCCATTGGCAAGGTGACGTCCGTACAGATACGCTTTGCTTGTCCGCCACGCGACCTCGACTATAACAGTACAGCACTTCCCTGGCGTGTGCAGCGCGACATAGCTGGCGGAGGTTACTTCTATGACCTTGCACCTCACCAGATTGACCTGCTGCAAGAAATATTCGGACCGATTGTCAGGGCGAAGGGCTTCAGCAGTAATCGTGGCGGACTTTATGAGACGGAAGACACCGTGAGCGCAGCCTTCCAGTTTGCCGACGGCTTGCCCGGCAGCGGCTCGTGGTGCTTTGTCAGCCACGAGAGTGCCCGTACCGACCGCATCGAACTGATTGGCGACCGAGGACAACTGCATTTCTCCGTCTTCACCTACGAGCCCATCGTCATGCGTAATGAGCAAGGGCGTCAAGAGTTCCACGTCGAGAACCCCGAACACGTTCAGCTCCCACTCATTCAGAGCGTAGTGGAACATCTGCAGCAAAGTAGCATCTGCACTGCCGACAGCATCAGCGCCACCAGCGTCAACTGGGTGATGGACCGCATTCTGGGAAAGATATAATGACTCTCCGTACAGGACATCTTCAAACACGGCGTGCCGCGTTGGCAAACTTAACGTGCCGCGTTGACAAAGATGGCGTGCCGCATTGGCAAAGATGGCGTGCCGCATTTTATTTGCACTTAAGGGGTATTTGATTTCTCGCCTCAGTGGTCTTATATATAAAAGCGTCTTAAACAGGTATGGACTACAGCAAACGACAGTTCGAGCGGCTCTTCAAGGACAGCTATCCGCACATGTATCGCATGGCGTTCTCCCTGGTAGAGAATGCTGACGATGCCAAGGATGCCGTGCATCAGGTGTTTGTCCAGATGTGGAGAGGCAAGCCTGAAATAGCCACGGAAAGCATCCGAGGCTATCTGCTCGCTGCCACAAGGAACCAATGCCTGCACATCCTGCGCGACCGGCAACTGCAAAGACGGCTGAAGGAAGAACTTCAGAAGGAGACTGCCTGGCAGAAGGATGAGGGGCGGGAAGAACTGTTGCAGCAACTTCAGCAGGTTATCGACGACAACCTGACGGAGCAGGACCGCCGAGTGCTCCAGCTACACTACGAGGACGAGATGACCTACGCGGAAACTGCCTCTGTGCTCGGCATCAGCTCGTCGGCAGTCAACAAACACATCACGCGCTCGTTGGCCAGAATCAGAGAAACCCTTAAAATTGCAAAGTAACATGAAGACGGAAGACATCGACAAGAGAATCGGCATACCCGACGTGGACAAGGAGTGGGCACGCTTCGAGCAGGAAGTCATCGGCAAGGAGACAAAGAGGCACTCTGCACTCGCTTGGGCTTTAGGCATCGGCATCGCAGCATCCGTGGCGTTGCTCCTTATATATAATATAGGAAAGGAACAGACAGAGCAGCCGCTCATGGCACAAGTAGAGCCAACCCAGCCCGAGCATGCGTCCGAGCCTGCAAGAGTGCCGACAAAGGAAGTGGTTACAGAAGTCTCAAAGCCCGTCATTGCTCCACGCAAAGAACTTGCTTTAGCGAAAGCCAATGCCCCAGCTGCTTCGTCGCTTGATATTCCTGCCCGTGAATATACAGGTGCAGTTCAGAAATTCAAGATGGACGACATCGAAGATCTCGCCTTCGAGTCTGTTGACCAGGCTCTTCAAGGGCAGATTGCAGAACGGGACATCGCTTCGGCAGACTTAGGTTCAGGCACCACTATGCACCTCCGGGGGATAGGAGATAGCATCATCGACCAGATTGGCAAAACGGATTCATTTCTCGTGGTGGTCAACGGCAAGACTCTGTTTGACTCACGTGGCATGGCGTCAGAAGAAATCGACAGACGCATTGAAGAGTACCTCAAAGAGCAAGGTCTTTTGCAAGACATAAAGATACCTTGTAATAACGGTGCAATAGTAATTATGGCCTCCACTCCAGAGGAAAGGGAAGAACTTCAACGCATGATAGCCAATGCTACTATCGTTCCCACTTCGGCAGATTTGGGTTCAGGCACCACCATGCGACTTCGGGGAACAGGCGACGGGCCAAGCGACAAGGACAGAATCGACTCCACGCTTATCCTGGTCAACGGCGAACCGCTGCCCGATTCATTAAAGCAAAGGATTATGGGAAACGACATGGACGACATTGACACCTACATGCCTCGGTACTTTTCTCAGCAGGGACTGATGATTGACAGCGTGTACGTCCACAAAGACAGTTATTATACCGAGAAGTATGGCGGACGTGCCAAGTATGGCGTGATAGAGATAACGACCGTGCCCGACACCTATAGCGACGCTTACGTCTGTAAGCATCCGAAACTGAAGAAGAAATATCACCGTGTTGAGGGCTACATGTTTGATAACAACGGCAAGCCTTTGACGGAAGCCTACGTGCATGTAGAACGGGATTTTTTTATAGGTGCTGCAACCGACTCCACGGGCCATTTCGTCTTTTGGGTTCCGAAAAAGGATGTCACGCTTTGTGCCGAACAAGCAGGCTACAAGTCCTTCAAGTTCTCTACAACGGCTACAACATGCGGCTGCGAGGAAACTCACAAGAGCAAATCGCCGGTTTGCCTAAATATGTGCCCGAAGAAAACGAGGTACGGCTTCTTCCCCAAGGTGTCATACGTGGTTCACATAACAGTCCTCCCAATGACTCCATCCTTTACCTTATCAACGGAGTGCCTCAACCAAAGGAAAACAACAAGTGGTTGGACAAGAGGTCTTATCTCGACTACTTCAAAGGGCAGCATTTGCTTGTCAGCAGAGTAATGGATTACAAGAATGTCAAGCAACGCTACATCGAGAAGTATGGAGAGGCAGCAAAGCACGGCGTCATAGAGTACATCTGTGTAGAGGACACACTATGCGACTACTATATGGACCAGCATGAGGAACTGAAAGCAAGCCGCCGTCGTGTGACGGGCGTAGTGTATGACGAAAACGACGAGCCTTTAGAGCATACCATGATTCATATATTTCATGATAGAAGGATATGGGGAACAGAAACGACTGACTCCACAGGCCATTTCGTCTTCTGGGTTCCTCGCACAGATGCCACGCTTCACTTCAAATACATTGGCTATAAGGCAGTCGTCGTTGAGGCAACCGATACGTTCCATACAATCTATCTTCTGCCCGAAGCCACGGAGCGGAGCATGAAATAAAAAACTTA
>ONSR01000109.1 GCA_900320565.1 uncultured Prevotellaceae bacterium
TGGATTGCTGAGTGCAAGTGCAAGTGAGGCCGCCTTGAATACTAAGGGAGCCAACACAAAGTTTGCCCTTTACACCTATGAGGGTAACACATACCTCTATAACTTTAGTGCAGGCAAGTTTGTGGATAATCAGAGTCAACTTAGCGGAGTAACTGGATACTATTTCCCGCTCGTAGACAATCCCACAAGCACGGTTGCCGTTGCGGCAGCAAACTATGAATACACCTTCACTCTCAAGATGAATGGTGCCAACTGCATCAATGCCTCCAACGGATGGTCTTATGGTGCCGTTGGTAACTGGAATACCCTCGACAATGGTAACCAGTTCTACGTCATTGCTGTGGAGGATATGACTTCTGAGCAGAGTAGAGCTCTCGCAACGCTGATGGATAGCTATTTCCACCCCAGTTACTATGTAACTTATGTCGTAAAGGATACCGACAACAACACCCTTTATACATCCGCCCCCGTTGGAACGACACTGGGAGCCCACATCACACGCATGACATGATCAGAGAGGACGAAGTATACAAGATTGGACGGCTGGGCAAGCCCCACGGCGTGCATGGAGAGATATCCATGCAAGTCGACGACGACGTCTTCGACCGTGTCGATGCTGACTGTCTCATCCTGATGGTCGACGGCATCCTCGTACCTTTCTATATGGAGGAATACCGCTTCCGCTCCGATACCACCGCCCTTATCAAGTTTGAGGACATCGACACCGTGGAGCGGGCACGCGAGCTTACCAACTGCGACGTCTACTTTCTTCGCAGCCAGGCCGACAGCGACGAAGGCGACGGCTACACATGGGCCTACTTCACTGGGTTCGACTTGGTCGATGCCACAAGCGGCAAGCATGTAGGCCGCATAGCCAGCATCGACGACAGCACGGCCAACGTGCTCTTCTGCCTCGACGACGGCACGCTCATCCCCGCTGCCGAGGATCTCATCACTAGCATCGACCACGACCGCCGTCAGATCGTCATGCAGCTGCCGGAGGGGCTTCTCAGCCTCTTTGTCCACGATGCCTGAGTATATGAGATATAAGGGATGCGAGCCGAAAGCAGCAAAGCAACCGAAGATGAAGAATGCCCTTCACCTGCTGCTCCTCCTCCTTCTGGCCGTCCTCGCCTCCTGTTCGGGCGACGGCAGTCAGATGCGCGCCCAGCTCGAGGAGCTGGAGCGGCAGAACCGTGCCGACTCGGTGATGACCAACGACTCGTTGGCTGAGCAGCTGGTGAAGTACTTCGACCGTCACGGCACTCCCAACGAGCGCATGCGTGCCCACTATATCCTCGGCCGCACATACGCTGACATGGGAGAGGCACCTGCCGCTCTTGAGGCATATCTTGAAGCTGCTGACTGTGCTGATACCACCGCCCAGGACTGTGACTATGCTGCATTAAGCAGGGTATATGCGCAATCTTCAAGAATCTATTACGATTTGATACAGCCAAGAAGTCAGATTAAAGAATTAGAAATGGCAAGTTATTATGCATGGAAAGCAAAAGATACATTGATTGCTATCGAAAGTTATGCACAAAAGGCCAACGCATATAGCTTAATGCACAGACCTGACTCCGTGGTTTCCATTCGTGAGAATGCATCACACTTATATGAGTCTGCAGGTCAGTACAGGCGTGCTGCCAGGACAATAGGAGCGTCTATCACCTCCGCTCTCGACTTGGGAGATATTAGTCGGGCTCGCCATTTTATCGACAAGTATGAATGCGCTTCCGGGCTATTTGATTCTTTAGGGACCATTGTCAAAGGACGTGAAATGTACTATTATATAAAAGGGCGTTACCACCTAGCTACTTTTAAAGTTGACTCAGCAGAGTATCAATTCCGTCGCTTGCAGAAAGAAGGCTATACCCTAAACCATCAGATAGCAGCCTGCAAAGGCTTACAAGAAGTCTACGAAAAATTGAAAAAACCCGATTCCATCGCTAAATATGCTAATTTGGGCTATCAGCTGAACGACTCCGCCTATTCTCTCTCTGAAATGCAGAACATCCAGCGCTTAAAGGCTTCCTATAATTATAACCGCAACAAATTGTTGGCCGAACAAAAGACATCGGAGGCAGGGCAACTGCATACCCAACTTTTGTTTGTCATCGTTATTGCTTCCATTATTGTGATGTCATTCTTACTCTACAGCAAGAGGCTCCAAAAGAAAATGCTTATTTATCAGCGTGACCTCGAAAAGCTGGGAAGGGCACAGACCGAACTCATGCAAGCTAGTTCAGCAGACGAGGAGAAGCCGCAAGACACCAGCGGTCAACAAGAGGAAATAACCAAGTTGCAAGAAATAGTTTCCGCCCATCGAAGCCCCCTTAATGAAGAACATGCCCTTATTAACCAGAATATCAAGAAATCATCTGTCGTCATGCGTTTGCAAGACCTTCTTGATGAGAATCCTCCCAAGGTCGCTTCAAGGGCGGACATGAGAGAACTGCAGG
>ONSR01000012.1 GCA_900320565.1 uncultured Prevotellaceae bacterium
CTACGAACAAACAAAATCATGGTTCACCATCGAGGGTGGAGGCCTCTTCGCTGCCTTCGGCAAATACGGGCCTATCTCGTTTAACAACGACAGGTCAATCCATTTTGACAGTTACACCGACGTGCGCTATCCTGTCGGCGGTTATCTGTCGGGCAACTATGTCTATGATGCCGACGGCACAGAAGTGACGAACGACTGGGTTGTCATCGGCCCCGACACGCAAGCGACAAAGGATTTGATTACAGGAGTAGCCTCTCCTAAATCCTCTCCTGAAGGGAATGACTTCATCTATAACCTTGCTGGCCAACGCTTGAGCAAGCCTCAGAAAGGCATCAACATCGTTGGCGGCAAAAAGGTCTTGATAGAATAAGGAACAGGCTTAAAGGAAATAACATTATAACACATAGAGCCCGCGCTTCTGCGTGGGCTCTATGTTTATGCAGGCTTACTTTCGTTTATTTAGCCATTATCTTCCTGACGATGGAAGCGCCGTTGCGAAGGATGATGTGCGCTATGACGGGCTCTCCTACAGGCAAAGCATAGCCGATGCGGCGTCCCTGCAGGTCGTAGTAATACACGCCGACAATGTCGTCGGACAGGGAACTCGTCTCCTCCCCTGGCAGGAGCACGGGCTCGATCTCCACCTCGTCGATACCTGTGGCTGTGATGCCTTCGGGAGTTGTCTGTTCGAGCAGAGTCTCGCAAAGAGCCGTGCTGGGCGTCAGGTAGTAATTGTCGAGCAACTCGAAACGGGCAGGATTGCTGGTGACTTGCACAAGAGTTTTGCTTGCGTTGATGCCGAGGTATCTGGATGAAGCCAGTCGGAAAGCGAACTTGCCGACTGCGAAATTCATCGTAATCCGTTCGGGAATGGCAGACAGGAAAGACTTTTCACGCGAAGACAAGAAGAGACCTGTGCCCATGTTATAGATGCAGTAGTAGGTCTGGTCGTCGTGACGCAAGATAATCCAATGGTTGTTGGGGTCTGTCACGTCAGCCTCAGCCTGAGGAATGGTGACGAGCTGATTGTCGCGCACTGCAATGATGTCCGTGCCGTTGCCTATCATATAAGCTCGGAAAGAACAGATGTGGTCAGTCTTCACGGTATTGCCGTAGCGCAACAACTCGTTCTTTTCGGCCATCTTCAGCAGCGCAGCCTTCATCTCCCTGACGGTATATTCGGTCTTCAACATGTCGCGAATGGGTGCTAACGCCTCATATGTGTATCCCTCGAAGCGGTTAGCTCTGGCGACTAGATCCTGAACAAACGGATCCAGCAACTTCTTCGTACCACGCGTAGCAAGGAGTGCCTTCATCGAAGCCTTCGAGTCGGCAAGGTAAGCCGTCTTCAGCGTAGCGATAAGGGAGTCGAGGTTGATGCTCTCCACGCAGCTGTGGTCGTCCACGAGCGGCAATGTGCTGGCAGAATCCTTAGGCATTCCGTAGCCGCCAGTCTGCATGTAGAACGCACGAGGCACATCGCTGGCACGACCATGACCATAGTCCATGCGGCGGTGGCGGGTGGTTATCTCTCCGTCCTTGATGAAAGTCTGATAGTCTGTCTGCGAGAAGAGGTCCACCTTGTTGACGAAGTACCACTTGCCGCTGCCCACACTGCGCTGGTAATTGTTACGGTAATAAGCCCTGCGGAAGAGCTCGCCGCCGGTGTCGGCCCAGTTCTCGATGAAGGAGTACCAGGTGTTGTAGTAGTGCGACTCGCCACTGTGACGGATGGTTGCCATGTAGTGCCACTCAGGGTCGTCTATGTTCTTGTACCACGTAGAGAGCAGCGAACAGGGATAGCGAATGATGCTGTCGTTGCCGGCTTGATCCTTGAGAACGATGGTACGCTCCTCTGGACGGGCACACGTCAGGAACTGTACCCATTGCCCCGGATTCCAACGACCATTATAGACCATAGACTGGCAGCCTGTGCCTTCGTTGCCGAAGCGATTGATGGCAACGTCATCGCCGTTAGCCAATGCACCTGCCCTGAGGTATGTGGCGAGGTCGGGAGTGATGTCTGTGTCGCCATTGTCCCAGATGGAGAAGAGGACGCGATGCTGATAAGACGAGGGAATCGTATCGGTTTTCTGCCCGTTCTCGTTCTCCACAGTCTGGCCACACATCTGTATGCCCATGTAGCCACCTGTGATGCCAAGCGTCATGAGGTACGTGTTGATGGTTGCCCACTGCTTTGGCATAAGCACTTCCTGGTAGCACCACTCATATGACTCGTTCTGCGGAGCGCCGGCAGCCGTAGAGTGTCCGAACCAAAGATGTGTGGCAGGCGTTGGGAAACCTCGCAGATGGGCATCTATAACAGGCCGGCTGCCCGTACGCTCGAAGTCGAGCTCATCAAGACGCTGGATGCGACTATATCCCTCGGGAGCCTGAATCTCCACACGATACCACGTATCGGCAGGGAAGTTCATCTCTGGAATTATCTCCAGGCTCGCACTCTTGCTTCTGGTACATGCCTGTGTAACGCTATGCTCAAGAAGCACCTCGCTAGTCTCACAGTTCTTGACGCGAACATTAAGTGTCACATCGCCTGTCACCTTTGATATCAGCTTTGCAGAGGCAGACACCGTGGCCTTGGGAATACGAAGGCAATAGACGAGGATGATGCGGTCGTCCGTCTCGAAAGTCGTAGTCGTTACGCCATTGTCGTTCTTTCGGACACCTGCATATCGCCCATCTATCTCGCGATAGTGGCAGTTGCCATCGATAATGTCCGTGGCCTGCAACTGCAAGGCGACGAGCATCATCAGGCATGATAAAAGATTGTGTTTCATGGTTTATGGATTGATTATTGTTGTCTGTAATTGTCGAGCTGCTCAGGGTTCAGCTTGCCAAGCAAAGTGGCGTGCTTCTCGACCTCAGCTTCTGCAAGGTTCACATAGACCTGCAGGCTCTTACCGAACAACTCGGGAGCCTTTGTAGCGTTCTGCATCAAGAGGTGACACATGATGACGTCTGCAGCCATCTCATAAAGGTGACGGGCACAGAGGTCGTGCAGTTCCTGGTTGTCTGCCTCCTTGACTGCTGCCGTACAAGCATTGAACTTCTCGGCCATTGCCTTGATGCGAGCCTTCGTTCCTTCAAGTTCCGCAGCGACAGGCAACTGCTCGTAGTCCTCGATGACTTGCGAATAGAAGCCGTTCGTCACATAGCGAATGGCAGCTACCGTCTGCAGCTGTGTTGTACCTTCGTAGATAGAGGTGATGCGGGCGTCGCGATAGATGCGCTGACAAGCATACTCGAGCATGAAGCCTGAACCGCCATGGACCTGTATGCAGTCGTAGCCATTCTGGTTGGCATACTCGCTGTTCATGCCCTTTGCCAATGGTGTGAAGGCATCGGCGAGGCGGCTGTACTGCTTGAGCTCAGCACGTTCTTCGGGCTCCAGCTTGCGGTCGCGAGCAATGTCCTCCAGTGCCTTGTAGATATCCACATAACGCGCCGTCTGATAGAGCAACGCACGACCTGCATCGAGGCGCGCCTTGATGTTGCTGATCATCTCAGCCACAGCGGGGAACTCGATGATGGCCTTGCCGAACTGCTTGCGGTCGCGTGCATAGGCGACGGCTTCGTTGTATGCTGCCTGACTGAGGCCAACGCTCTGAGCAGCAATGCCGAGGCGGGCGCCATTCATCAGCGACATTACATATTTAATAAGGCCAAGCTTGCGGTCGCCGCACAGCTCGCACTTCGCATTCTTATAGACCAGCTCACAGGTTGGCGAGCCATGTATGCCGAGTTTGTTCTCGATACGACGCACGTCAACGCCTCCGTCGCGCTTGTCATAGATGAACATCGAGAGGCCACGGCCGTCGCGTGTGCCTGCTTCGCTGCGTGCAAGCACCAGATGGATGTCGCTGTCGCCGTTCGTAATGAAGCGCTTTGCGCCGTTCAAACGCCAGCAGTTGTTCTCCTCGTCGAAGGTTGCCTTGAGCATCACGCTTTGCAGGTCGCTGCCGGCATCAGGCTCGGTCAGGTCCATCGACATTGTCTCGCCCTTACATACGCGGGGAATGTACTTCTGTCTTTGTTCCTCGTTGCCAAAGCAATAGAGCGTCTCGATGCAGTCCTGCAGGCTCCAGATGTTCTCGAAGCCAGCATCGCCGGTCGAGACAATCTCGTTCGCTGCGGTATAGACTGTGACAGGCAGGTTCAAGCCACCATAGCGGCGAGGCATCGTCATGCCGTTCATGCCTGCCTGAATCATGGCGTTGAGGTTCTCGTAGGTCTTCGAAGCATAAGTGACGCGACCCTTTTCGAGGTGAGGCCCCTCGGCATCAACAGCCTCAGCATTGGGAGCCACAACGTTCGCCACGATGTCGCCCACGATGTCCAGCACCTTGTCATACGAATCCATCGCATCCGCAAAGTCCTGCGGAGCCTCGTCGTACTTGTCTTTATCCTCGTATTGACGTTCCTTGAGCTCAACGATGCGCTCCATCAAAGGACTGTTCTCGAGCTCGAACTTAATCTCATTTATGTCGTTATAATAGTTTGCCATGTTACTTTATTTTTGTAGAGAGTAGTTATGTAGTTAAGTAGTTAAGCCAATACTACAGCTAAAGGTCTTTACTGAAATCTTTGTCAATAACACCTTTGCAATAGCCATTCAACAACTTGCTTGTTTCTTCTACCATATCAAAAAGGTGATTGTAATGCTCTTCATCGATATAACCCAAGTCCCTTGAAAGCAAAACATAATATCTGCATTCCTCCAGACTACCTTGGGCAATGTTGTAAAAACGAAGTTTATCTGCTCTACTCAATTTCTTATAACCTTCCGCTATGTTAGCAGGAATGGAAATAGCTGCACGTTGAAACTGAGAACATAACCCATATCTCTCAAAGTCAGGGAAGTTTTTTGTCTCCTTGTAAACCATCAGCACAAAGTCATGTGCCTTCTGCCATGCAACGATTCCGTGAAAGTTATTAGTCATGAGGTAATGGCTTAACTACTTAACTACTCTAACTACTTAACTACTGGTTTTATTTACTATTCTGTTTGTAATACTTGATGAGCTTTGGTACGACTTCTTCTACTGTGCCGTTGATGACGTAGTCGGCAATTGTGTTGATGGGGGCGTTCTCGTCTGAGTTGATGGAGATGATGATGCCCGACTCCTTCATGCCTGCCACGTGTTGAATGGCACCGCTGATGCCGCAAGCGATATACACTTTGGGACGGACGGTGACGCCTGTCTGACCAATCTGCAGGTCGTGGTCGGCAAAGCCTGCATCCACGGCAGCACGGCTGGCACCCACTTCTGCATGAAGTACTTTGGCGAGTTCATACAGTTGGTCAAAGCCTTCCTTCGAGCCGACGCCATAGCCTCCAGCCACAATGATAGGAGCGCCTTTCAGGTTGTTCTTGGCTGCCTCGACGTGACGGTCGAGCACCTTGGTGACGTACTCTGCCTCGGGAACGAACTTCGCTACATCTTCCACGATGACCTCGCCCTTGTAGTTCTGGTCGAGTATCTCTGCCTTCATCACGCCGCTGCGAACAGTCGCCATCTGCGGTCTGTTCTCGGGATTGACGATGGTAGCCACGATGTTTCCACCAAAGGCGGGTCGTATCTGATACAACAGGTTCTCGTACGTCTTACCATTCTTCTTGTCCTCATGAGGACCAATCTCAAGGCTGGTGCAGTCCGCGGTGAGTCCGCTATGCAAGGCAGACGAGACGCGCGGACCGAGGTCGCGACCTACGACGTCAGCTCCCATCAGGCAAATCTGCGGTTTCTCCTGCTTGAAGAGGTTGACGAGGACTGCCGTGTGAGGCTTGCTCGTATAGGGAGCGAGGCCTTCTGCATCGAAGATATGGAGTTTATCGACGCCATAAGGAAGTATCTGAGCCTCCACTTTTCCCACGATTCCGCTGCCGGCAGCAACGGCTTCGAGTTGTACGCCAAGCGTATTGGCCAGCTTCCTGCCTTTAGTCAGAAGCTCTTGGCTTACTTCGGCAACCTTTGTGCCTTCAAGCTCGCAATAAACAAATACACTATTCATAGGGCGTTATCCGATTGTGTGGCTTGCGAGGAGTTCCTGGATGAGACCGTTCACGTCCTCGTCACTGCCGGTTAATACTTTACTTTCCTTCGCCTTGAAGACGATGTTCTCTACGTTCTTGACCTTAGTTGGCGAGCCTGCCAGACCGCATTGCTGCAGGTCGGCATTCACGTCGGCACAACTGAGTTGACCGAGCTTCAGGTAAGGTTTCTTCTCATACTCTGCTGCGTAGGGCAGGTCGGCAAAGCTTGTGCCCTGAGCCAACTCCATTGGAGCGAGGCATCGCTTGTACTTCATGACGCGCTTGACGTTGCGAGGACGGCAGGGAGCAGCGCTTCCGTTGACGGTCAGGACGCAAGGCAGCGGGCTTTCCACTGTTTCTACGCCGCCGTCGATATGGCGCTTGACGGTAATCTTGCCGTCCTTCAGCGAGAGAATCTCCTCGCTGTATGTGATTTGATTCAAGCCCAACTTCTCAGCCACCTGCGGTCCAACCTGAGCGGTATCGCCGTCGATAGCCTGACGACCGCCAATGATGAGGTCCACATTGGGGCATACATGCTTGATGGCAGTAGCGAGGGCATAGCTCGTGGCGAGTGTGTCGGCACCGGCAAAGGCACGGTCTGTCAGCAGATAACCGCCGTCGGCACCGCGATACATGGCTTCTCGAATCACTTCGGCAGCACGGCCCGGTCCCATGGTGAGGACGGTAACTGTGGTGCCGGGGAATTGGTCTTTCAGTCTCAGAGCCTGCTCGAGGGCGTTGAGGTCCTCGGGGTTGAAGATGGCAGGCAACGCGCTACGATTGACGGTTCCCTCGGGCGTCATGGCGTCCGGGCCGACGTTGCGCGTATCGGGCACTTGCTTGGCAAGTACGATGATGTTCAAACTCATATTATTCTCTATTCTGTTTATTTTTGCACACTTTGTTAAATTTCGTGCAAAGGTACGGCTTTCTTTTCAATTAGGCAAGGAAAGAGCCTAATTATATATAATAATGTGTCAATATCTCTCCAGGAAGTCTCGAACGAGACGGAAGGTGGGTTCGTAGCTGTCGGTCACCGCGTGCTCCCAGTTGTCGTAGATGGTGTGGTAATACTGGAAGGCGTCGCCCTTCTCGTTCTCAAGGAAGATGCACGGCACGCCACGGGTTGCGAAGACATAATGGTCGCTGTTGGCAGCGAGATTGCCGCGGTGGAGGTCCTTGAAATAGTGCTTCTCGGCATTAATCTGCTCGAAGAGTGGGAAGGCCTGCATGCCTGCGTCGCTCACTTCGCAGTATTGAACCGGGTTGTTGTCGCCTATCATGTCGATGTTGAAGAGGTACTTAATCTTCTCGAGCGGGAAGGTGGGATGCTCCACGAAATAGGTCGAACCGCGCAGGTTGGCGTCCTCGCCCGAGAAGGCCAGGAAGTAGATGTCGAACTTGGGACGGTGCTTGGCGTAGTACCTGGCGAGTGTGACGAGCGTGGCCGAGCCAGAGGCATTGTCGTTGGCGCCTGCATAGAATATCTTGTCGCCGAGGTTGCCCAGGTGATCATAATGGGCGGTGAAGACGTAGCAACTGTCGTGACGCGCTCCCTCGACCTTGCTGATGACGTTGAAACACTCGTAATCCTTCAGGAACTTGGCATCCACGTCGAGCCGCACGCGCTGCACACCTTCGATGGCTTCCGGCGTAACCCAGACGATGGGCTTGTCTACGACACGATGTCCGTAAGCCTTGAAGAACTTAATCGGCGCAGGCCAGGTGTAGATGAGGCCGGCATTCGTGCATTCGCCATCCTTTTGCAGACGCGAGAAATCCTGGCTGTGCTTGTAGGTGAACCAGAACTCGCAAGCCACCAAGCAGTTCCTGTATTCGGGTTTCTGCAGGTCGGAGAACATCTTGCCGGCATTGTAGTGGAGCGTATCGACGTGATAGACGGGGAACTCTCCCTTGACGCCAGGGCTGTATTCGCGCATCGAGAAGTCCACGCCAGTCTGGAGGGGCTTCCCGTCTGCCTCCATTTCCATGTTTCCGGCAAAGGTCTGGATGTCGAGCGTGAAAGGTTGCAACGTCACTTCATCCACGCCTGCCCGCTTGTATTCCTTTGCCAAGAACTTGCCCGCCTTGTTGGCTCCGCCCTTCGCATACCCGCGACCTTGATACTTCTTGGAGGCCAACTCCTTCACCACACGCTTGTAGCGCGACAAATCCTGCGCGTTTGCTTGCAATCCAAAGGCAAGCAAAACAATTAGTAGAACTCTCATAGTCATATTTTTCATAGTGTTAAATCATTTGGCAGATTAAGCCCTTCCCTTAAAGGGAGGATTTTGGAGAGGCTCTTTCGGCTCTACATGCACGACGACATGGGTCTCCTCGCCGTATTGTTTGCGCAGCCGGTCCTCCACTTCCGACGCGCGGTCGTGAGCCACGAGGAGCGGGAGATTGCCGTCCATAAGGATGTGAAGTTCGATAGCATAATGGTTGCCAATGCGACGAGTCTTCAGGTCGTGAGGCTCCTCGACGCCCTCCACCGAACTGGCCAGCTGCAAGATTTCCTGCTCCACCTCGTCCGGAAGGGACTGCTCGGTGAGGTCTCCTATCCCACCGCGCAGCAAGTCGAGGGCAACTTTGGCAATGAAGAAGCCCACGATGACTGAGGCCAGCGGGTCGAGCACCGCCCAACGACGGCCCAGGAAGATGGCTCCGCCGATGCCGATGGCTGTGCCTATCGACGACAGAGCGTCGCTGCGATGGTGCCAGGCATTAGCCTCGAGGGCCTGCGACTCCAGCTGCTTCGACTTCACCATCGTGTAGTGGAAGACGCCTTCCTTCATTATGATGGACAACAAAGCCGCCAGAAGCGCCAGCATACCCGGGGCTTCCAACTGCCCGCCCCTCGCCCAGACGACTATCTTAACCAGCCCTCCATACACGATTCCCACGGCAACTGCAAGCAGCATAAAGCCGATAATGGTCAACGCCAAAGTCTCGTACTTGCCGTGACCATAGTCGTGCGACTTGTCTTTGGGTTTCGAGCTGATGTGGACGAAAGCCAGCACGATGATGTCCGTCACGAAGTCCGAGAGCGAATGGACTGCGTCGGCCACCATCGCGGCACTATGCCCCACGATGCCCGCCGTGAACTTGAAGGCAAGCAGCAACACATTCACCGCCCCGCCACACAGCGTCACGCGGTAGATTTCCTTGTTTCTCTCCATCGCAAAACGTACTTTCTGCCTACAAATATACTGTTTTTTTCGCAAACTTATCACGTTCCGGCAGAAAAACATCCCTGACGGAGGAAATCTTTTAACATCAAGAAAAGGCTGACTCCACACCACGAATCGCCAAACTCGACATGCTAAGTTCATTGCATATACATGTATATGCAATTGCACGTACATGTATATGCAATTGCAAGTCTAATCGGGCTTCCAGACAGCATAAAAAGAGCGGCACAACGCTTCGAACGATGTGCCGCTCCCTGTCTGAGCCTTTATTTATATACGGTATGCGAGTACCGAAGGTTGTATGTGTTGTCCTGCTTAGAAGCCCAACTTGGCGCGGATGTCAGCAGGAACAGCGTTCTTGTTGATGACGATGTTCATGGTCTTGTAGGCTGCATAAGCCTGGCTGACGTACCAGAAGCCCTTGAACGGGCCGCTCTCGCCCCAAGAATTCTTCATCATGAAGTACTCTTTGCCGTACTGATCCTTGGCAATACCATAGATTTGCATGCCGTGGTCGTCAGTCGTCTCCCAGTTGTCATAAGCCTCCTGACGCATCTCAGGCGTGATTGCCTTCTCGGCATTGGCACTTACAATCTCCACTTTCTCCGCAGCTTTCTCGCCCGTCCAACGTGCCTGATCGCTGCCCACACCAGCCTTGAACTTGGTGTCTGGCACCATAGCCACGCTCTTGTTCTTGCCGTTGCGACGGCTGAAGCCGTCCTCGCTGACGTCGGCACCCCAAGCGAATGTCCAGCCATTCTTAACCGATTCGTACATCACACGCATCAGGTCGTCGAGAGGCAGGTTGTAGCTACTTGCCCAGCGCCAGTTGTCTTCAATCTCCAGAATGAAGGTGCTCCAGTAGGGATGGTGTGTGTAGCTGGTCAGGCTGACGTAGTCTTTGGGGTCGAGCTTCAGGTAATCCTTGACGAAGCTCTGTGGTGTGTAGCGCACGCCCTTGTATTCAAACTCCTCGGGACACTTGCCGAAGTAGCCGTCGAGCATGCTCTGCAGAGCGCCCTTCCAAGCCTTCGGGTAGATCTTCTTTGCGCCGCTCTTGCTGATGCTCTGCAGGTATGCAGTCATCGGGGGGAAGAGCTGGCCGAAGTTAAACAGGGAGTCGCCGTACTCGGTGATGGGATAAGGCATCAAGCCCTCGGGAACAAGGCCGTAATGCTCCATGCAATAGATGGCATCTTCGAAGCTTCCGCCTTGGCTGAAGCTTGCGTCGCCATGCGTGCGGACGTGCTTGTCTGCACGATCTACATATGTCTTACTGATGAGGAACGACTCGCAGAGGTCGAGATCTTCCTTCAGTGCGGGGTTCTTCTTGATAGCCTCGCTCTCCAGGAATGCCAGCGAGGAATAAGCCCAGCAGGTGCCCGAGCTGTTCTGGTTCTTGATGCTTGTTACGGGATTCTCGATGATGGTGGTGAAGATGAGGCTGTCCTTGTCGGCCTTCTTCTCCTTGTCCTTTGCAACTGCAGGCATCACGAGCAATGCGGCTGCAGCCAGTGCGATGAGCTTTTTCATTTTATTATTTTTGAATTTTATGATTTTGAATTTTGAATTTAATTATTTTGAATTAATAAGGTATCCTGTCCTTGCCGAGGAATCTGCAACCGTCCTTCGTGATGAGGATATCGTCTTCTATGCGGATGCCGCCAAAGTCCTTGTACGTTTCGAGTAGGTCGAAGTTAAGGAACTCCGCGCAATGTCCTGTCGAGCGCCAGTCGTCGATGAGTGCCGGAATGAAGTAGATGCCCGGTTCATCCGTCATGACAAAGCCTTCCTGAAGGCGTCTGCCACATCGCAAGCAATTGGTTCCGAACTGTTCCAGGTTGGGTCGCACCTCGTCGTCGAAGCCTACATAGGTCTGTCCGAGGCCTTCCATGTCGTGAACATCCATGCCCATCATGTGTCCGAGACCGTGAGGCATGAACATCGCATGAGCCCCAGCACGGACGGCTGCCTCGGTGTCTCCCTTCATCAGGCCAAGTTCTTTGAGTCTCTCGGTCATGAGTCGGCACACACCAAAGTGCACGTCCCACCACTTCACGTCAGGTGCGGCAAGCGTCAGGGCGTAGTCGTGACACTCTTTCACGATGTCGTAAATCTCCTTCTGGCGTTGCGTGAAGGTTCCGCTGATGGGCGTCGTGCGGGTATTATCGCTGCAATAGTTCTCGTTGGTCTCAGCTCCAGCATCGCAGAGAAGCAGTCGTCCTGCCTCGAGAGGGCGAGGGCTTGGGTAGCCGTGCATAATCTCGCCATGCATCGTGACGATGCTCGGGAAGCTGACCATGCAGCCATGACTGCTCGCAATGCCGCTGATAACGCCTGCTATCTCCTGTTCCGTCACACCTTCTCGGCACATCTTCATGGCCGTGGTGTGCATCTCGTAACCGATGGCACAAGCGCGTTCTATCTCTTCTATCTCGCCCTGACTCTTCACGGCACGCTGGTCGATGACCGCTTTGATGAGTTCCACGCTGGCAGCCTCCCTTTGCTGAGAGGGATGGATGCCCAGCATGTCCATGAGCTGAATCATGTGGTCGTGACGATACGGCGGCAGGAAATGGATGCGCTGACCGCTGGCCTTTGCCTTCTTTATGAAGTCCGAAAGGCCCTTCATCGGCAAAGTCTTGGCCACGCCACACTCGGCAGCCATGTCGGCAACGCTATCTACAGAGCCAAACCAAACAATGTCGTCGATGTCGATATCATCGCCAACGAGGTACTCTTGGTTGTTGTCAACATCGATGATGCCAGCCAAACCTTCACGATGCTGGCCATAGAAATAGAGGAAAGAGCTGTCCTGACGGAAGCGATAGACGTTGCTGGGATAGTTGGCCGGCGAGTCATTGTTGCCCATCAGCAGTATGATGCCAGAGCCTATCCTTTGTTTGAGCAGCCTGCGCCGCTCGATGTAAGTACTTTTATCGAATAACACCTTTGTAAATTTACTATTTGACGATTTACTATTTACTATTTAACAACTCATTTGCCAAGCTTTTCTGCAGCCTGACGAATGACTTCGAGGGTCGTTGTGTCGCAAGCGAAGACGGCATTAAGGCCTTGTTCCTCTTGAGCAGGATCACCGACATAATCGTCCCAACGCTGCCAGCGAACATGCTTGGGCTGTGCATAACCGCCCCATGCCCAGAAGCAGCAGCCTTGCAGCTTACCTTCGTCCATCAGGCTGAAGGCATATTCATAATAGATGTCGCGACCTTGAGTGGTCGAACCCAACTCGATGCGATAGCCATCGCGGGGATAGCCGAACTCCTCCAAGACCATTGGCTTGTTCAAGTCCTTCACGATATTCCAGCAACGCTCCATATAGGCACGCGTCATTCGAGATGCATAAGGAACGCTGTCCACGACAGAGGTCTCGCCATTCTTTGCCAGGCCATTCACCAGCGGACCGCTTGCCGGGCCGAGCCAATGCCAGTTGTAGGGCCAGATGTGGATGCAGATGTAGTCAATCTCGGGGAAGGCATGAACCTGACGGAAGAGGTCGGGATCGTACTCGCAACCCTCGAGGCCTTCGCTTCCTGTTGTTACCAAATGGTTGCCGTCAAGGCTCTTGATGAGCTTAGCCTGTGCCTCGACCCATTCTGCAAAGCAAGCCTTCGTCACAGAGTCGCGGGCAAAAGCACGAGGCTCGTTAGCGAGTTCCCATGCCATAATGGCTGGCGATTCGCTATAAGGCTTGCCTGTAACGGTATTGGTGCGAGAGACGATATAGCGAACATGACGCTCTGCCATTGCCTTTGCGCTGTCGTTCTTGACGAATTGGCAGTGATAGTCCTGTGCGATGGTCCAGTCCGACCAGTCGGGCACAGGGCCGCATCCTGCCCATTCGAGGTAAGCGCCATAGCCCCCACTCCATTCCCAAGCATTGTTCAGAAAGAGGACTGCCGTCATCTCGCGCTTCTCGAGTTCTGCCAAGAGGTAGTCCAAGCCCTGAAGAATAGTGTCGTTATAGACGCCAGGCTCGGGCTGGAGGACTGGCACAACATGCGAAGCCACGGTGTCCGGGCCTTCGCCACCAACGAGGACACGCACATTGGTGATGCCTACTTCCTGCATGAGGTCGAGTTCCTTCTGCAGTCGTTCACGGTCGCCGCCCTGACCTTCGCTTGCCAAGACTGCACCGTACCAGAAGTTTGCACCGATGAACTTGTACTCATTGTCGCCGCGATAGAACTTGCCATCACGGGTTGTCACGAAAGTGCTGCTGTCCTGTTGACCGCCAACGCAGCAGATATTGAGCAACAACACAGCGATTGTTGCTAAAGTTAAGCAGATGCGCTTCATTATTATGAACTATGTTAGATGATGATTTTGCTCTTATGGTAGTTGTCGCGGAAGGCAGTCGGCGAACATCCCTTCTTCTTCTTGAAGATACGATTGAAGTTGCTGATGTTGTTGAAGCCGCAGCTGTAGCAAATCTCAGCAACGCTGGTATGCGTATCGACGAGCAAGCGAGCGGCATAGCCCAAGCGGATGTCGATGATGTAGTCGCTGACGGTCTTGCCTGTCCTGGTGCGGAAGAAACGAGAGAAAGCAGCTGGAGTCATTCCGGCGATGTCGGCAAGGGTCTTCAGACGTATCTCCTTCTTGAAGTTCTGGTCGATATGTTCCTCGACGGCACGAACGCGGCGGCTCTCAGGCTGGTTCTTCACGTTGGCAAACGACTTGCTGGCCAAGAGATGATAGTTGTCCTGCAGAGAGAGTTCATAGAGGATTTCGAGCAAGGAGAGCATGCGATAGAAACCGGGCTGAGCCGATGTGATGCTCGTTATCTTGCCGTACAGCTCCATGATTGCCGGCAGTTCGAAGGCAACGCCTCGCTTCGCATTCTCGAAGAGAGCACGCAGGCTGGAGAGCTGATTCTTCTGGAGGAATTGTTCGCCAAGCAGGTCGGGAGGGAACTGAATGGTAATCTCGTGGATGGAATGGCTTTGGCAGTCGTACTGGTCCCACATGTGTTCCAGTCCGCTTCCGACCAGCACCAGGTCATACTTACCCAGCACTTCGATGCTGTCGCCAACAATGCGACGAGCGCCATCACAATGCTCCACGAAGTTCAACTCCATCTCCTCGTGCTTGTGCAGAGGATAAGTGAACGCGTCTTTGTCACGATCGACCATCAAGAAGCAGTCTTTCTCACCAAGAGGGGTGACCTCAGTAAATACTTTGTCTGTCATAAATTTTAATTGTAGGCTTTAAGGTTAATTGTTAGTTTTAAGTTTCGGCGGCACAAAATTACACTTTTTTATCAAAACTAACAAGTTTTGAGCAATAAAATAACATTATTCGTGAATATATGCAATGAAACTGATAATATATGCAGAAATAATGAATGAACAAGGCCGTCATATTTAATTTGGAAAAATTCTTTACAGAATCAGGTGGCTTAAAGTGGCGAATCGACCAACCTGCTACGCCGAGTCATTCAACGCCCTACGTTGCATTTGCAAACTCAACGTAGGGCGTTGACAATTCCCCTACGTTAAGTTGACCGACTTAACACGTCGAATTTTGCATGATTTGATGCTAAGTTTAACAACGAAGCCTGGTAAAGCGGCACTTTCTTAACATCATGTCACAAAAGTCGCTTTTGTAACTCATTGATTATCAGCAGAAATTCGATTTAAGCCATTTTCTCGCCTTTTAGGTAGCAAAGTACCAGAACGTCAAAAATAAGCCGTTAGAAACGATGACTTGGGAAAGAATCTTTACAAATTTGTCCGCATTACACCACTTGCGGGACGACCTGCAAGAAGTTCATTTCGCATGTAATCCATGTAGGGCGCTACATGATGGAAGAAGATTTGATAGCCCGCACAAAGGTAATTGAGACCCGGCTCGCCATCGGCTGTCTTTTGGAAACGCAAGCGAGGACACTCTCCATGACAAGCCTTAAGCCACTGGCATTCACGACATTGGCGGGGAAGCGCTTCTTTCTTCAAGCGACTGAAGCGATTCTGCTTAGTCCCATAAAGCATCTGCGGCAAGCCGTGTGTGCGGATATTGCCTAACTTGTATTGCGGGAAGACGAAGTGGTCGCACGAATACACATCGCCATTATGCTCCATGACCGCTGCATGACCACATTCCTCGGCATAGACACAAACACCAGGCTCCACTCCCATCCAACCGGCAAGGGTGGCGTCGAAGAGTTGCACAAAGACCTCGCCCACATCCCGCTTCACCCATTCATCGAAGATGGCACACATGAACCGCCCCCACTCTTCTGGCCGAATGCTGAAGGGTGCTACAGGGCAATCCTCGTCGAAGAGCTGGGCCAGATGCCGGCCATCGCTGTGCTCCTTGATGCGCTCCACGACAGGACTGATTTGCAGGAACTTGCACTTGAGCTCGTCGCGGAAGAACTTGTAGAAGGCAAGCGGGTCCTGGGCGTTATGATGATTGGCAGTCGCCATCGCATTCCACTCTACACCATAATCGTTAAGCATCTTGATACCATCCATCACCTTCTGCCAAGTGCCCTGACCCTGAACGTCGAGCCGATAAGCATCGTGCTGCTCTTTGGTTCCGTCAATACTGATACCCACAAGCCAACCCTCGTCGTGAAGGAACTGACACCACTCTGGCGTGAGCAGAGTGCCGTTGGTCTGGATGCTGTTGCTGATGCGCTTGCCTCGGCCATAATAGCGCTGCAGTCGGACTGCCTGCTGATAGAAGCTGAGAGGCCTCAGCATGGGTTCGCCGCCATGCCAAGTGAAAAGCACATCCGGCATCTGCTGAACACTAATATAGTCGCGGATGTATTGTTCGAGGAGCTTGTCCGTCATGCCAGCCTGTTGCCTTTCAGAGAGGTGTTGCTTCTCCAAGTAATAGCAATACTCGCACCGAAGATTACACTTCGGCCCTGCTGGCTTGGCCATGACATAAAGCGGACGGGCAAAAGGATAGGCAGTACTCATAGGATTTTCTTTGAGAGATAGCGGACCGGATACCATATCGCAAGCCAACCGACAACAAGGACGGTAACAAGGATGAGCAGGATATCCGTCCAATAAACGCTGACGGGATAAGTCTCGATGATGAAGCTGCCTTCGCTGTCACCCATCGTCACGATGCCGTACTCCTGCTGTATCCAACAAAGCACACCACCCAGCACAAGGCCGAGCAAAGCACCTGCCAGGCAGATGATGTGACCTTCCAGACGGAAGATGGTACAGAGCTGCGAGTCGTTAGCACCAAGGCTGCGAAGGGTTTGGATGTCCTGCCGCTTGTCTATCATCAGCATCGAGAGCGAGCCGATGATATTGAAGCAGGCCACCAATAATATAAAGGAAAGGAAGACATAAGAGATGAGCTTCTCGATGCGCATCACACGGAAGACATCGTTCTGCTGCTCATAGCGGTCCTCGACCTTGAAGCGTTCTCCAAGCACTGACCTCAGTTGCTCCTTGGCCTTGTCTGCCTTGAGACCCTCCTTGAGCTTCAACTCAACGGCCGACACCCTGCCCTCTCTGTCGAACAGCTTTTGGGCAAACGCGAGACTAGTGAGGATGTAGTTGGCATCGTACTTGGCTTGCCGAACCATAAAGACCACACCGGGACTTTGAAGCTCGTCATGATTGAAAGATGACAGAGGATTACCGATGTTCACACGCTCTCCAGGCTTTGGAGCATAGACTTGGAGCGGGTTCTCAAAGTTAGCAGGAAGGCCAAGCTGCTGAGCCAGCTGAATGCCCAAGATGCCGTACTCCAAGACATCAGCATGTAGGCAGAAGTGTCCGTCGCCATAAAGAATGCCCTCGATGTGCCCCTGCTTTGTGACATTATCTGCCACACCTTTGATAGTCACGACCTGCTGCTTACCGCCTTCCACGACGAGGGCTTGTCCTTCGAGGACTGGCGTATAGACCTCCACCGCATCGCTCTTCTTGAGCCACAACAGGTCTTTGTCCTTCGCATCGATGGTCTGTCCGTCTTTTGGCGTGACCAGCAACTCCGGATCGAACGCCGTAAAGAGGTCAGCCACAAGATCTTGGAAGCCGTTGAAGACACTCAGCGTGACCACCATCGCCATCGTAGCCACAGCCACACCAAGCACCGAAATGCCACTAATGATGTTGATGGCATGGTGGCTCTTCTTGGCGAAGAGATACCTTCTTGCTATGAACAATTCATAGTTCACTGCTTCAGGAGTTCGTCGATGTGTTCAACGTAATCTAATGAGTCGTCCACAAAGAACTTGAGCTCAGGGATGATGCGTAACTGCTTGCCTACTCTTGTGCCCAGTTCGAAGCGTACCTGCTTCTGGTTAGTATTGATGTTCTGCACAATCTCTTCAGCCTTCTCGCTTGGGAAGACGCTGAGATAGACGCGACACACACTCAAGTCGGGACTGATGCGGCAAGCGCTGACGCTCACCAAGACGCCCCTCATCGCACTTGTCTGCTTCTGGAAGATGTCGCTCAACTCCTTTTGAATAAGGCGAGCTATCTTGTTCTGTCTGGTTGTTTCCATATTAGTCTTCTTCGCTAAACATTGGGTCCCATGCTGGCAGACGGATGGGCTTCTGCTTGAGCAACTCGAGAACGGATTCAGGACAGAACTTGCGGTTCACTACTACGCGGAACATGTACTCGCGGAACCATTCGTCGGTCATGATGATGTAGCCGTTCTGCCCGCTGTCCGAGCCCCAGCTATTCTCCACCTTCCACTTCTTCGCCTTGCCTTGGCTGTCGAGGTCCACGGCCATCAGGGTCATGGCATGGGTGCTACCGCTGTCAAAGGTCTCAATGCGCTGCTTCTTGTTCATGCCAAAGGTAGTGCCCAAGAGGCTACCGTAGTCGAAGTTATTGATGTCGGCAATGCCCACATTGCGATCCAGGAACTTGCCCACGTCGCAGCTGAAATACATCTGGCAGCTGTCCTTCAGCGAGGCGATGGCAATGTTCTCCAGCTCCTCTATAGGCAGGTTGACGTAGAGCCAGTTGTGTCCGTCATAGACATGGCGGTCGTAGTCAATCTCATAGACCTTGCCGAAGGGACGGCTCGGGTCGTTCATCAGCATCACATAGTCCTTGTTGAGGTCTTCTCCATCCTCGATGCAATAGGCCTTGAAGAACTCTTGTGGGGTGTAGGTCTTGTCCTTCCAAGTGAACTTTGTGGGAGGCACGCCATAGGCCATGACAAGCATGCGATAGACGGTGCCGAGCTGCTCCACCTTAAGCGCCTGTAACTGCTTCTCGCCCATGCCTGCCTCGCTCTTCTCGCGAAGGGTGATGCCGAACTCGCGCAACTTTCTCTTCAAGTGTCCACAGAACTCGCTGGTGCTGTTGCTAACGTAGGTTTCTGGCATGATGTCGGCAGGAACCACGCCGTACTTCGTAGCGAGGTCAGCCACACCGGTGTAAGTGCCGCCGTCGGAGAGCGGATGCTGGAAAAGCCAGCGCACCATCTCGCTATCGATGGGCTGTTTGCGTGTGTCAATGATGCCTTGCAGGAAGAGGTTGCTCTTCTCGAGCTGATCGAAGAAGAAGAGGTAGCACTGACTGAGGACAAAGTCCTTCGTGTCGAGCTTCTTCATCGCCCTGCCCCTCAGCACATTAAGTCCCGTAAAGAGCCAGCAACGACCACTGCTCTTCTGGTCGGTAATGCCTGTGTTCTTAATCTCGATGCCGAAGTGCTTGTCCTTGGCACCTGCATTCTCCTGATTGACGGCCATCTTTGCGATGCCGACATTGCTGATAGCATTGCGGAGCGCCTTCTCGGCTGGCGTACCGGTATAGCTGCCCTCGAGCTGCTTGAGCACCTCGGGTGTGATGCCTGTCTGCGCACTTACCAGCATGCAGAACATCATTGCCAATGTGTAGATTAGTGTTCTTTTCATGTCTTTTTTATTATAGAATTTGTCTTTAAGCTGTGCAAAGGTACAAAGAAAAGGTAATAAAGAGAAATAATAATGGATAAATTTCTTTATTCAGGCATTTCCGACTTCAATTGCGACGGGACAACTCATGGCTACATGGACATTTCTTAGTGAACCTTCATTACTTTATGCGAGCGTTTCCCATTGGTTACGATATAAATACCAAGAGTAACCTGCCTCGTGTCCACCGCTTGCCCGCACATATTGTATGCTCTGTCACTCCTGATAGAAGAGGATTTCGAGTCTTGTTGCCAATATTCATCTGCTTGAACTTGGCCGATACCAGTCTCGATTGCCGTTAGATCTGTGAGTGTGAAGTCATCAAATGAGTAACTGAAAGAGGTTTTGTTGGAACCAACTTTCAGCGCAAAGTAAACGGTTCCTGTTGTTGTGGCTTTCCATTTCATCGTGCCAGCTGTATGGTTACTTCCTGTCCTGGCCTTAGCGGACATCATACCATCATACTCAGCAAGAGAAGCATCCAGCCACGAATTAAGTTGACCGATAGTGTTAGCCTCGCTCAGTCCCTCGTCAGCATAGTCCTTTGGCTTGTCATTAACAACGAATGCCTGTATCCAGAAATCTCCATTACCACTGGCGCCTCGCACAGCCACATCGGCTGAATAGGTATGTCCTGCTATGACCTCTATCGGCTGATACATCACTGTATTGAGTGAATGGTTGCGTGCCGAGGAGATTCGGAGTGCTCCACCATTGCCGGCAGCTGGAGTGCTGGCAGTCGAGTTCCACTCATACTTGGTATTGTTTACGGATGCAAGTGCTGCAGTTTGCCATGCGCCCTGATATTCACATTCTCCATTCAGGAGGTGATTGCGTTCCGCGTCCAAATCTGGCTCCAAGACTTGCAGTTCCTGTTCCGAGGCTTCCCTTCTACCTGAGAAGCGCAGCCAGTTGATGTTGAGCCCACCTTTTTCTATATATACGCGCACACGCAAAGTCCCTTTCGGGAGAATGATGCCTGAGAATGATTTCGTGCTCCATGTGGTATAGCCTCCTGTAGATGTCAGCTTTGTAGAGGCCGTGACTGGTCGGCCATTGACGGTGATACGCACAATCGACGAACCGGAGTTTATGGCATAACGCAATTGCAGTTGCCATTTGCCAGCCTCACTGGGGTTATCTATTGTGTACTGTAACCATTCTCCGTCCTTTGTTTCTCCCACATAATATCCACAGTTTTTGGTATCATTGGGGCTGTCATAAATGTCCACCCCGTCATTGCGATATGTCCATCCTCTCTGCCATGAGGTGTAATCCTCTCCACTATACTGATATGAGGCATCATCAGTGTCCCAGTATGCTCTGCCTGGAGCGCCCATGTCATAGTGTGCAGCATATATATAGTCGCCCGTCTGATAGTCAGCAAACGGCAGACAATCATCGTCGAAAGGACGTCGCAGGAGCGCATCGAGGTAATCTGTTCGCACGATGCAGCGACTGATATGCTGTGCTTCTGCCCATGCCTTGCAAGCATTCCAAAGCGTCGTCGCAGAGGGGTGGCTGCCATTCTGCCATTGGCTGATGACATTGTCGTAACTGGAAACACGCTTGACTTGCAGGATGCTGTTGATGTTGCTCTTCTTCATTGGCCAACAAGTCCATGCGGCAAACTGCATTGCTTCCTCATAGAGACGGACGCATCCGGCTGTCCATGAATTGCTGTTCTCGCCGAACTCGCCAATATAGACGGGGCATCTGTACTTCGTGGCCATATCGGCCATGTATTGCACTTGCTCTTTTGTGTTATACACGCCATATCGATGGAACTGCAGCATCATCTTCGTGTCCATCTTGGTTGAGGGGAAACCAGTATAGTCGTTGCTGTAGGAATTGCCTTCCACGATGACGATATGGCTGGTGTCCACCGTTCGGATCGCCTTAATGATGGCTTTGAAGGTGTCCCACAAAAGTTTGTTGCTGCTGGGGAGTGTCCAGTTGGTTTCGTTGATGAGGTCGTATGCTGCCACACACTTCTGGTCCTTATAGCGTTCGGCAATCTTTTTCCACAAGGCTGTCAGTTTCGTGCGATTGGCTTCATTTTCCCACAAGGAGGGCTTGCTGGAGTCGTAGTCGCAGATATCGCCAGATGATTGGCCGCCCGGGCAAGCATGCATGTCCAGTATGAGCAGGATGCCCCATCTTTCTGCCCAGACACACATGGAGTCAATGCGGTCGAAACCTTCTCGCAGCCAAGTCTGTTCTCCGGCTACAGGTTCCTTCTCAATGGGCAGGGTGAAGTATTTATAGTGCATCGGTACGCGTAAGGTATTGAAGCCCTGTTCTGCGAGGAACTTCATATCCTCTTCGCAGAAGTTATTGTCCATCCATAAACGGTCGAACTCTTCAACTTTTTCTTCACCGCACACATCTGCAAGCATCTGGTCGAACTTGAACTGGCGGTCCAAGTTTCCGGAAGTGTTCATCATGTACGGTTCGCGCACCATCCAGTTGCCGCAGTTCGTGCCACGCATCACAAGCGTCTGACCGTCGCGACCTATCAGCTTTGTGCCAGATATGCGTACATAATTGTCGGTTGCACTAACAGTGAACACGTTTGCAGCAAATGCCAATGCAACAATCACAAACGACACGATGTGTCTCATTGGTAGATGCACACTAAATTAAAGATAATTATACCAGACATTAATACTTCCAGAAGTTGTATTTCTTACGCAGTTCTTCCTGCTTCTCGGGTGGCAACGACTTGAAATAGCCTCGCCAACTGGGGCAGAAATTGATTTGCCAACGCCAAAAGCGGCCTATTAACGACTTGGGATTCTTGTCATACTGAGCACGAAGCTTGCAGTTCTCACATGGGTACTTCATAATCTGTTATAATGTATTTATTTAAGTTGTTCCTCTATTGGCTGTCCCAATTGAGCTGGCTCCGTTGTCGGCTCAAAACGTCCAACTACCTTGCCTTTGTAGTCGGCAAAGTTCACCTCCTGGCCCTTGTTCGACAGGGCGCTGAATTGATAAATGGTGTTCACAGAGTTTGTCTTACAAGATAGCAGGCAAAGAGCGGCCGCCATGATTAAAAGAATAGGGTTGTATCGCATTCTGATGGGTGGTTTTTCTATGTTTGCTTTGCAAAGATAATCAAAAAGAACGACTTTTTGCATGATATTCAATAAATAATGCCTTTCAACGCAAAAAACAACTGTTCTGATGATGAAAAGCAAAGGTTATACATTAACGTGAGTTCAATGAAATGAATTGTCTAATGCTAATTCGTTGAAATCGCGTTAATGAGTGGAACTTGTGGCTTTTATTTCTGATGTTTGCAATTTGATGTGCCATTTTGGTGCTTTGACAAAATGTAAGCAATTCGGCAGTTTTGCTTACAGGCAACTTTTCCTCGAATGCCTCAGAATCGCTTCTTTTGCCTCTGACCTTGTTTTTCGACCCCCGAGCAAAAATATGGGCTTAAATCGAAGACGGTTTCTCAACTATCTCTGCCACAGACTGTTAGAAGTACCTCCGCGCGACTGCCATTTTATCCCGATTCATCGTTTTGCTATCTGCGGATGGCAAAACAGGCCGTTTTGACCCGAAATTGCACACTTTTTGACGTGAAGTTTCCACCAATTTCACACGAGAAATTTTCAAACGCGACACGTGAACTTTTCAAACTTCACGTGTCGCGTTTGAAAAGACCTCACGTCGCGCCGGCAAAATCGACGTAAAAAGTGCTCTTTTTCGACACTTTTCAGAGTGTGCAATTTCTAACACTTTGACGGCTTCTTATGTATTTTTGCTTACATTATGACAAAAGAAGCTCCCACCTTAATGCATGATTAAGGTGGGAGCTTTATTGATTCCCCACTGAAGGGGGGGAGATTCAGATATGGCTATTCTTTACCATTCCTCGTCCCAGACATTGACCTGTTCCTTGGTGCGGGACTCGCCGTTTCCTGCGCCGCCATTCACGAGGCCGGCATTGCCTTTAACTTCGCCCACGCTCTGCATCAGCAAACCTTGATGTTGCAGCTGCACAATGATTATTTCAGGGCTTAAATAATATAATAATGTATTTAATATAATTTTGGGCAGCAAAGGTACGAATAAGTGAAAATAATGCAAAAAAATCATTATTTTTTTCAAGAATAGCAATAATTTGACGAGTTATGTTGCCTAACTTAACACGTCAAAATTGACAATATAACACGTCAAAAATGCTTTTTATCCACAATGATTTTGCTTTTTGAATTATATATTGTATCTTTGCAAAGGAAATATCATAATTTATGAGAAAGAGCAATTATGACAAGCAGCCCTCAACACACATCGAAGGCAAGGTAATTAAAGGTTGGGATAGCATCGTCAAGACACTTTCCGAGGCTTGGGCAGACGAACCCGTATGGGCCATCGACCTCTACCCAGGCACTTACGAAGAAGACTTCATCGCCGCTTTTGCCAAGACGGGCAGGAAGATTATCAATACCCGCGACCTGATGCGACCGGAAGAGGAAATCCGACAACTCACAGAACGCTTCATGACGGATGATGTTTTGTTCGGATATATGTCGAATGTGAGGCTGGAAGAGTACTTCAGCCCCCTCCCCGCTCCCCCTTTGGGGGAGTGCTCTGGAGGCATCGCCATCATCGGCACAGGAGCAGCCTTCGTCGCCAAGAAATGGTCAATGGTCAATGGTCAATGGTCAATAGTTTACGCCGACATGGCCCGCTGGGAGATTCAGCAGCGCTTCCGCCGTCACGAAGTGAAGGCGCTCGGCATCGACAACCACGAGGACAGTCCTTCGGTACAATATAAAAGAGGTTACTTCAACGATTGGAACATAGTTGACCATTATAAAGACGAGTTGATGCAAAGCGGACGCATTCAGTTCTGGATTGACTCGAACAAGCGCGACGAACCCAAGATGATTACCGATGCCCAGATGCGGCAAGGACTGGATCGCACGGCTCACAAACCTTTCCGCGTCGTGCCCTTCTTTGACCCAGCGCCTTGGGGCGGGCAATGGATGAAGGAAGTGTGTGACCTGCCTCGCGAAGAACAGAACTATGGCTGGTGCTTCGACTGCGTGCCCGAAGAGAACAGCCTCTACCTGGAAGCAGAAGGCACACTCTTCGAACTGCCTTCGCAGGATGTTGTGTTGGCTCACACTCGCGAGCTGCTCGGGCAGCAGGTGTGGCATCGCTTCGGCAAGAGTTTCCCCATCCGCTTCGACTTCCTCGATACCATGCAGGGCGGCAACCTCAGTCTGCAAGTGCACCCGACTAACGAGTTCGCTCAAAGAGAGTTCGGTCTGCCTTATACTCAAGACGAGAGCTATTACCTGCTCGATGCAGCCGACAATGCTGTTGTCTATCTTGGCCTGAAAGAAGGCGTTGACAAGGTGCAGATGATTGAGGACCTGCGGGCAGCACAGCGAGGCGAGATACTGTTCGATGCAGAGAAGTACGTCAACAAGTTGCCTGCCAAGAAGCACGACCACTACCTTATCCCAGCAGGCACTATTCATTGCTCAGGCCACGATAGCATGGTGCTCGAGATAAGCTCAACCCCAAGCATCTTTACCTTCAAGCTTTGGGACTGGGCACGACTTGGACTGGATGGCAAGCCACGTCCCATCAACGTGGAGCGCGGCAAGTACGTCATCCAATGGGACCGCACCACACCCTTCGTCAAGTCGCAAATCGCCAACCATTTCGAGGTGCTCAGCGACGAAGACGGCATCAAGGAAGAGCGGACAGGACTGCATCCCAACGAGTTCATCGAGACACGAAGGCACACCTTCACGCGTCCTGTTGAGCACAACACAAATGGCGGCGTGAATGTCCTCAACCTTGTCGATGGCGAGGCAGCACTCATCGAAAGTCCTGAAGGCAAGTTCGAGCCCTTCGAGGTGCATTATGCCGAGACCTTCATCATACCCGCCTGCATTGGTCTCTACACCATCAAGCCCTTGCAAGGAGAGTGCATGACAATCAAAGCATACGTAAGACAAACACTATAAAAAGCAACTATTATGAGCAAAGACAAGAAAATCGTGCTGACGCTTGATGCAGGCGGAACGAACTTCGTGTTCTCAGCAATTTGTGACAATGAAGAGATTGTAGAACCTGTTCGACTGAAAGCCGTCACAACTGACACAGAAGGCTGTCTGGCTACCCTTGTGCAAGGCTTCACTACAGTCAAGGAGATGCTCGACACAGAGCCTGTTGCCATCAGTTTTGCCTTCCCTGGCCCTGCCGACTATGAGCGCGGCGTGATTGGCGACCTGCCCAACTTCCCTTCCTTCCGCGGTGGTGTGGCTCTTGGTCCGTACTTGGAGAGCGTCTTCAAGATTCCCGTGTATGTGAACAACGACGGCAATCTCTTCGCATATGGTGAGGCTTTGGCTGGAGCTCTGCCGCGTGTCAATAAGGCACTCGAGGAGGCTGGTTGCAAACGTCGCTACAAGAATTTGGTAGGCATCACCCTCGGCACAGGTTTTGGTGGAGGTGTGGTAATCGACAAGGTCTTGTTAACGGGCGACAACAGCTGTGGCGGTGATGTTTGGTGCATGCGAAACGGCATGTATCCCTTCGTGATTGCAGAGGAGAGTGTCAGCATCCGTGCCGTCCGCAGAGTGTATGCCGAGATGTCGCATGAAGAGATAGGCGACCTCACGCCCAAGGACATCGGCGACATTGCAAATGGTACCCGGCCAGGCAATGCCAAGGCTGCTCAGGAGAGCTTCCGCCAGCTGGGTCAAGTGACGGCTGCAGCTCTTGTTAATGTACTCAATATTGTCGATGGAATCGTTGTTATTGGTGGCGGACTATCGCACAATTCGAAATGGATTCTGCCTGGCATGATGGAGGAGTTCAACCGTCCTGTAGGCACATTCTCCGGCAACCTGCTCCCCACCCTTCAGTCGGAAGTTTACAACTTCGAAGACCCTGAGCAGCGAGCAGCCTTCCTTGAAGATAAAGATGTTTATGTGGATGTGCCCCATACCGACAAGAAGGTGCTCTACTGTGCACAGCGCAAGGTTGCCGTCTGCATCTCCGAACTCGGCGCAAGCAAAGCTATCAATCTTGGCGCCTACAACTTCGCACTTAATCAGTTAGAGAAATGAATAAGAAGTTAATCCCTGTCATGCTATGCTTCTTCGCCATGGGCTTCGTGGATATGGTTGGCATAGCAAGCAATTATGTAAAGGCCGACTTGAACCTCTCCGACTCGATGGCCAACACGCTCCCATCGCTCGTATTCCTGTGGTTCCTCATCTTCAGCATCCCCACAAGCTTGCTGATGAACAAGATTGGGCGCAAGAACACAGTTCTGCTGAGCCTTGTTATGACCCTTGTGGCAATGGCGATTCCGGTATTCACCCTTGATTTCGCCATGCTGCTGCTCTCCTTCTCTCTTTTGGGAATAGGTAACGCCATCCTTCAGACCTCGCTCAATCCGTTGGTTGACACGGTAATGAAAGGCGGAGCATCAGCAAGCACCTTGACTTTCGGGCAGTTCATCAAGAGCATTGCATCGTTTCTGGCTCCCATCATCGCCTCGTGGGGAGCCACCACAAACGCTTTCGGCCTGGGATGGCAAGCACTCTATCCTATATATTTATGTGTAGGAATCGTGGCAACGCTGCTGCTCTTCGGCACTCGCATCGACGAGGAACCCGCAGCCCAAGAGCAGAAATCCGTTGGCGAGCAGTTTGCCGGAGCCTTTGCTCTGCTGGGCAATCCCTTCATCCTGCTTTGCTTCCTGGCCATCATCTGTCATGTGGGCATCGACGTAGGAACTAGCGTCACAGCCCCGAAGATACTGATGGAACGGACAGGCATGGAGCTCAATAGTGCCGCTTTCGTCTGCACCATTTACTTCGTAGCAAAGGCCGTCGGCAGCTTCTCGGGCAGTTTCATCATGAACTACCTGAAGGACTGGAGCTTCCTGCTCCTGAGTGTCTTGCTGATGGTATTGGCCGCCGTTGGCCTCATCTACGGCCACGACACCGCTACCATCTACGCCAGCGTGGCTTTGATGGGCTTCGGCAACGGCAACCCCTTCAGCATCATCTTTGCAAGAGCTATGCAAGCTGTGCCCGAGAAGAAGAACGAAGTGAGCGGCCTGCTCATCATGGGCATCTTCGGCGGCACAATCTTCCCGCTTCTCATGGGCTTTGCCAGCGATGCGATGGGACAGGTAGGCGCCGTCCTCGTCATGGCTGTCGGCATCCTTTACCTGCTTGGCTTCTGGCTTCAAGGCAGGAAGGCCTAAGACTTAGGATTCATTTGGCGGGAATCAGACTTGAGTATCCCGTCAACTTTGGAATGTATTTGCGACAGAAATAGACTGCCCCGACGCTGAATAACAAAATCAAGCCATAGGACGGCAACGCGATGAGTACCTTATTCAGCAAGGGCAGTTCGTCTGTTGCGAACAGTTGCGATGTCAAGTAGTTAAGGCGTTCTATCACTGGAAAATGCACCGACATGATGACAAGCGAGTGTTTCCCAAGCCAATTGACTGCTGGCAGTCGCTGCACCTTCACAGACAACATAACGACTGCTATTATCCCTCCGATGCAAGTCAGGAGGGACAATGGCAGGTTGTAGGTATAGGTCCCCGTGTTTGCATATATGAGATGGGAGGTGTCATACAAGCATGTTGAGGCATAGCCACCAGCGAGAAATACGATTGCCGACAATAGCATGAGCACAAGCGAAGGCCGTTCCTTCAAAGTGTCCAGCCGCCTGAGTTGGCAACCCAGATGTATGAAGAAGGTTGACTCCAAAGATCTGATGAGGAGAGACGGCAGGTAGAAGTCATCGTTAAAATACGTCAGCCAAACATATACGAACACAGGCAATAGGCAGCACACCACATTCAAAAGCACTCTGCTACGGAAGCAGAGATTCAGCGCGCCATATATCACAAGCGACACAAACATCGTCTGCAAGAACCATAAGGGTCCGTTGAAGGGATTCTCGCCCACCGTTCCGACCAAAGCCTCTGCCAAAAGGCTTACGACGGAGAAGAAGACCCATGGCACAAGAAGGCGGTTCGTCTTCTTCACAAGGAATGTCCGACAGTCGCACCACTGAGGAGCGACAAAAGTCAGACCTGCAATGAAGAAGAACAACGGCATATGAAAAACCGAGACGTAGAAGGTCTGCAGCAGTCCGTGATTACACAGCACCAACAGAATGCCTATTCCCTTCAACAAATCTATATAGTCTTTATACACCTTCATGACATTATCGGCAGTCTCGCGCTGCAAAGATAATGCTTTTTCCTTTCCTGCGAAAGAGAACGACGAGAAATATTGGATTTTGTCGAACACAACCCTTAAATCCTCTTTCCACTAAGGAGGAAAACCTTTTCCCGGCTTGTTAAATTCTTGCATCGCAGTTGCGATGCAAGAACTTGGCATGGTTCAAAGAAGAAGATGACGTAGGGAATAAGCTTATGCATGCCAGCGCATCTGCCAAGGCATGCAGATACATATATTAAATAGAAAAGGGGCAGCCTCACGGTTGCCCCTTTCTGTCGTTAGATTAATTGTTTTGAGAGAATTGATTGTTTTAAAGAGTTCTTATATAATATAAGATGAAATGATTATCTTGGTAGTGCAGCGATTGTGTCGGCAGGTTGCGTCGTGAGTTCCGCCGACTGCTGTTCGGGCTGGCCGATGGTGATTTGCTGCAGGCTGTCTTGAGCAATGATCTCGGCCATTTGCTCGCCATTTGCGATATCTTCATCGTCCGAGAAACTTTGATGAGCCGCATTGCCGATGGTAAGGAGGATGGCGACCAGACCTGCTGCCCTGTAGAAAGGACGGAGGCGACGCATAACTGTGATGCGACGAGCCTTGCATACATGCATCGGAGTCTCTTCCCCAACCAGTCGGAGCATCTTGTTGGCAAAGTCCCCATCCAAGTGTTCCTCGGCCATTTCATCCTGCTCGATGAAGAGCTGACGATAGGGAAGCAGGCTTGCAGGCACATCTTCCTGACGGAAGAAGTTACGGAGGATGGTCTCCTCCTCAAGCGTTGTCTGGCATTCCCAGTAGCGCTCCAACAATTGCTCTATGTATTTGTAATCCATTCTTTTATCTTTGTTCTGGCTCGATGCAAATAGACCTTTACTTGCGTCTCGCTGATATCCAATGTTTGTGCTATCTCCTGATAAGTTTTGCCTTCGATGTCGCGCAACAACATAATCGTTCGTTGAACCTCGGGCAAGCTGTCCATGAGTCGCCTTACGAGAGAGATTTCTTCACGAGCCTCCAGCTGTTCATGAGGCGTCTGGCTGCTAAAATGTACCATTTCATCGAGATTTTCGGTATCACGTCCAGCACGTTTCACCACATCGATGGCTCTGTTTCGGCACGTCGCTATGGCAAATGCCTCGAGATTGTTTATCCGGTTCCAGTTGTCGCGACACTCCCAAACCTTCAAGAGGGTGTCTTGCACCACATCTTCGGCCTCTGCCTTGTTCATCGTAATGCGCAGAGCAAGACGGTAAAGCCTGTCGCTCAACGGCAAAACGGTGGTTCGGAAGCTGATGTTTTCCATCTCTCTATTTATGAAGACGATTCAGGGCTGCAAATGTTACAGCCCTGAGTAAAAAAAATTTCACTTTATTGTTGTACCCCTCGAGCCGTCGATATTATCGGAGTGCGTGATAATGACTTGTCGCACGCCTTTGTGAATGGCATCGAAGGCATTCTCAATCTTCGGTATCATGCCGCCTGCAATGATGCCTTCGGCAATAAGTTTGCTTGCCTCTTGCTCGTCAATAAGAGGAATCACGCTCTTGTCGTCGTTGGCATCGCGAAGCACGCCCGCCTTCTCGAAACAGAAGGTAAGTGTAACTTCATAGTGCTCGGCAAGGGCTTGGGCAACAGTCGAAGCGATAGTATCGGCATTGGTATTGAGGATGTGTCCCTCGCCATCATGCGTCAACGGAGCAACCACAGGCACAGCGCCACTCTCGATGAGCGAGGCAAGGAACTGAGCATCAACCTTATCGACATCGCCCACAAAGCCGAAGTCCACCATCTGTTCTGTGCCGTCGTCCATCTTGACGCGCTTGAGAGGACGCTTGTGACTGCGAATGATATCACCATCGGCACCAGTCAGGCCAATTGCCTTTACACCCTTTGCCTGCAAGCCTGCCACGATGTTCTTGTTGACCAGTCCGCCATAGACCATCGTCACGACCTCGAGCATCTTGTCATCAGTGATGCGACGACCGCCAACCATTCGGCTCTCGATGCCAAGACTGGCTGCCATAGAAGTTGCCAATCGGCCGCCACCATGAACCAGGACCTTGCGGCCCTGCATCGCAGCAAACTGACTCAACAACGAAGCAAGCGAAGCGACATCCTCCACGACACCGCCTCCTACCTTTATTATATTAAGTCTTTCCTTCATCTTCTTTAGTTCGCGCTTCTGTATTTGTCCTCGTCTTTGTCTTCAAGCATCGAGAGATAACTGTTGAAGCGACTCTCTGCAATGTCTCCTGCAGCAACGGCTTGCAACACAGCGCAACCGGGCTCGTGCGTATGCGTGCAGTTGCCGAAACGACAATCTTCCGATGTCCTGAATATCTCGCGAAAGTAGTGCGACACCTCCTCGCGTTCCATATCAAACGTACCAAAGCCTTTGATTCCAGGCGTGTCAATCAAGGCACCTCCCTGGGGCAAGAAGAACATCTGGGAGAAAGTCGTGGTGTGCATGCCTGCATCGTGGGCCACACTAATCTCGGCAGTCTTTGCGTCGGCATCAGGCACAAGCAGGTTGAGCAAAGTGCTCTTGCCCACGCCACTGTTGCCGCTGAGCAACGTCGTCTTGCCTTGAAGTTCAGCCCGCAACGCGTCGATGCCATCGCCCTTCTCTGCCGAGCACGTCAGGCAAGTATAGCCGATGCTCCGATAGAGAGCAACAAGTCCTGCCAGTTGCTCCTGTTCAGCCTCATCATAAAGGTCCGTCTTATTGAAGACCAGGAGCACAGGAACCCGATAAGCCTCTGCACTCGCCAGAAAACGGTCGATGAAAGTCGTGCTCGTCTCCGGATGCGCAATCGTCACCACAAGTGCAGCCATATCGACATTGGCAGCAATGATGTGGCTCTGCTTCGACAGGTTGGAAGCTCGACGGATGATGTAGTTACGGCGGTCCTCAATGTCCTCTATCAACGCCGTTTGCCCGTCAGGACTTGGCATAATAGTCACCACATCGCCCACGGCAACAGGGTTTGTGCTCCTGATGCCCTTAAGGCGAAATGTTCCCTTAACTTTGCAATCGAATAGTTGGCCATCGTCTGTCCTGACGGTGTACCAACTGCCCGTATTCCTGATGACAAGACCGCGCATTTAGACGGTCATGATTTCCTTTTCCTTGGCAGCAAGCAGTTCGTCAACCTTCTTGATGAACTTGTCGTGCATCTTCTGCATGTCGGCTTCTGCATCCTTTTCCAAGTCCTCGGACAGGCCTTCCTTGATGCTCTTCTTGAGCTTCTCGATGATATCTCGGCGAGTGTTGCGGATGCTCACCTTGGCTTGCTCGCCCTCCTTGCCACACTGCTTGGCAAGCTGCTTACGGCGCTCCTCTGTCAAAGGAGGAATGCCCAGGCGAATAATCTCGCCATTGTTCTCGGGCGTAATGCCTACGTTACTGTCCATGATAGCCTTCTCGATGGGACGGAACATATTCTTGTCCCAAGGCTTGATGGCAATAGTGCGTGCATCAGGCGTATTGATGGCTGCCACCTGATTCAGGGGAACCATGCTGCCATAGCTGTCCACACGAATGCCGTCAAGAATCTTCACATTTGCTTTACCGGCACGAATATGTGCCAAAGCCTCCTCGAGGTACATCACGGCCTCTTCCATTTTCTCCTCAGCCTTGCCGAGGATTTCCTTTACTTCTACCATATTCTCTTCTTTTTAATAATATATAATGTACATTTAAGTGCTTTTGTTTAGCAAAAGTAGTGATTTTTTGTTAAAAACGCAGCGTTTGGAAATGTTATTTGCTCAAAAATGTCTATATTTGTCCCGTAGAATGCAAAAAAGTATGGGAATTGATGCTCGTATAGACGAATTACTTGCAAATCTTGAGCCAATCACATTGGATCAGATGAAGGAGATTCGTCTTATGAATCGCACGGACACCAAGTTCGTGACGAACAAGGAAACCCTTGCACGCCTCTTGGAGCTTGCGCAAGGGAAGTACTACGCACAGTTCCATTGCGATGCTAAGATTGCTAACTACATGACAACCTATTGGGACACGGACACGTATCGCTTCTATATGGAGCACCACAACGAACGGGCTCCCAGACAAAAGGTTCGCGTCAGGACCTACATGGACAGCAACGACACTTTCCTCGAGGTCAAGACAAAGAACAATCACGGCCGCACGAAGAAGAAACGCGTCGCTGTGCCGGGACAAGAGATAACAGGCGAGAACGGCAACGAAGAGTTCCTGCAGGAGAGGGTGCACCTCGGCTTGGCAGACATCCATCCTACGGTTCGCAACCAGTTCCATCGCATCACGCTCGTCAACTATGGCAAGACAGAACGCCTGACCATCGACTACGACGTGCACTTCCACAACTACGAGACAGGGAGGAATGCTAATGTCGGCCCCCTCGTCATCATCGAGCTCAAGCGCGACGGCAACGTCTATAGTCCCGTCCTCGACATCCTTAGGGAACTTCGCATCAAGCCAAGCGGCTTCAGCAAGTACTGCATCGGTTCCGTCATGACGAACAAAGAGCTGAAGCAGAACCTCTTCAAAGCGCGCCTGGTCAAGTTGAGTAAATTGGCAGGACATAAGTTGCAACTCGATTGAAAGCAAAAGGAAACTAAACAAACATCATTTATATGGACTTCTTAAACGATCTTAACTATCAGCTGGGTAATGCGATAGGCTTGACGCTGCTTGACCCCCAGCATTTCATTTCACTGGTAATGCGCTTTATCATCAACCTTGTCGTAGTGACAATCATTGCGCGTTGCTTCTACTATCCCCGCAGTCGTCGTCGCGACTACATGTTCATCTACATTCTGATGTCAATGAGCATCTTCCTGCTTGTAAGCCTGATGGAGGGCGACGGCATGAACCTCGGTGCTGCGATGGGACTCTTTGCCATTTTCGGCATCATGCGTTTCCGTACGGAAGCCGTGCCTATCCGAGAGATGACTTACCTCTTCATGCTCATTGCTGTAAGTGTCGTCAATGCTCTTGGTCGTGCAGAGTATCACCCGAAGGCTGACTATTGGGACGGTTTCGGTTTGGTAACCATAGTCTTTGTTAACCTTGCCTTCCTGGGAATGGCTTGGCTCTTTGAGAGCAGCAGACTGGTCAACTCTAACTGCAGCAAATACATTCTTTACGATAACATATCCCTCATCACTCCAGACAAGCGCGAAGAGTTGAAGGCCGACTTGGAGAAGCGTACAGGTCTGAAGATAGAGCGCATAGAAGTAGGCACCATCGACTTCCTGAAGGACTCGTGCATGATTCGCATCTTCTATGACTATCCCTTCGACCGTGGCAACAGCATAGAGGAAATGATTAAAATGCCTCGCACATGAAACTGCGTCAAACAATACTTGCACTCTTGTTGCTTCTTGTGGCTCCCCTGATGGCTCAGGAAAGCAACGACGAAGCCGGCATCTGGTCTGAGATTGGCATCGAGAAAGCCATTACGAAGAAATGGGATGTGGGACTCGACATGGAGTATCGTGCGCAGAACAAGGCCCGCGTCTCTGTCGGGCTTGGCACGAGTTATAAGGTGAACAAGTATCTTAAGTTTGGCCTGAGTTACAGTTTTCTCTATTCTTGCAAAGCAGACAAGTATAAAGACAAGAGTGAAGGTGAAGTCGGTGCAGATTACTGGAAGATTGGTCACAACTTCACGCCCGAGTATTGGTACCCGCGCCATCGTTTCAATGTCGAGGCGACAGGCAGCATAAAGTTAATGAATTGGCTCAAGATTTCCCTTCGTGAGCGTTATCAGCTGACATATGCTGGGGAACGGACTTATGATAAGTATGTTTATCGCGAAGATTGGAGCATGCAGCCACAATATATAATAGACGGATGGGATTGGATTTACATAGGAGACGTTGCTGAGATGAATGGTGACCCTACCGACGAGTGGAGAGTCGAAACGAAACCAGCATACACCGACCAGGTGCTACGTTCGCGCCTCAAGTTCGAGTATGACAAGAAGCGTTGCCCTTACTCGCCTTTTGTATCGGCAGAGTTCCACAACAGTGTCAGCGTTGGCGACCACATGCTCTTGCAGAAGATACGCACTGCCGTCGGATGCTCCTACAAGTTCCGCAAGCATAATGAGGTGTCGCTGGCATACATCATTACCTTCGACATGTTCGACACAGAAGAGAACACGACTACATTAGAGACCGAAACCATACGCCTGCACGACAGGATGCATACTATTAACATCGGCTACAAATACAGCTTCTGATAATTACAATTGCACAATCACTGAATTACCAATAGCATTATGAAGACAAAGAACATTTTGGCAGCAATGCTGCTCATGATTGGCACGAGCCTGATGGCAGAGAACTATCTTACTGTCACTTACGGTGGCACAACAGACAACTTCTCCTTGCCCACAGTTCAGAGGGTTACGTTCCTGGACGATTATGTCAAGGTAACAACCACCGAATGCGAGGCGCTCTTCCCCATCTCTATTATCGAGAAGATTTCCTTCACCGATTCTCCTGATGCCATCAATGCTTTGCCTGAGCAGGCAGAGAACCTTACCTTCAAGAACGGCACCCTTGCTGTCAAGGGCGACGGACTGCTCTGCATCTATGGCTCAAATGGCGCTCTCGTCAACATTGCCAATGTCAAGGAAGGTGCCAACATCAGCCTCAAGAATCTTCCCGCAGGCGTGTATGTTGTCAGAATGGGGGACAAGACTATCAAGGTGAGGAAGTAAAAACTGCCTCTCCGGATAGAGGCTCTTTTACCAGAAACACATCACAAACAGGATGATAATGAGAAGACTTTTCATTATGGGCATGTCTGTGCTCTATGCCTTTGCTATGCAGGCACAAGAGCAGATTCGTGTATGGAAGGAGGGCGAGAGCAAACGCTTCCGCACCTCGGAACTCGTATTCTCCGAGGACGGCACGTCTTTCCAGGTGAATGACTCTACCTACGACTGTGCCCAAATAGACAGCATCACCGTAGTTCATATTGTCACCGTTACTTTCGATGGCGACACGGCATACGTTGACCTTGGGCATGCTCCGAATGTTACGGATACAATTCAAGGCGCTCACGTCAAGTTGATTAGCACCGACACGAAGAACGAGTTGGAGTTTGTGCTGCAGGGAGAGAGCACGCATGGTTCGTTGTATTACGACGGGCCGCTCAAGTGTAGGTTCTACCTGAATGGGCTCAACCTCACGAGCGACCAGGGTGCTGCCATCGACATCAAATGCGGCAAGCGCGTTGACCTGATTCTGAATGAAGGCACGGAGAATTTCCTTGCCGATGCAGCAGGCGGCGACCAGAAGGCTGCCCTGTACTGCAAGGGCCACCTCGAGGTTTCGGGTGGCGGCGCGCTCACCGTCTCTGGCAATGCCAAGCATGGTATCGCCACGAAGGAGTACATGGAGATAAAGAAGAGCACGGGCAGCATCACGGTCAACAAAGCGGTATCTGATGCCATGCATATCGGGCAGTACTTCTTGATGAACGGCGGCACAGTGACGCTAAGCAAGCAAAAGGGCGACGGGCTGCAGGTGGAAATCCTGACAGACATCACGGAAAGCGGTGACACCATTCCGGACCCCGACAAGGAGGACAACGGACAGGTGTTCATCCGCGGCGGGTTGCTCACCATAACAGCTGAAGAGGACCTGACCAGAGGCATCAAAGCACCGCTCGACATGACCGTCAGCGGTGGTACGGTTCGTGTCGAAGCTAGAGGCGACGGCTCCAAGGGCATCTCCGTGACACGCAATATGCTCATCAATCAAGAAACTGATAACACCCTCATCCAGGTCTATGTCACAGGCGATACCTATGAGTACGACGACGACGACGAGGAGTATAATGTAGGTATCAGGGTAAAGGGCGACCTCACCATCAATGCCGGAACCGTTCAGGTAAGCACCGGTCAACATAATTTCGGCATTAGGTTGAGCAAGAACAGCAAATACACGAAGTCCGACGAGGCAGTCGTGAATGCCAAATTGTCGCGGGCAAGTAAATAACGCTCTGCCGAGGAGTGAAAAACGCCCTATAGGGGAATGACCAACGCCCTATAGGGGAATAGCAAACGCCCTATAGGGGAATGACTCTTCCCCTATAGGGCGTTTTTCTATGCTGGTTTAAAGGTCGATATTTTCCTTACCGAAGCGCCTCACGTCTTCTATGACCTTCAGCAGATACTGCCCGTACTGGTTCTTGAGCATAGGCTGTGCCAGCGCACGCATCCGCTCTTCATCAATCCAACCCTTGCGGTAGGCAATACCTTCCAAGCAACCGACCTTGAGTCCCTGCCGCTTTTCGAGAACCTCAATGTAGGTAGAGGCTTCGGAAAGTGAATCGAAGGTTCCCGTGTCAAGCCAAGCGAAGCCTCGACCAAGTGTCTGCACCTTCAGTTCGCCATCCTCCAGGAAGCGTTGGTTGACAGTCGTTATCTCGTACTCGCCGCGGGCACTGGGCTTGATGTTCTTCGCCACTTCGACCACCTTATTGGGATAGAAGTAAAGACCCACGACGGCATAGTTGCTCTTCGGATTGGCTGGCTTCTCTTCGATGCTGAGGCAGTTGCCCTGCTTGTCGAACTCTGCCACGCCGTAGCGCTCGGGGTCGTTCACCCAGTAGCCAAACACGGTTGCCTTCTTCTCTTCCTCTGCAGTGCGGACTGCCTCATGCAGCAAAGCACTGAAGCCATTGCCCTGAAAGATGTTGTCGCCAAGCACGAGGCAGGCGCAATCGTCGCCAATGAAGTCAGCGCCAATGGTAAAGGCCTGGGCCAATCCGTCGGGCGAAGGCTGCTCGGCATATGTGAAGTGTACGCCATAGTCGCTGCCGTCGCCGAGCAAACGCTTGAAGCCCGGCAGGTCGAAAGGCGTGGAGATGATGAGGATGTCGCGTATTCCAGCTTGCATCAGAACACTGATGGGGTAGTAAATCATCGGTTTGTCGTAGATAGGCATGAGCTGCTTGCTGATGCCTTTCGTGATGGGATATAACCGAGTGCCGGAGCCTCCGGCAAGAACAATTCCTTTCATGGTTAGTCTTTTATTTTGTCGTTATGACGTTATAACGCTATTTCATTATAACGATGTTAATTAGTCTCATAGTCCAGACAGGTGCGGAGGCAGGTGTATGGACGCACCTTGCCGTCTGCCACAGCCACGTGTTCCGGGTGAACGGCATAGGCTTTCAGCGCAGCCTCATCAGTGAAGGTGCTGTCGAGCATCACGTCGGCATTCGACGACTCGAGGCGTCCGTCAACGTTCACTACAATGCTCAGCAGGCCGGGAATACGGCCAGCCAAGCCTTCCAGACCTGCCTTGATGTCCTTCTTGACGCGCTGCTTCTCCTCGTTCGAGAGGTCATCTCTCAGCTTCCACAGTATGATGTGCTTTACCATAATATATTATATATAATGTGTAATCGTGCCACAAAGTTAACAAGATTTGCCGACATCTCCAAATTTAACAGGCAGAAATCATCCGCCATACGTGTGTACGCTTGCTCCTTGGGCTGATGGCAGATAGTTTATGCCCCACCAACACATCTGCAGACACATGAAGCAAACCACTTGCCACAACAGGGCTGGAGTGACTGCGTCGGGCCGACTCTTGCGCAGATGCACGTAGATGAGGTAGCACATCCACGTCGCAGCGGCCCACGTCTCCTTCGGGTCCCACGACCAATACGTGCCCCATGCCTCCTTGGCCCACAGTGCTCCGAACAGCATGCCGATGGTAAGGAACGACAGACCCACTCTGGTCAGGTTGTCGATGGCTGCCAGCTGGTCCTGTTTCTTACAGAGCTGCCACAATGCCATCAGCGTTGCAACACCCGTCGTGGCATAGGCGAACATATAGATAATGACGTGGGGTGCGAACCATGGGCTTTGCAAAGCAGGCATCAACTCCTTGCTATGTATCTCTGGCTTCAGGATGTTGATGCAGATAAACACTGTGCTGAGCAGCGTACTGAAAGAGAGAATCCACCGATAATGCCAGCGGCTGTAGGTGATCAGGCCTACGAGAGGGAGAAACAGGGAATACCAAAGTCGCGTCTCACCCATTGTGCGCATGGGCGGATGACCTAATGAAATCCACATCATGGCGATGTACGAGCCAAAGATGAGCAAGCCGCAGATGGTCAGCAGATATACTGCCTTCTGCCTCTTCCCACGCAGGGAAAGCACAGCCGCCACTGTCCAGCATATCCAAGCCAGCAGGGCAAAAAGCCAAAGAGTGTTCCAAGTTACCATTTCTTACCTATAAAAATACTTAATGCACCTGCCAGCATCATGAAGATACCTATATAGACATAGGGCAACCAAGGGTCGCGGACGAGTTCGAAGACGCTGATGTCGCTCTCCTGGCCGCGTGCCTCGTCGTAGCTGTACTGGTATATCTTCCACCCATGAACCGCGAGGGGTTTGTTCACGCGAATCGTATCATCGACCGAACTGCCACGCTTAGTATAGACGGTCACCGCAGACGAGTAGCTCTTCGGAGCGAGCGAAGTCTCATGAAGCTCCATAGAGAAGTCGTGCAGTTCGATGGCTATCGGGAGTTGATGGACACGGTGCTGAGCATCGACCGCCCGCCATTCCGTCTTGCCTTCCTGCACTACCATACGCAAGTCCTGCATGTCTGCGGCCCCAAGCGTGCCGGCTACGAGGGCGATGAAGAGTCCCAAGTGATTGAGCAGGAAAGGGATGCTTTGCAGGGACGGCTGCACGAGTCGGGTCATGCACACCATTCCGACGAGCACCACAAGCCATGTATATGAGAGGACAAACGGCCAGAATGTGAGCATGGAGGTAATGCCGATGGGTTCCATAGGCTGATGCCCGGACGGAATCTGCCTGGTGACGCCCATCAGGACGGTCAGCATGGCGCATGCCACCATAGCCGGAATGCCTGCCTGCAACGTAGCCATCCAGCGGAAGAGGCGTACCTTCTTACGCAACAAATGCATCGAGATGATGCCGAGCAGCAGCACTGCCAACACGATGATGTTGGCCGGCCAAGCCATCGCATCCCATCGAACTGGTCCGACCGTCAGCTGTAAGAGCATCCCGACGGCAACCAAACCGCAGCAGATGAAACTGCCCAATGTCAATCCCCACCTTTTCATATTGCTGACTTAACTTTTTGAAATTCCATTTATTTTGTAGGTAAGTAGTTAAGTAGTTATCGCTTCGCTCGTCCTCCGGACTGTAGTTAAGCCAAAACCATTATGCCTGCTTTCGACTTTCCAAACATTCGGCTTATCTACTTAACTACTGACTACATAACTACTTCCTAACTAAAATTGCAAATTATTCAAGTTCCAGCGACACGGGACAGTGGTCGCTTCCCATGATGTCGTCGTGTATCTCGGCCGACTTGAGGCGCGAAGCGAGGCGACTCGACACGAGGAAATAGTCGATGCGCCAGCCCACGTTCTTCTCTCTGGCGTGGAACCGATAGCTCCACCAGCTGTAGCGTCCCACGGCGTCGGGGTAGAAGTGACGGAACGTGTCGATGAATCCGCTGCCGAGCAACGTGGTCATCTTGTCGCGCTCCTGGTCCGTGAAGCCTGCGTTCTGATGGTTCGTGGCCGGATTCTTCAGGTCGATTTCCTTGTGGGCCACATTCATGTCGCCACACACGACGACGGGCTTCTTCTGGTCCAACGCGAGAAGATAGCTGCGGAAGGCATCCTCCCACTCCATCCTGTAACTGAGGCGGCGCAAACCATCCTGGCTGTTCGGTGTATAGACGCACACCAGATAGTGGTCTCCCATCTCGAGCGTGATGACGCGTCCCTCGTGATCGTGCTCCTCGATGCCAAGCCCGTAAGTCACTGCGACTGGTGTCTGGCGCGTGAAGACTGCGGTGCCCGAGTAGCCTTTCTTCTCTGCGTAGTTCCAATAGGACTGATAGCCTGGGAAACTCAGCTCGAGTTGTCCCTCCTGCAACTTCGTTTCCTGAAGGCACACGAAGTCGGCATCGAGCTCGGCAAATGCTTCGCGAAAGTTCTTTCCCACAACAGCGCGGAGGCCGTTGACGTTCCAACTGACGTATTTCATGCTGTTTAATCTTACTTTTCGCTGCAAAGATACGACAATTCTTTTGTATTACAAAAAGAAAATCGTAACTTTGCATGCAATAAAACGGAATACTGACAATGGCAAACCTCAAAGCTCTGGCCAAAGACACGGCCATATACGGACTCTCGAGCATCGTGGGTCGTTTCCTCAATTACCTGCTTGTACCGCTCTACACGCACTACATGCCCAAGGCTTCCGGCGACTATGGAGTGAACACGAACATGTATGCGTACACCGCTTTGTTCTTTGCCATCCTGACGTTCGGCATGGAGACGACGCTCTTCCGCTATGCCAACGACGAGCGCGAGACGCCCGACACCGTCTTCTCCACCGGCTTTGCGATGGTGGGGAGCCTCGCCGCAGTGTTCCTTTTGCTGGTCTTCGGCTTCATCACTCCCATTTCGAATTACCTGGGATATGCTGAGCATCCGGAATACTTGCTGATGATGGCGACGGTGGTTGCGCTGGATGCCTTGCAGGCACTGCCTTTCTGCTTCCTTCGTTTCCAGCATCGTCCCATCCGATTCATGTCGCTGAAGATGGGCTTCATCTTCCTCAACATCGCGCTTAACCTGCTCTATTTCGTCCTGCTCGGCAAGACGAGTGTGTTCTATGTCTTCTTCATAAATCTGCTTTGCACAGGCTTCATCACCTTCTTCTTCATTCCTGATTTGGTGAAGATACGTTGGAAGTTCGACGGCGCACTGCTTCGAAGGATGCTTTCCTACTCGTGGCCGATACTGCTTTTGAGCGTCATGGGCATCCTGAATCAAGTGGCGGACAAGATACTTTTCCCAAAGGTTTACCCCGACCAGGCACAGGCCAATGTGGAACTCGGCGTGTATGGCGGCTGCGTGAAGATAGCCATGATTATGGCCATGATTACCCAAGCCTTCCGATTCGCCTACGAGCCCATCGTTTTCTCGAAGGCTAAAGATGCCGACAAGAACGAGTATTACGCCTTGGGCATGAAGTATTTCATCATCTTCACCCTGCTCGCGTTCCTCTGCGTGATGGGCTGGCTGCCCGTACTTCGCTACATGATCGGCTCCGATTACTGGGACGGATTGCGCGTCATTCCCATCGTAATGGCTGCGGAAATCATGATGGGCATCTACTTCAACCTGTCCTTCTGGTACAAGTTGATTGATAAAACCATCTACGGCGCCCTGTTCTCTTTGGCAGGATGCCTCGCTCTGCTGGCCGTCAACATCTGGGGCATTCCCCATTACAGCTACATGGCTTGTGCCTGGGGAGGCGTCGCAGGATACGGAACGGCGATGCTCCTGAGCTATTTCGTGGGGCAACGCATCAATCCCATCCCCTACCCGATTGGCTCGATAGCGCTTTATGTCATCATCGCAGCCGCGTTCTATGGGGTGATGACGCTTGTTCCGTCGGAATGGCCGATGTATTGCTACCTGGCCATCAGCACGCTGCTCATCCTCGTCTATGCAGCCATCATCTACAAGAAGGAGTTGAGAAAAGGCCAAGTTGCCTGATCGCGTCACCCGACTTAGCACGTCGAATTCGTTGATTCATCATGATGACTCTATTGCACATACATGTACATGCAATTGCATATACATGTACGTGCAATTGCATGTACATGTATGTGCAATAAAAACACCCTGCCTAATCTGACGATATAGGCAGGGTGCATTCGTATCTCGACAGGCTTATTCCTTCAAGATGACCTTTCGAAGTGCGTCCATCAGCTGGTCGGCCAGGCCGATGTTGTAGCCCTGACGATACCAGACGACGCGGTTGAACGTGTCACAAAGCAGGAGGAGCGGCAGTTCCTTGTTGCCGTGAGTGAGTTCCTCGATGTGCATCGCCTCGATTGTAGCAGGGTCTGCGACGCCGAAGAGCACGTTGCTTGGCAGGTCGTCGAACTCCTTGCGGTCGAAGTTGGCGAAGTCTTCCTGGCTCTCGAACAGCATGAGGTAGCAGCCGGACCACTGCGAGATGTGTATGTTGGCTGCCTCCATGTCGTGCAGGAGGTGCGTGCTCGGCTCGTGACCGCTGCGGATGAGGGCTATCATATAGAAGCCTCGTCCGGTCGTTTCCAGTATCTTCTTGTGCACGCCCTTTATGTTCGTGAAGTAGTTCTCGCAGTCGAAGTTGCCGATGACATGCAGGTGCTCGTCGTCCGCACGCAGCCGCAGTTGTTCCGTATGTTGCTGTTGTGCTGCAACATTAAATATATTAAGGTTCGCCCAAACGCTGCCATTCGCCAGACGAGTGCCGCTGAGGAGCATGTATTGGCCTGCCTCGACGTTCACGCCATCAGCAAAAGTCTCTTTCCACGTCGCACTCTCAGGGTATTCCTGCAACTGCGGACGACCGTTCTCGATGCGCGAAAGTGCGAAATGCGAGTAGTAGGAAGGGTTCTCCTTGACTGCCTGATCGGTGTAGTTGAGGCGCAAAGACCCCTCTAAATCTCCCCTTAAAGGGGAGACTTCCTGTTTTGAGTCCTCTCCCTTTAAGGGAGAGTTAGAGAGGGTCTCCACTTTTCCTGTAACCTCATCTATGCGTGCGGGAATACCGATGGCACGGGCTGCCGACACGAGGAAGATGTCGCGGCTGTGAGCGTCGCACGTTCTGTGGCGCAACACGCCGAGCGGACTCATGCAGAGATGCTGCGGGTTGCGGGTCTCGTCCACCGTTATGCTGTCCTTCACCCACTGCAGAAGTTGCTCGGCCGTCATGCCTCGGAAGTACGCTTGGAGCGCTCCGCGGCACGGTGTCAAGCGTTCGTTGGCCACACGCGGGCTGAGGACATATTGCCTCTTCCCTTCCTCTCCCGATGGGGAGGCGTGTTGTGCCACATCCATCAGCACGTCGAGCGTGACGTCGCGATAGTCTTTCTTTGAAAGCGTAGCAAGGATGTCGTCGGCCAGCTTCTTGTCGGAACAATTCTTTCGGAACGCCTCGATGGTTCGCCAATTAGCGCGAGCCAGTGCTTCAGGGCTGCCTGGTTTGGCATCCTGACAGAAGGCCTGATTCATGTAGGCGATGCGGATGCTGTCTTCCTCGGCGAGGCGTTTGCGGTTGGCGCGTACGGCATCGGCACTCACATCGGGCTTGTTGTCCTTACCAAACGGCGGTACGAGGTCGAACTCGAGCGATGCGCTGTACGTGCTGTCCTTGTCTATGACCACAGTCACCAGGGCTTCCTTGCCAACACTCACTTTCTTGAAGCCGAACTTGCCGCCCTTGCTTGCCCAGACTATCAGGTCGCCCTTGCCGCACGTCAACGACGACTTGCCCTTCGCATCGCTCTGTTTCGAGACGATTGGGTAGAGTTCTGCGTAGTTGTAAAGGCGGTAATCGACCGTTGCACCCTCGACGGGAAGGCTGTCCTGGCTCAGCACGGTGACGATGATGGTTGAGACATCGCAGTAGTTCTTCGTGACGTTTATCTCGGTGTAGCACGCTGTCTTGTTCACCACTTCCTCGGGGCCGGTGTAATCCCCAAAGGCTTTCGTGTGCATGAGCATGCCTCTGCTGGCCGATTCGTTGAACCATCCGAGGTTCAGCAACGGCTCAGGTTCGCAAGCGCCCAAGAAGTACCAGTTGCCATCGACCCAGGCCTCGACCCAAGCATGGTTGTCATCCGTGTGGGCCCAACGCGGCGTATAGACCTGGCGGGCAGGGATGCCGATAGTGCGCAGGGCAGTGACGGTGAAGGTGCTCTCCTCTCCGCAACGTCCGATGGCCGAGCGAAGTGTGTTCATCGGCGAGGAGGTGCGGCTGTCGCTGGGTTGGTAGCTGACGTGTTCGTGGCACCAATGGTTCACTTCCAGCACGGCGGCGTACATCGTCTTGCCTTCCACACGAGCCTTCAACTCGTCGTAATAAGCGATACGGAACGAGTCGAGGTCCTCGTTGTTGACGCGCAGAGGCAGTACGAAATGCCTCCACTCTCGGCCAGGAACCTTTTCGCCCCAAGGCATCTCGTGGCGTGCCTTGACCGCCACACGCGCGTTGGCTTCCCAGAACTCGCGCGGGTAATCGACGCTGTCGGGCAGCGGCATCCCAGCATACAGGAAGTCGAGTGCGTCCTGCACCTCAGCCTCATCACCGCTCGTACAAGCCGAGAAAAAGGCGGCCACAAAAGCAAAGAGCCCTACAACGAGGGCTCCTGCTGGTATCTTTCTGTGTTTATTCTGCATACATATCTACGATAAGTTCACCGAAGATAGTGTTGGCCCATGCGAACCAACTGCGTGTGAAGTCCGTCGCATCGTCCTTGTTGAAGGATTCATGCATGAAGCCTTTGCCGCCGTCGGTCTTCAGGATTTGCTGTACACACCACTCCTTCTCGGCACGATCATTGGTGGTGAAGCCCTTCATCACGAGCGACATGGGCCATGGCTTATCGAGTCCGCAGTGAGGACCGCCGATGCCTTCGCCGGCCTTGCCTTTGAAGAAGTATGGATTATCCTCGCTCCAGACGAACTTCCTCGTGTTCTGATAGACAGGATCGTCTATTGCGACGTCGGTTAGATAAGGCAGGCAGAGCAGGCTTGGGGCGTTGCTGTCGTCCATGAGAAGCGCACTCCCGTAGCCGTCAACCTCGAAGGCATAGATGGGACCATACTTCGGATGCTCAACTACGGCATACTGCTTCAGGGCAGCCTCCACTTGGCTTGCCATCTGCTCACACTCGCCGGCCATCACGTTCTCCTTGTTCACGGTGCGGAGGATAGTGGCTGCCTTGCGAAGCACGCTTACTGCAAAGAAGTTCGAGGGCACGAGGTATGGGAAGATTGTGCTGTCGTCGCTGGGACGGAAGGCACTTGCGATGAGTCCACAAGGCTTGCCCGGATGGCCATAGCCTGCGTTGCTGCGGGTGTCGTGGAGTGCCTTGGTGTTACGGCGGAAGTGGTAGTTCGTCTTATAACCATTCCAGTTCTGCTGGTCGCGGAACACATCAAGTGTGGCACGAACTACTTTGAGCCATGTCTCGTCGAATATCGTGCTGTCTCCTGTCTTCTGCCAATAGGCATAGGCAAGGCGCAAGGGATAGCAAAGGGAGTCAATCTCGTACTTACGCTCGTGCAGCATCTTGTTCATCTTCGTCTCGTCGGTCTGCCACTCGCCATCCTTTGGCTTGATGTTGAAAGCATTGGCGTACGGGTCGATCAGTATGCAGGCAAACTGACGACGGATGACGCCACGGATGAGATGACGCAGGGGCTCGTCCTGATTCACATAGCGGAGATAGGGCCAGACCTGTGCTGCGCTGTCACGCAACCACATGGCCTCGATGTCGCCAGTAATGACGAATGTATCGTCGTCACCGCTTTCGTTGCTATACCAGACAGTCGTGTCGAGTGTGTTTGGGAAGCAGTTGACGAACATCCAATAGAGCTTTGGATCGATGGCCGTCAGCTTCTGTTTGAGGTCGAGGATTTGTTTCTCGACGGCTTCGCTGCGGAAGAGGCGCTTCTCCGGCTCAGGACGCAGGTCCTTTATGGTGCTTTGTACTGCCACTTGCTGCTTCTTGGCGGGCTCGGGCATCGTGTAATTTGTGTTGCTGAAGGCAGCCATTGGTGCGCACATCAGCAGGGCAAATAGCATTCTTTTCATCGTTATTGCGTTATTACGTTATTGCGTTATTTAGCTGTCACTTTACTTCGTCATATAGACATCCAGTGTGCCGCCGGCCATGATCTGCTCGTGGGTGATGGTTGTGCCCTTGAGCTGCTTGCCGTTCAGCACGTACTTCTTGACGTAGATGGCTTTGTCGCTGCCTCCGTGGGTACGGATGGTGAAGGTCTTTCCATCGCGAACTGGGATGACGGCCTCTTCCACGATGGGTGAGCCAAGCTGGTAAACGCCGCCACAAGGCTCTACCTGATAGAAGCCGAGGGCTGAGAGGATGTACCAGGCAGACATCTGTCCGACGTCCTCATTGCCGCAAAGTCCGGCGGGCTGGTCAGTGTAGAGTTCGTCCATGACCTGACGAATCCACTTCTGTGCCTTGCGAGGCTGACCAACATAGTTGTACATATAGAGGATGTGATGGCTGGGCTCGTTGCCATGAGCATACTGTCCGATGAGTCCGGAGATGTCGGGAGCGGCACCTGCACCCAGGTCGCTGCTGGCTGCCAGCAGGTCGTCCAGACGCTTGTCGAGTGCCTTGTCGCCACCCATCACCTCGGCGAGTCCCTTCACGTCGTGAGGCACGAGGAAGGTATATTGCCAGGGATTGCCCTCGGTATAGTCGCGGGTCTGCTGGTTGGGGTTGAAGTTAGGAGGCAACGGACGGAACTCGCCTTTGCTATCGAGGGCACGCATCACGTTGACGCGGCGGTCGTAGAGCTTCTTGTAGTTCATGCTGATGTCATAGAAGCGAACGCTGTCTTCCTTATGGCCGAGCTTGCCAGCGAGTTGTGCGGCTGCCCAGGATGCAATGAAATACTCCATGCTCTTGCCCACGACCTCGCCCTCGCGACCGTCATAGGGCAGATAGCCGAGCTCTGCCAGATAGTCTTTGCCACGCAGGGGCACGCGACGAACCTTGGCATACTCTGTGGGAAGCATACTGGCACATACGGCTTCGTAGGCCTCGTCGATGTCGATGTCGCCTGCCTCGCCCTTCAGGATGATGTCGGCCAGTACAGGAACAGCAGGCTCGCCAACCATGCAATAGGTATCGTTGCTTACGAGATGCCATACAGGCAGTTCGCCCCATTCACGGTAGATGGCGAGCATCGTCTTGGCATAGTCACGCATGCGGTCGGGCATGATGATGGTTGCCAGAGGATGGGCAGCACGATAAGTGTCCCAAAGACTCCAGGTGGTGAGCGTATTATAGTCGGCTCCACGATGCACCTTAAAGTCCGCACCCATGTAGTCACCCGTGACATCGTTCCAGAGCTGAGGTGCCACCATGTAGTGGTACATAGCCGTGTAGAAGATGGTACGCTCGCGTTCCGTACGGAAAGTTGCCTTGATGCGGGAGAGTTGCTTGTTCCAAGCCTCAGTAGCAGCATCGGCAACAGCGTTGAAGTCGAAGCCCTCAGGCTGCTCAGCCTTCATGTTGAGCAGAGCATTCGCCTCGCTGGTAGGCGAAAGCGCCACCTTGACCATCACCTGGTCACCCGGGTCAACCTCGAAAGTCGCCTGCCCGTACTTGCCGTCCAGGCTCTCGCTCAGCCAGTTATGCATAGGCTTGTTGAACTTCATGCAGAAGTAAACAATCTGATCATTAGCCCAGCCATGACTGCGACGATAGCCCATCAGCGTATAATCATCGACAGGAACAACACGACAGTCGCGAGCATCATCGCCAATAGTGTTCTCCAAGTCGATGATGATGCGAGCATTGTTGCTGCCACGAGGGAAAGTGAAACGATAGAGAGCCGTGCGCTCGGTAGCCGTCATCTCGCACATAATGCCGAAACGGTCCAGCAAGACACGATAGTAGCCCGGCACCGCAACCTCCGTCTCATGGCGGTAATCACTGGCCAGACCCTCGCGGCTCATCTCCAGCTCACCATAAGCAGGCATCAGGCCGATGTCGCCCAAGTCGCCACAACCAGTGCCGCTCAAGTGCATCTGGCCAAAACCGATAATCTTCTTGCCACTCTCGTGATAGCCGGAACACCAGTCCCAGCCCGTCTCAATCTGCGTCGGACCAGCATTCACCATACCGAAAGGCACATTGGCACCCATGAAAACATGACCATGGTCGCCCGTACCGATAACAGGATTCACGTACTGCGCTAAATTGTCAGCCTTAGCCGTAGCAGCCAGCAAAAGGCCGAGAAGAAGGAATTTACTTTTCATCATATCATAGTTTTAGTTAGGAATTAGCGAAAAACGTGGTGCAAATTTAAGGAAAAAAGGCGAAATACCCAACACATTAACAGAAAATCTTTGCCTCACAACCCAATTCCGCTTTTGAAGGAACACACGCAGCACAATCAGGGAAACCGAACAAAATCTTTACATACCTTAGCGCAAGCCATGCCACATCACACGCCGAATCAACCAACGCAGGCAGGGGCGTTGCTCAACGCAGGCTGTTAAGTTTGCAATTCCCCTATAGGGCGTTTACTCAAGACCTATGTCGATTTCACCGAAAAAACAGCCCAATTTTTGTACCATAACACCACAAACCTGTCCACTTTCACCTCCGTCCCGAAAAACGCCGCCCCACAACCCACTGAAAGCCACCGTATTACAAAACAAGCCCCAAATTGCGTTTTGGGGGTATCCAGACTACCCTGCAATCATTTTATGCCCTTAAAAATGGCCTCGATGAGAAAAATATTGACAAAATCGCTATTCGAAAGAAAAAAAGAAGAGATACATGCGATAATCAACAACGCGGTTTATCCGCCAGCCTCCAAACAACTACAAACAAAAAAAGCCGCTCCATCCTTCACGGACGAAGCGGCTTCATTATTGCAATTTAGAATTATTCTTGAGCTTCTTCAGCAGGAGCTGCAGTCTCTGCGGCCTCTGTTGCGGGTGCCTCGGCTACTTCTGCTGCTGGTGCGGGTTGCTCCGTTGCAGCAGCCTTGACTTCACCTTCAGTCGTCGAGCCTTGCTTCTTTGAAGAACGACGTGTACGCTTTGCCTTCTTCGCAGTCTTAGCCATGTTCTCGTCGAAGTCAACGAGCTCGATGAAGCACATGGGAGCAGCATCGCTGGCACGGAAGCCAGTCTTGATGATGCGGGTGTAACCACCGGGACGGTCGGCAACCTTCTGAGAGATTACTGTGAACAGTTCCGTGATGGCGTGCTTGTCCTGCAAGTAGCTAAACACGACGCGGCGTGAATTGGTAGTGTCCTCCTTTGACTTGGTGATCAGAGGCTCTACATACTTCTTCAAGGCCTTTGCCTTGGCGAGGGTCGTAGTGATTCTTTTGTGCATGATCAGAGACACGGCCATGTTGCTCAACATAGCTGCTCTGTGGGATGCAGTACGACCCAGATGGTTGAATTTCTTATTATGTCTCATGACTTTCTATTATTCTTTATCTAATTTATACTTAGAAATATCAGTTCCA
>ONSR01000007.1 GCA_900320565.1 uncultured Prevotellaceae bacterium
CTCTTCGTGGTGCTCTGCTCTTTGACGGCCTGGGCACAAATCCAGCCGGACGGCCGCTTCCTGCAGGACGGCATCTACTATCGGTTGAACAATGAGACCATGACGGCGAGCGTAACGCCAGTAACTCGCACGGGCAGTGCCTCACTTACCGGCGACATCGTCATCCCCGAAACCATCACCACCGAAGAGAACAAGACTTATGTCGTAGACGGGATTGAGGAAAGAGCATTTAATGCATCAAAAATCACCTCGTTCACTTGCGGCAGGAATATCAAGAAGATAGCAAGCCCGGGCTTCTCCAACTGCAAGCAGCTCACTTCCGTCAGCATGGACTGCGCCGTAGTAAACATACAGGGCAGCGCAGAAGAATACTCTTTCCAGATGGGAGGTCTCCCTGCAGACTTGTTTAGCGGCAACACCACCCTGGAGAGCATCACCCTGGGGCCTGCCGTAAAGGCCATCGCCGACCTCTCTTTCTCTGGCTGCACCAATCTCCGCGAAGTAAACCTCTCCGACTCGCTGCTGGTAATTGGCGAGTATGCGTTCTCAGGATGCAAGAGCCTGACGGAGCTGGTGTTCCCGGAGTCGCTGATGCTCATTTGTAACAGGGCTTTCCAAACCACAGGCCTGACTTCAGTCTCCATTCATCCCAAGCACGGCCGATTCTCCTCAGAAGAAGGTGGCCGCAGCTACAAGGACATGCTCTACAATGAGGTTTTCAACGAATTTACCGACTGCGAGATTCTCCCTATGGCTTTCAACGGATGCAGAAATTTAGAGAACATCAGCCTTGGAGATAACATCACCGTCACTCACTATGCTTTCGGAGACACGAAATGGTATGAGGCACAGCCCGAAGGCCTTCTCTACATCGACGACATCTTGTTGGACTACAAGTTTAGCGGACAGCTTCCCGACACTGTCATTGTGAAAGAGGGAACACGGCGCTTGAGCGGCGAGGTGTTCAGCAGCGACTATGGAATATGCTCTAGCTATAGCTCTAGCTATAAGCCGAGAAACATCGTATTACCCCAGTCGTTAGAGATCATCGACTACAAGTCGTTCAACGGAGCACACTACTTAAGGGAGATTACCATCCCTTCACAGGTCAAACTACTCTCCTACATGTCGTTCGCGGGCACGTCCTTTAATTGCATCTTCATGCGCCCCATCACTCCCCCCAGCAACAACGATGCCGGCATACAGGAATCTGCCATCTATGTGCCGTCGGCGAGTCTTGCTGCCTATCAGGACGCATGGAAAGGTTACTCTGACAACTTCATCCGACCGATGGACGGAATCGATGCCGCCACAGGCATCTTCTATGCCGTAAACGAAGCAGACGGCACGGCCACCATTGTAGAGGCCGTCGGCTCTGACCTGAACATCCCGTCCGCCATCACGCACGAGGGAAAGACATACACCGTAACAACCATCTACGCAAACAGCATCACAGCCTGGGGCAAGCTTACCCTGCCCGAGACGCTGAAGACTATCTGCCCCAGAGCCATCGTTTTCGCCAAGGAAGCACCCGGAACGGAGTGGGTAGACGGCAGCGTCATTATTCCCGCTTCGGTGGACAGCATTGGCGGACAAGCCATCATCGGCGCCTGCTTCATCTCTGTTGCACAGGATAATCCCTTCTTCGACAGCCGCGAGGGCTGCAACGCCATCATCCACACAGCCACAAACACTCTGCTGGTAGCCGGAACGGAGGACCCGCGCATTCCTGCTTCCGTCAAGGCCATTGCCTCATTTGCCTATGCAAGAAACAGGAACCTGAAGAACCTGCAGTTGCCGGAAGGCCTGACCTCTGTCGGCATAGCCGCCTTTGCTGCCTGCGACAGCCTCACGAGCCTGCACATTCCTGCCTCGCTGACCAGCATTGGCACATGTGCCTTCTCAAACTGCAACTGGCTCACCGACATCACGGTCGAGGCGCAGAACCCCGTCTATGAAAGCTTCGAAGGATTCCCCGCCATCATCGAGAAGGCCACAAAGACACTGGTGCAGGGCTGCGCCCCCGTGCCTTACACAGACGAGGAGGGCCACACACGGTACAGCCAAATGCTCGTCATTCCGGGCGGCATCAAGCGCATCGGCGACTATGCCTACGGAATATATGAATATGTCAGGAGCTATACCAGCAATCCTGCAATGAAGCAGCTGCGCACCATCGTCCTGCCACCGACCTGCACCAGTGTCGGAAGCAGCGCATTCACAGCTTTCACGGGACTGCAGTTTCTCACTGTGAGAACAAAAGAATGCCTGCGCACGGAGACAATATACGAAGATTGGGTCTGGCACGACGTGAGTGACCTCTTTTACTATGAACTCTCCGATCGTGTTTCTATCAATGTACCCGTAGGAACGCTTGCTCTGTACGACGGCAGCAGACTGTCTTCGCTTGTCGGCGGACGCATACAAGAGAATTATGGCAATGACTACTACAGCTTCAACGATGCAGACATGACTGCCACCGTCATCAAGGGATGGATGGACGAGGACAGCTGCTTCAGCGTGCCTGCCACGGCAAATGGCTATTACGAAGGCGAAGAGTACGCTGTCACAGAGATTGGGAGAAGGGCTGGTTATTCGTTGTCGCTTGACGCGACAAGGGTAGTCCTTCCCGCTACCGTCCGCCGCATCAATGCATACGCCTTCAACAGATGCACTGCACTGACTTCTGTCATTCTGCCCGAGGGACTGGAATATATCGGCGCTTTCGCTTTCGCCGGATGCTCTGCCCTCGAAAGTTTGAGCCTGCCCGCAAGTGTGAATCATGTAGGCTATCGGGCTTTCAACAACGTGCCCATCACAGAGGAAGAGGAGAATGGGCTGAGATACTTCGAGGGCATTCTCTACAGCAATACGCGCCAGACACTCCAGGACACCATCATCATCCGCGAGGGCACGACCGTTATTGCCGACCAGCAATTCGGATCTCCCTCAGGTGCTCAACGAAAAAACAAATACACAATCGAATTGCCGCAAAGCCTCAAGAGTATTGGTGTGCGTGCATTCAGCTCAAACAGAACCTACACGATAACAGCCAACGTCATCTCTCGCGCCAAGGAAGCTCCCATAGCAGAGTACAGCGATGAGGACGGCAACATCTGGCCGCAAAACTTCGTGAACATCGACACACTCTATGTGCCTGCTGGCAGCAAAGAGTCCTACATGACGCAAGGTTATATGGGCGAGGGTGGTGTCTTCCGCCAGACTTGGCAGGCGAACACCGTCATCGAAGAGGGAGGACATACGACGGACGAAGGCATCCACTACGCTCTGAACGCCGACGGAACTGCCACGCTCACAGGCGTTGACACCACTTATCATGACGCACTCGTCATTCCCGAGACACTGACGGTGGACGGCGTTACCTACACCGTGACAGCCATCGGTGCCTATGCCTTGGATTCATGTTCGCTGGAATCGGTCAGCATTCCTGCCACGATCGAGCATATCGGACAGGGAGCCTTCCAAGGGCTTGATGTGAGCAGTGTGGAATTGCCCGAGACTGCGACGGAAGTTGCACCTTTAGCCTTCGCCGGGAGCGACATCGAGACCATCACGCTGCCTGAGAACATCACTACGATAGGCGAGGGAGCCTTCCGGGACTGTGCAAATCTGCGCTACGTCATCCTGCCCGATTCGGTGGAGACTATCGGCGACTATGCCTTCAAGGGCTTAGGCACGAATGTCGGGAGCGATGCACCAGGCCAGGCTTCGACCCGCAGAAAAGCCCACGAGGTAAATCCCGAAGATGAACTGCTTGCAGGGAAGACTTTCGTGACATTGCCAGAGGCGGTAAGGTTCATCGGCCGTGACGCCTTGGCTGATGTAGACGTAGTAGAGTCTTTCATCCGTAAACCCGAGGAAGTGCAGACGGCCGACCATGTCTGTCCTGTCATAAAAGGCATCTGCCGCGTTCCATTCGGACTTGCCGCCCACTATGGCGACGCACGCTGGTCGGCAGCACAGTTCGTCGAGCGCGACCCCGAAAGCTTCGTTCTTGTCTTCATCCTCGACGGAGAAGTCTACAGCGAACAGACGCTTCTGGAAGGCGAGCAGATAGGAAGTCTGCCTGTGCCCGAAGAGCGCGAGGGCCTTACCTTCACAGGATGGACAACAGACGCAGGCGAGGAGGCCGACGAAAACATGCAGATGCCATACGGCGGCCTGACCCTGTACGGCAGCTACTCCAACGTCGACGGCGTGAACGGTATCTCTGGCAGCACGGCGACGGCAGTCTCTATCTATAGTGCCGACGGGCAGAGGCTCTCGGGCATCGCACGTGGCATCAACATCCTGCGCATGGCCGACGGCACAACACGCAAGATATTCGTGAAGTAACCCGCCTGCATCGTTACAACACAACAGCCAGCCCGCTTACAATGCGGACTGGCTGTTTTCTGTATGCTTTTTCCCTCAAGATGTGAAGGTATTCGTCCTCTTTCTTCTTCTATCTACTTCTAACTTCTTCTTTATACTTAACATCTCCTTCAGACCAGATGGCTTATTATCTGCTCGCGGTCGCCAGGCAGGTAGTCGATGACTGGTATCTCAATCATCGTGTAGGCTCCGGGCTGCTGCTTCATCGTGGCACGAGCTGCATTCACCAGCACCTGAGCAGTAAGGGCTGGATTGTTGATCTTCATGTTGAACTCGAAGAGCTGGTTGTGCGTCTGACCGCTCACGCCCTTGCGAACGAGGTTCACACCGTGGCCGACATCGTTCAGGGCATCAACGCTCTCCACCTGGAAGACGTGTGTCTCGTCGTTGGCAAAGTATGGGTCGGCCTTGATTTCCTTTGTCACCTCATCCAGGCTCACACCGTCTTCCAACTCGACATACACCATGCGACGATGTATGCCTTCGCCCACAGGAATAGTCATTGAGAGGGCATCCTTCACGCCCTTCTTGCTGCGAACGCAAACGCTGTGTCCCATGCTGCGGCCAGGACCGAAATTCGTGTAGGTAAGACCCTTTGGAGCAAGGCTCTCCATCAACGTGCGGACAATGCTGTCACTGCCTGGATCCCAGCCTGCAGAGATGATGCTCACAGCACCATACTGCTTTGCTGCAGCCGACAGACTGCGACGCAGGTCAAGAATAGATGTGTGAATATCGAAGCTGTCCACCGTGTTGATACCCAAAGCCAGGCATTTCAACGCGTGTTCCTCGACAGAACGCGTCGGCGTTGCCAATATCGCAACATCCACTTTGCCCAACTCTGTGATGTCCTTCACCACTTTATACTCAGCCAGTTCGGCTGGCTTATCGGCTGCACCATTACGACGAACAATGCCCACAATCTCCATATCCGGAGCTGCTTGCAACGCCTGAACTGTGTACTTCCCAATATTTCCGTATCCAACGACGGCGATTCTTAACTTATCCATACCTTTCTATACTTTTAGTTACTTTTATCCTGTATTCGGCAACAAAGGTATAGCTTTTTACCAAAACAAGCAACAAAATGTTCACTTTTTATTGTAAAAAAGATAAGAATGTATAGCAAGAACCTCTCTCCTTGTCTTCATTCAACACAAAAGGTCTCACGTCGAACCTTAAACATTGAACCCAAAATCGCTCTCATTATACATATATAATATTGGCATTTATCACGTAAAAATCACCCTCTTCCAGCACACACCCTCACGAATGTTCTAAAGGAACAAAAAGTTTTCCAATAGAAACAACGAACTATCAAGCAGAAATATCCTTTTTGGGAAACTTTTTGTTTGGTCACCAATACTTATGTACCTGCTAATTAACTACTTGACTTTTTGTTTTGGAAAACTTTTATTTTTTTCTGAAAATTTTCTTGGTTTGTTTTGGTCAACTCGAAAAAAGTTTCTACCTTTGTAGTCGTTTTCCGAGAGGATACAGTTGAGACTTAAAATTAACACACTATAACATCATGATCGTAATTAAAAGAGACGGCTCGCAGGAAGAGTTTAACAGAGCCAAAATCAAGAATGCCCTCATGGGGGCGTTACAGTCGGTGAACAAGTTGGATGAGGAGAAGATCAAAAGCGTAGCCACCGACTTGAGTGAGAGCATCTCCGTACGCGACGGATTTACCGTCGAAGAGATACAGAACCGTGTAGAGCTTGCATTGATGCAGAACGGCTACTACGACGAAGCCAAGGCTTACATCCTTTATCGCCAGCAGCATGCCGAGGCTCGCTTCATAAAGGAGCGCATCGACTACATGAACGAGTACAGCCACAGCAGCGACAACGCTGCCACAGCTTCGGAGACAGACGCCAATGCCAACGTCACGATGAAGAACGTGGCAAACCTGGAGGGCGAGGTTTATAAGACCACGAACCGCGTCATCCAGCGCCAGCGCATGAAGGACAAGCTCAACCAGATGTACCCCGAGGTGTCTAAGCAGTACGAGGCAGACCTCAACCATCACATCATCTACACACACGACGAAGCCTCCACACCCGTGCTTAAGCAGTACTGCATGGCCGTCAGCCTCTATCCCCTCATGACAGAAGGCGTGGGCAACATCGACGGCGTTACACCTGGCCCGCCAAATGACCTGCAATCTTTCTCCGGACAGATAACGAACCTTACCTTCCTTCTCTCTTCCCAGTGTAAGGGTGCCGTTGCCTTCGGCGAATACTTCGTTGTGCTGAACTACTATATCATCTCGGAGTTCGGCCAGAAGTGGTACGATCATCTTGACGATATAGCTACCACCACCGACATCTGTCTGCAGGAGCGCACTGTTCGCGACCACATCCTGAAGGCCTTCAAGCAGTTCATCTGGGGCATCAACCAGCCTGCAGGCAACCGCTCTTATCAGTCTCCCTTCACGAACGTCTCTTATTACGACCACACATATTTCAACAGTCTCTTCGCCGACTTCTGCTATCCCGACGGAACAAGACCCGAATGGAAAGCCATCGACACCTTGCAGCGCATGTTCATGAAGTGGTTCAACAAGCTTCGCCTGAAGCAGTTGCTCACCTTCCCTGTCGAGACAATGGCTATGGTATATGACCCCGAAACGAAGGACATCATCGACAAGGACTACAAGGACTTCACAGCTGAGATGTATGCTGAAGGTCATTCCTTCTTCACTTATATCTCGGATAGTGCCGACTCCCTCGCATCGTGCTGCCGCCTGAAGAACGAGTTGACAGAAAACACCTTCAATCCCACATCTGGCCTGACAGGCGTAATGACTGGCTCGTGCAACGTCATCACCCTGAACATCAACCGCATCGTGCAGGACGCCAAGCGCACCGTTGCTGCTGCAGAAGGCAACTTCGACTTCTACGCTTTCCTGCGCCTTTACCTGACCACCATCCTGGAGCGCGTCTATAAGTATCACATCGCATACAAGACCATGCTCTACGAAATGGAGGACCGCGGCATGTTCGCTGCATCAAATGGCGGCTACATCTACATCAGCAAGCTCTACTCCACAATCGGCATCAACGGACTGAATGAGGCTGCTCGATTCCTTGGAATGAAGGTGGGCAACAATCCCGAATACATCGAGTTCTTGCAACTCATCCTGGGCACCATCAAGGAAGAGAACAAGCGCCACAGCATCCACGACAAGAAGAAGCCCTTCCTCTTCAACTCCGAAGTTGTGCCTGCCGAAGGTCTTGGCGGCAAGAACTACCGTTGGGACAAGGAGGACGGCTACTGGGTACCAGAGGACGAGAACCTTTACAACTCCTATTTCTACGATGCTCACGACGATACACGCGTGCTCGACAAGTTCATCCTGCATGGTCGTCAGACCTATCAGTACACCGACGGCGGCAGCGCTCTGCACTGCAACCTGCAGGACCACCTGTCGAAGGAGCAGTACCTCAAGCTCATCGACTTCGCCATCGAAAACGGTACCTCGTACTACACCTTCAACATCCCCAACTCGAAGTGCGAGGATTGTGGTCACATCATCAAGAAGCCCATCGAGGTTTGTCCCTGCTGCGGCAGCTCGAACATCACGCAGTACACCCGCATCATCGGTTATCTACGACCCATCCCTGCCTTTGGCAAGGACAGACAGATTGAGGCTGCCAAGCGAACCTACAGTAATGGCTTGAATTAAGTATCAACAACAAGATGGGAGTTCGAGTGGCAGCGAGCCGCTTGTCAACTCCCATCTTTTTTTGCACCTATAGCTATATGAAATACGTCGACGTTAAAGAGGTCTTTGCGGAGATACCCGATGAGATAACCTTAGCCATCAGCATCAGTGGCTGCCCCATACATTGTCCGGGTTGTCACAGCCAATATCTTTGGTCAGACGTTGGTGTTCCCTTGACAACCGAGGCTTTGGCTTCGATGTTGAAGGACCACATCGGAATCACATGCATCTGCCTGATGGGAGGCGACCAAGACCCTGCCGAGATTGACCGGCTGGCCTGCTGGGTGAAGCAGAACTCGAAGGTTCGGACTGCTTGGTACAGCGGTCGGAACGAATTGCCGCAGGAGATAACGTTAGCCAACTTCGACTACTTGAAGACAGGCCCTTATGATGCAGCCTGCGGGCCGTTGAACGTCAGGACCACCAACCAAAGGCTTTACCGCGTAGAGCAAGGAAAACTCACAGACATCACATCCCGCTTCTGGAAGTAAAACGCAAGACTTCGTTTACAGCTCTGTAAGACCTTACCAAAGGAATGCTAATACCTTGGCCAATGAATACTAATTCCTTGACCAAGGTATTATAGTGTTTTGAGAAAGGTATCTGCAATTATTCTTTGCTCCCCTACTTCATCAGGAACTTCTTGCCGCCACGGATGTAGATGTGGCCTGGCTTGAGGTCGGTGACGCGACGGCCTGTGAGGTCGTATGTTTCATTGACCATTGACCGTTGACCATTGACCATTTCCTCTTCCTGGACAGCCTCGATGCCATCGATTATCTCGTCCGTGAGGTCGCCCACAATGGTGCCGAAGGTTGCCCACTTCGATGCCTGATACTTCGAAAGCGCGCTGGCATAGACATGAATCGTGGGATTGCTGTTGAAGATGTAGTCCGAGAGGGTCGGCGGGGTTAGCGCTTTGACATAGACATCCTTGACGGGCGAGTTGTAGAAGACGCCCTGACTCAACGAGTTGACCTTCTTGCCGATGATGACTGTCGTAAGTCTGTCGCTACCGCCAAAGGCTTCGAGACCAATCGTCGTGACGGCATCGGGAATATCTATCATTCCGAGTCCGGAGAAGCGGAAGGCTCTGGCGCCTATCTTGGTTATCGTGAGCGGCAAACGCATCGAGACGAGTTTCTTGAAGCTGTCGAAGGCATAGTCACCCATCACATTGAGGGTGGTCGCATAACTCGAATAGTAGTAGCCGCCGCCGGTGGTTATCTTGGCACCCATGAGGTCGATCGACTGGAGGTTCCCCTCGCTGATGAGTTGGCGCAAACACTTTATATCCTTTGCGTTAATCCTGCCGCTTATGGTCGCCTTTATGACTGAAGGCGAGAGGGAATCTGCCAAGACGCCGGCTTTCGGCATTTCAACATACGCCGCGCCACTGCCGGCACGGGTGATTTTGTGCAGCGAGCCGTCGGCATCGAACGAGTAGAGCGTGAGACCTGTACCTGCACTTCTGGGAATACAGAAAGTCTTCGAGTTGGCAACAAACCGGAGGTCGTCGTTCCTATCGAGTGCCACGAAGCCCAAGCCTCCTTCGCCATCGAGGGCATAGAGCGAGTCAGCCTGCAGATAGGAATACTCCGAGGCGGAGCAAGCACCCGGCATATAGTCGGTGAACTGGCCTACGTCGCCGCACTGCCCGACCTGTTCCGACTCGCGACGATGCTGCCCGGCAGTGGTGAGGAAGTCAGTCGTAGGCACATAGTCCACGCGGTCCTCGATGAAGATTATCTCGCGATTCTTGACGGGATACTTGGCTATCTCTGCCAGTGTCTTGTTGATGTCGGACTGCGTCACCGTCATCGAGTGAGCGCCGTAATCATTGACTGTATAGTTCGTGAGCGGCTCGAAGAAGCCCCATATGCGGAAGAAATCGGTCAGGTCCTCCCCTGCAATCTCACACACTTTGCGGACAAACTTCAGGCAGCCTGTGTTGGAGCCATACGGCGTCAACGGGTCGTTGCGAAGGGCATTGAAGAGCGTCGGATAGAACGACGTGTTCCGCTGTGCAAGGTGGTAGTATAGGTAGAGTTGCCAATACATGCGCATCTGGCTGTTGAGCGGGCGAGTGAAGAAAGGTTCGTGGCGTGCATACTCGTCCATAATAGTGGAAAGCGGCGAACCACTCGAGGTGATGAGACCCGTGTGGAAGCGTACGTAGTTCGAGAAGAGGTTATTGGAGACCTCGGTTCCGCCTTCCACGGTGATTGGTCTCTGGTTGTTGTGCCCACTCTCATGCGCGCAGCACCAGTCGTCGAAGGTCGTTGGCTTGCCCACATTAAAGGAGCTTTCGACGCAACCCATCGTGTTATACATTGTCCGGAAGGATGCCGAGTTGGCAAAGCCGCCATCGGTCTCCTCCCCTTCTATAGCGAAGTTTGGATTGTTGTAATATAGTGGGAAGTACGACTCGCCACCCGTCAGGTAGTAGGGAGCGCCGGCACGTTTACCCGAGGCCACAGACTCGCTGATGCCTGCCAACTCCTTCTCCCAGACAGTCACGCTGTCGTACCAGCAGATGCTCTTGTCGATGGTTGTCGGCCAAACGCTTCTGTATGTGCTCGTCTTGAAGTTGAAGAGCGCCTGCCCGCCCTTGACGGTGAACCGTTCGTGCGTGGCTTTGGAGAGGATTGCCTTGTAGTCTGCGTTGCTCTTGCGTGCCACATCGTAGTAACCATTCACGATGCCTCCCTCGATGTGAATCTTTATGTCGGGCCATTCGCCGAGGGTCTTGGTCATTGCCTTCGTGTCGGCCGTATAAATAATATAGAAGAGGGCATTCGTTTTGCCGTCCACAACGTTCAGTCCCTTCTTGAGCATCTTGCCCTGCTTGGCAGAAGAGACGAGGTCGTTGCCTGCACAACCGGCTATGTATAGCGTGGCATCCGATGGGATGTCGCTGTCCACGAAGACGTACAAGGGGTCGCTGTCTGCTGTGTAAATGCCGGTCGGATTGCCCATGAAGGAGCCTCCGGTAGTCCTCAACTTACTGTTCCAGTAGCCGGCATCGCTGTAGGGCTTGTAGGCGTGGATGCGGAAGTCCTTCTCGTAGGCTGCCCAATCTTCGTTCTTCAGCTTGAGGGCAATGTTCACCATATACTCCGGCATACCCGCTTCGACGAGGCTCTGCGTCAACTGCTCATCGCTCATCGACTGGAACTCGACTTTCAACTGAGTGCATGCAACGTCCTCGAAGAAGTTACCAGCCTGCTCGTTGACGATGTCGCTATAGTCCGACTCCTCTGGATAATAGTTCTCCAACTTGCCGACAATGCTGCCATACTGGCTCCAGCTCGATGCCTTATAGTCTTCGAGAACACTGGAATAGACACGAATCGTCGGCCTGGCCGTGAACATGTAGGCATCGAGCGAAGGCGGTGTCTTGGGCTTCACGGAGACAGTCGTGATGGCGGACGAGTTGTAGAAGACAGCCTGGTCGAGTCTGGAGACCTTCTTGCCGATGACAATCGTCTTGAGGGAACTGCAATTGGCAAACGCCGCGCCGCCCAAGTGAGTGACGCCGTCGGGAACTTCCACCTTGGTGATGCCTGACAATTGGAAGGCTGACTTGCGAATGTCGGTGACTGTGGTGGGCAGAGTTACGCCAGTGAGTTTGGAACAGCTATAGAACATCGAGTCGCCGATGACGTCGTTTTCCGTGTAGTGCGAGCTGAAATATGCCTCGCCGCCACTCACGATGCGAACATCGGAAAGGTCGAGCCTCGACAGTCTCCCCGCACTAATCCTTTCGCGGATGGACTTTATGTCTGTGCCGTTGATGTAGCCCGTCAGCTTTACCTGCCGCGCTGCTGTCTCCAATAGGGATGGTAAGGTTCCAGCCGATGCCACATGAATCGTGTCTTCCGCCCAAGCGTTCGACACAAAGAAGCACGCCAAACCGACCATCGTCGCACGAAACATTCCCTTGAACCGTATGTCTTTCATATCTTTTCCTCCTATCTTCTTTTTTCTTGCTGCCAACCTGTCGTCAGCATGCTTAGCAGTGTGTGTGTTACTCCCCTATAGAGGAGTTGTCATTCCCCTATAGGGCGTTGCTCATTCCCCTATAGGGCGTTGGCTCTTCCCCTATAGGGCGTTGGAAGACGCCCTCTTTTTACTTGGTCATCATGAACTTCTTGCCGCCACGGATATAAATGCCACCCGGCTTCAGCTCGGTTACTCTGCGGCCCATCAGGTCGTAAGTAGCATCGCCGAATACAGAGGTTTGAGCATCGTTCGTATCTTGGTCTGCTTCAATCGCTTCAATGCCATCGGCCATCTCATCAGTAAGGTCGCCCACGAGGGTGCCGTATTGGTCCCAACCTTTATCCTTATATGCGCTGAGGGCACTCTCGTAAACATGGATGGTGCGGTTCTTATTAGTGAAGAGATATCCTGCGACGCCCGTAAGAGTTGGCGGTGTGGTAGCCTTGATATAGACTTCCTTGGCGGGTGTGCTATAGAAGACGCCTTGGTCCATCGTCTTGACGCCCTTACCAATAAGCACAAGATTCAGTTGGTCGCAATAAGCGAAAGCATCGCCGCCTACCGAAGTTACCTTATCAGGAATTACAATCTGCTTGATGCCAGACCTGGAGAAGGCATTCGAACCGATTGCGGTAATCGTTTCAGGCAACTTGATGGAGGCAAGCTTCTTGAAGCCATGGAAACAATAGTTGCCCATGTTGTTCGAGGACGTGACATAGCTCTGGTAATACGCTCTGCCGCCCGCAACAACTCTGACATCCGTAAGGTCGATGCTCAGGAGGTTGCTCTCGTTGATGAGCTGACGCATGTACTTGATGTCGGTTGCGTTAATTCTTCCTGTAAGGACAAGCTTGATGACCTGGTCGTTCGTCAGCGTTGCCTGGAGTCTTCCAGCGGTTGGAACATTGACAATCTCTGTGCCGCCGCCCAACTTCTTAACTTCGTGCAGGCTGCCATCGGCATCATAAGAATAAATGGTAAAGTCTTTCCACGGCTTTCCCACAATCGACGGGATGCAAATGTTCTTGGCATTGGCGGCAAACTTAATGTTGTCGTCAGCATCGAGCATCAGGAAGCCCAAGCCTCCGCTGCCCTCGAAAGCAAAGAGAGAATCAGACCACAGATAGCCATACTCCGATGGCTCGTAGTTCTCTGCCCAATAATCCCAGAACTGACCAAGGTCGCCACATTGACCCACCTGGTCTGAGCCGTTCCTCTGCTGACCCACGGGCGTGAGGAAACCTGTCGAGGGGACATAATCGGCACGGTCTTCCACGAAGATAATCTCGCGATTCTTCTTCTCGTATTTCGCAATATAGTTCTTCGTGGACGTAATGTTGGTATTGAGGACGGTAAGGTCGTGCATGCCATAATCCTCAATCTTTGTACCCTTCTTGATGGGCTCGAAGAATCCCCATATATTGAAGAAGTCTGTCAGGTCCTCCTTAGCCACATCGCAGACCTTACGCACGAACTTCAAGCCGCCGCTATTGTTGTTCGAGGCGTTATAAAGCGTCAGCGGGTCTTTGCGAAGTGCCTTGAAGAGTTCCGGATAGAAGGATGTGTTCTTCTGCCCCAGGTGGTAATAGAGGTAGAAGTCCCAATACATGCGAAGCCTACTATTCACGTCCCTGAAATAGAACGGCACGCGACGAGCGAATTCGTCCATGACGGTAGCCAACGTCGAGCCGCCAGATGCATTGAGCCCATCAAGGTAGCGAACGAGGTTCGAGAAGACGTTGTTCGACGCCTCGGTGCACCCCTCCACGTTGATAGCCCTCTGGTTGTTGTGGCCGCATTCGTGACCTGCGCACCAGTCGTCCATGTTGGGATTCAGAGCATTGAGGCAATTCTTGATGCAGTCAATGCCGTTATAGCTCGTCCTGTAAGGCGTGGAATTAGCATAGCCTGCATCCTCTGGCTCACCCTCAATAGCGAAGTTCGGGTTGTTGTAGTAGAGGGGATAGATTGCTTCGCCGCCCGTCAGATACCACGGGTAGCCTGCCTTCTTGCCGGTCGCCACAGCCTCGGTCATACCCATCAGATCCTTCTCCCATACAGCAACGCTATCGAACCAGCAGATGCTCTTGTCGATGGTGTTGGGGAAGACGGTCTTGAAGGAAGCCGTCTTGAGGTGGAAGAGGGAATGTTCGCCGCGAATAGTGAAGCGACCAAGTGTGGATGCATTGCGGAGGGCTTTGTACTCGGCGTCGCTGTGACGGCTGATGTCGTAGTAGCCATTCACCTTGCCGCCCTCGATATGTATCTTGATGTCGGGCCATTCGCCAAGGGTCTTGGTCATGCTCTTCGTGTCGGCTACATATACAACATAGTAGAGGGCATTCTTCGTGCCGTCGATGATGTTGAGGCCTTTCGTCAGTTTGGTTCCCGTCTTGGCATTCGTGACAAGCTGGTTATCCACGCAGCCAGCCAGGTAGAGCGTTGCACCGCTCGGCACATCATCATCTACGAAGACATATATTTCGTCGCCATCGTTCTGGGCATAGATGCCTGTAGGGTTGCCCATATAGGAGCCGCCGCTGCTCATCATCTTGTCGTTCCAGTAGTTGGCGTCGCTGTAGGGCTTGTAGTCGTGGATGCGGAAATCCTGCTCATAGCTTGCCCACGTCTGGTTCTTAATCTTGATGGCAATGCTGACCATAAAATCAGGCATGCCGACAGCAGTGAGGGCTGCCGTCAGTTCCTCGTCGCTCATCGCCTGGTATTCGGCCTTCAGCTGGGTGCAGGCAGCATCCTCGAAGAAGTCGCCGCACAGCATCCCCACCACTTCGTTGGGGTCGAGCTCCACGGGATAGGTATTCTCCAAACCGCCGTAGATGGTGCCATAATCCTTCCAGCTGGATGTTCTGTAATCGGCTAAAGACTCGCTATAGACATAAATCTTCGGGCTCGAAGAGAAGAGGTACGCTGGCGTGCTGGGAGGCGTGGCAGGCTTCACGTAGGCTGTCTTGACGTTGGAGCTGTAGAAGACGCCTTGGTAAAGCTGGCTCACCTTACGCCCGATGACGACAGTCTCCAGCGCGCTGCAATAGGCGAAAGCGTCGCCGCCAAGCACCCTGACCGTGCTGGGGATGTCGATGGCCTTCAGTCCCGTTCTGGCGAACGCATTGGTCTGGATGGCCGTGATGCCTTGGGGCAGCACCATCGATTCGAGTTTCGAGCATTCGTAGAACATTTGTTCGCCTATCTCGTCGGCTTTCGTCACGAAGCTACCTGTATAGGCCTCGCCGCCAGCCACGATGCGAACGCCCGACCAGTCGAGCTTCGTCACCGTGCCCGCCGAGACGAGCTGACGCATGTACTTAATGTCCGAACCGTTGATGACACCCGTCACCTTCAGCTCCTTATCGGTGCTCGTAAGCAGGGAGGACAGCGTACCGGCCGTCTCGACGTTGATTTCTGTTACGGCCCAGAGGTTGGCAGACAACAGACCACAGACAACAGACAATAGTAGTCTAAGGCATTTTGTGTAGATTTTCCGATTCATATTTGTGTTAGTTTATAGTTTCTCGCACGCAAATTTACTTTTTTCTGATGAACCCTGCAAGAGAAAGGGGCAAAAATAACAGGAAAAGGGGAAGAATGAATGCCCTGAGGTTCAGGTCAGCGCCTCATCGGGCAAAGGGTACCGGGGCTTTATTCACAACAAAAAAAGGAGCCTCAACGGCTCCTTTTATTATTCTACTTCTTCTCTCTATTTCTCTAACTCGGATATTACCTTTTCTACGACATGGGGGAAGTGCTCCATCTCCAGCCGGTGCTCTTTCTCTGCTATGTCATCGACACTATCAGAAGGGGAGAGGCTTGTGCGGAACTGAGCAATGATTTCGCCTGAGTCGCAAACGGGGGTAACATAATGAACCGTCATGCCTGTCTCGCTCTCGCCGGCAGCCTTCACGGCTTCGTGGACATGATGTCCCCACATGCCCTTTCCGCCGAACTTGGGCAGCAGGGCTGGATGCAGATTTATTATCTTGCGGGGGAAGGCCTCGATGAGGTAGGCAGGAACGAGCGGCAGGAAGCCTGCCAGCACGATGAATTCGATGCCGTAGCTCTCGAGCAAGGGCAGCGTCTCATCAGGATTGCCAAGCTGTGCTTTCGTGATGACAGCCGTGGGTACGCCCAGTCGCTCAGCTCGCACCAAGGCATAGGCGTCGGGCTTGTTGCTGACGACCAACGCACATTTCACCACATCGGAATGCTCGAAATGGCGTATCAGGTTCTCACAATTGGTGCCGCTGCCGGACACGAAAATAGCGATGCTTGTCATTTGTCCGTTGTCTGTTGTCTGTTGTCCGTTGTCAGTCCAAATTATATCCGTATGCCTTCATGGCTCTGTCGCTCTGTCGCCAGTCTTTATCGACCTTGACGAAGACCTCGAGGAAGATACTCTTGCCGAAGAACTTCTCCAGGCTCTTGCGTGCCTCGGTCGAGACGCGCTTCAAGGCAATGCCTTGATGACCGATGATGATGCCCTTCTGCGACTCCCTTTCCACGAAGATAACCGCGCTGATGCGGATGTTCCGGTCCGTCTCCTTGAACTGTTCGACAACAACTTCCACACTATAAGGTATTTCCTTATCATAATAGAGGAGTATCTTTTCGCGGATGATTTCGGTGACGAAGAAGCGGGCAGGCTTGTCAGTCCACTGGTCTTTGTCGAAATAGGCTGGCGACTCGGGCAGGAGTTCCTGTATGCGCTTCAGCACATTATCAATATTGAACTTGTGCAAAGCGCTGATGGGAATAATCTCCGCCTCGGGCAATGCCTCGTGCCAAAGCTCGACCTTCTCGGTCAGGGCCTTCTGGTCGCTGAGGTCTATCTTGTTGATGAGTACAAGGATGGGTGCCTTCTGCTTCTTCACCTTCTCTAGGAAGTCGCTGTTCTTGTCGGGCGTCTCCACCATATCGGTGACGTAGAGCAAGACGTCGGCATCCTGCAAGGCACTCTCGCTGAACTGGAGCATCTGCTCTTGCAGCTTGTAGTTGGGCTTCAAGACGCCTGGAGTGTCGCTGAAACATATCTGCATCTCGGGCGTATTAAGGATGCCCATGATGCGATGTCGAGTGGTCTGTGCCTTGAAGGTAGCAATAGAAATGCGCTCACCAACCAAAAGGTTCATGAGCGTTGACTTCCCGACGTTCGGGTTACCTACGATATTAACAAAGCCAGACTTAAACATTTTGGCGAAGCTTGTACCATTCTTCCCTAGTCATCAGTCCTTCTTTATAGAACTGTGCAGGCTCCTTGGCTGCTTCTTTCGCACCATCGTAACCCCATATCATGTAGCTCGCGCCCCAGGTGAAGCCAGCGCCAAATGCTGTGAAGACGAGCTTGTCGCCCTTCTTGAGCTGCGGCTCGTACTCCCAAAGACAAAGGGGAAGCGTGCCGCCACTGGTGTTGGCCATGTGGTCGATGTTTATCATGATATGGTCTTTCTCGATGCCTATGCGCTGAGCGACGGAAACCTCGATATTGATATTGGCCTGATGAGGCACAACCCAAGCGATGTCTTCCTTCGTCAGATTGTTGCGCTTGACGATGGTCTTGACGGCGCTCGTCATGTCGAGAACGGCATGCTTATACACCGCACGGCCTTCCTGATAGACGAAATGTTCGCGGGCATCTACGGTCTCGTGGCTCGGCATCTTGGCAGAACCGCCTGCTGCCATATGGAGAGGCTGGTAGCCTTTGCCATCAACACGGTAATAACCATCCATAAGGCCAACCTGCTCCGTCGTAGCTTCCATCATGACGCAAGCAGCGCCATCGCCGAAGATAGGACATGAATTACGGTCCTCATAATTGGTCATCGAGCTCATGTGGTCGCCGCCACAAATGATGATGCGCTTGTAGCGACCCGAACGGATATAGGCCGCTCCTGCCTCCATTCCATAAAGGAAACTTGCACAGGCTGCCTCCATGTCGTAACCGAAAGCATTGTTCAGCCCACAATTGCCAATGACAAGCGACGCCGTAGAAGGGAAGTGATAGTCGGGCGTCGTGGTGGCGCAGATGACGAGCTCAATGCTGTCGGGATCTGCCCCAGTCTTACGCAAAAGCTGAGCAACGGCCCTCGTCATCATGTACGAAGTACCGCTGCCTTGCTCAGGCTTGAGGATGTGGCGTGTCTTGACGCCAATCCTCTCCATTATCCATTCATCGCTGGTATCTACAATCCTCGACATCTCTTCGTTGTCGAGGATGTAGTCGGGCACGTATCCGCCCACACCAGTTATGACGGCATTAATCTGTTCCAATCTTTAAGCCTCTTTCTCGATGGCCACCTTGCCGCGATAGTAACCGCAAGCAGGGCAAACAGTGTGATAGATGTGGAACTCGCCGCAGTTAGGACATACTGCCAATGCGGGAGCTACTGCCTTGTCGTGAGTTCTTCTCTTGAGAGTCCTGGTCTTGGACTGTCTTCTTTTTGGATGTGCCATAATTCGATTTACTATTTAATTATTTACGATTTAGTGTTTACTAGTTCCCTCAGCGCTTCCCATCTTGGGTCGCTTTCCTTCTCTTCTTCCATCGAGGTCAGAGAGGGGCAGTCGGGATGCACGTGACGCAGAGGTATCTGCAGAGCTGCGAACTCATAGATGTTCCAAGCCACGTTGATGATGCCTTCCCGCTCCGGGATGGTGACGACATCGCCGTCGTCGGCATACTCTTCGCCCATCTTGACACGCAACGTGCACAGGGCGTCGATGGGTTGGGACATTGGTTCAAGGCAGCGGTCGCAAGTTACTTCCACCTCGCCCTTCAGCTGGAACTCCAGCTCAAAGGTGCCAGATGTCTGTTTCACCCATAATGCAACATCGAGCGAACCAGCCTTGATTTCAAGTCCCTGAACGGCGGAGAAGAAGTCATTATCAGCCTTCCAATGGTACGACACAGTATCAGAGGAAAGACCTTTCAAATCAACTATATAACCGTCCAGTTTTCCCATCGGGCTGCAAAATTAGTAAAAAAATCAATTACTTGTGCAACTTTGGCACGAAAAAAATGCCTTATCAGCGCTTTTTGAGTTCTACACGGAACGTTGTACCCTTTCCAATCTCGGAATTCTTTACGAAAATACGTCCATCGTGATACTCCTCGACAATACGTTTGGCAAGTGAAAGTCCTAAGCCCCAGCCACGTTCCTTGGTCGTGTAACCTGGCATAAAGACTGAACTGAAGCGATTCTTGGGAATGCCTTTGCCTGTGTCACAGACTTCCACACTGATGCAATCGAGCTCTTCCTTTGCCGTAAGCGTAATGCTTCCCTTGCCTTCCATTGCGTCGATGGCGTTCTTGCAGAGGTTCTCTATCACCCATTCGAACAGGGGAGCACTGACAGGAGCAATGAGTGGCTCAGCAGGCAAGTTGCACTTCATCGTGATGCGGTTGCTTGTTCTGCGGCTTATGTATTGCATCACGTTGCCCAACACCTCATTGAGGTTCTCGGGCTTTGGTTCTGGTTGAGAGCCAATCTTGCTGAAGCGTTCTGCGATGCGTTGCAGGCGTTTGATGTCCTTCCCCATTTCGGGAAGAAGTTCGTCATCCGGATATGTTTCCCGAAGGACTTCGTGCCAAGCCATAAGACTGCTGATGGGAGTGCCAAGCTGATGTGCCGTCTCCTTGCTCAGGCCTACCCACACCTTGTTCTGTTCTGCTCTTTTACTGCTTAGCAGAGCAAAAATGGCAACCACAACGAAGATGAGCACGACACCAAGTTGCACGTAGGGCCACCACGCAAGACGCGTCAGAATGAGACTGTCGGCATAGCATATCTCCATATAATCGTTGTCGCCGAAGTTGATGCGGATTGTCCTTCCTGCCTGCTTCATAGACAGAGCCTCGTAAAGCACCAAGGAGTCGAGCGATGCACCAGACGTTGCTCCTACCTCCATGTTACGATAGTCCTGCACACGTCCTTCGCTATCGAGCACAACAACAGGAATGGTATTATTGCTGTTCAGCACTCTCCACACGAGGGTAAGGTCGGTCGTCTCATCCGCATTATTCAACGAACGCAGAGCCTCGGCCCATATCTCCATCTTGCGTTGTTCTTCGACCTTGAGGTCACGCACAAGGAAGTTAGAGACCACGAGCGATGCCACGCAGAGCACAACTGCCAAGATTATCAAGACAATCTTAACCTGACGTATTCTGTTTATCCATTGCATAACAGTATAATAACGGAAAGAAATGCCTGCTTATTGCATCAAAAAAGAAAAAAACTTTAAACTTTAAACTTTAAACTTTAAACTTTTTCGTACCTTTGCGGCATGAAACGTTTCGGCCTATACATTATTATATTATATAATATGCTTCTGCTGGCAGGATGTAGTCGCGACATGATTGTCACTCCTGAAGAACAACCTCGGGCAGAGGCTGAGCGTACTGTCATTATCTATATGGCTGCCGACAATTCTCTATCTTCACAGGTCAGGAAGGACACGATGGAGATGGCGAAGGCTAAGAACCTTATTCCCGAGGATGTCAACGTCATCGTCTATGTTGATGACAAAACTAACAAACCAGCTATATACGAGTTGTCGGCAAAGAAGGGCATGCAGAGATGGAGGCTATACAACTCTGAAATGTGCAGCACCAGTCAAGATGTGATGCTCAATGCTCTTCAACAGATAGAGCATTACTTCCCTGCCCGTCATTATGGCATCACGTTCTGGTCGCATGCAACAGGCTGGAATCCACGTCACAACACCTTTGGCAAAGACGAGACACCAGGCACAGCCACAAGAGAAGTTGAGATGGAGATTCCTGTCCTTCACGATGTGCTTGCCCAGTTGCCAGCGTTTGATTACATCTTCTTTGATGCTTGCTTCATGCAGTGCATCGAGGTGGCTTACGAATTGCGAGACGTCACTCGCTATATAGTAGGCTCTCCTGCAGAGATTCCCGGGCCAGGAGCACCTTACGACAAAGTCATGGGAGCTCTTTGTGCAGGCGATGTCAACGGCATCATCAATGAATATAACAGCGGATATCCTACTGGCATTTATACTGGCGTACTGCTTTCCTGCATCGACTGCACGCAGCTCGAGGCACTTGCAGAAGCCACAGGAAGGTTCTTGATTCCACGTTACATGGAACATGTCGAGCCCAGCGCTTCTGGATTCCAGGCCTATTGCAGTCGTCTGGTCAAGTACAATTATTACTTCGACATGCGTACCACAATGTGCCGACTGCTTAGTGAAGACGATTATGCCGCCTGGATGGAATACTTCGACAGGGCTGTTCCCACAAAGACATTCTCCTCGACCAGGACTTGGTACAGCAATAACTTGTGCAACTTCCCGTACATCGAAGATACAGAATGTTACGGTGGAGTCTCTATGTTTGTGCCGTTACAGGCATATGAACCCTATGGCTGGAATGCTGATTTCCAGAAGACTTCGTGGTACGAAGCCTTAGGTTGGGCCGAGACAGGCTGGTAAGGCTTACGGCCTCGCGACAGTCACGCTTATCAAACCAGCTGCATAAGGCGCTATCTCATACTGGTTGAAGAGGAACAAGATGCTGTCGTTCTTCAGTAGGAAGTTATTGGTCAGGTAGAGGTCGCCCAGCATTGTGATGCCGGTTTTCTCTTGCAGGTCGGCCAAGTCCTTTGCTTCCCAGTCCTTGCAGAGCTGTTCTTCCATTGCCCTCATCACCAGCATCTCCTTATCTGCAGGCACGATGTCTTTTATGTTGAGCAGTTTGCCTGTGTTCTTGTCGAAGTTATAATAGCCCACCACATAACTGCCGTGAGCGCCGCCGAGGTAGCAGTCGAGGCTCGTTTGATAGGAGAGAATGCTGTCATTACCGTTTTCGACTGGACTGCCTTCTATGTTGTAGTTGTACTGAAACATGTCCCTGTACTCCGGATCATATGCCAGTTGTTCTGCGATTTCTGCTTTCCATTCGGTCTCGAGGCTGTCTGCAAGTGCTGCCATCGTCTCTTCGATTGTGGCATATCCATGCAGGTAGAGCACACTGTCGCGCAGGATGGCAGCCAGTTGAGTTGCCAGTGCTCCGTCGCCGGAAAGTGTGTCGAGGTTGAACTCGATGTGATAGCAGAGGCTGTCACCTTCGGCAATTGGGTTATCGATACACAAAGATGCTTTCCCCCATTCAGGTTCAGTTTGGTCATCACCAGTGATTTTCCAGTCTTCGCAAGCGCAGAAGAAGACGGCCGCAGAAAGGATAAAGAGATACTTTTTCATTTGTAGTTGGGTTGTTAGGTTGGTTTATTTGCAGGCAAAATTAGCATATTTTTCCAAGAACGGCAAGGAATACATCTTTTTTTCGTATATTTGCATGCAAAAGATGATTAGTTAAAGGTAACACAGACATGAACCGAATCTCACTTTTCCTGCTTCTCCTTTGTTTGGGAAGCCTGGCCGCAAAGGCTCAGACAGAGCGTCAAATCGCCGACAAGACCCTGTTTGAACTCAGAAAAGAAATGCCCGACAAGACCGTCGCGATGAATCCTGTGACCGATTTCGACTGCCCAGATCCATCGATAGTGCAGGTCGGAGAATGGTTCTACTGCTTCAAGACGGGCTTCCCTATCAAGATTTATCGCAGCCGAGACCTGTGCAACTGGACCTACTATCGCGATATGTTCCCTGGCCCGAACCCGCATGATCCGTTTGGCGACGGCAAGCTCGACCCCATGAAGACTGGGGCTGGCAAACAGAACATCAACTTCTGGGCTCCCTCTCCGGCACTCATCGAGGGCAAACTCGTCGTGTACCTCACCCTCTTTGTCTCAATGGAGAACGACCGGCAGGTGGTACTCGTGGCCGACGACATCGATAGTCCCTTCCGCTATGCCAACACCTTGAACGTCGGCACGCCTGAACATCCGACCCCGCAAGACGGGCAGTACTTCCTCGACGACGACGGCAAACAGTACCTCGTCTATGGCGACGTGAACAGCAAGGGCAACTTTATCCGCGAACTTTCAAAGGACGGACTGACCTACGCGAAAGGCAGCAAGCCCCATTACATCACGACGGCCTACGAAGGAGGATACATCTATAAATATAAAGGGCTGTACTACTTCTACTGCTCCAAGAACCATTTCAACAACTATGAGTACACCCTTTGTCTGAGCACATCCAGCAATCTCTTCTCGGGCTGGAGCGAGCCCGAGCCCGTTCTTACCTCCGAAAGCCCCGATGCGATACTGAACGGAGCCGGTCACAACGGGGAAATCATTACGGATCGGGCTGGCCGCATGTTCATGATCATGCACTCCCATTGCGAGGGACTCATTCCTCGTCGAGGCGATTACCGTCCTCGTCCGATGATTTTGATGGAGCTGAAGGACATAGACGGCAAGCTTACTTTTGTCGATCATAAGGGCAATCCGACCAACCACCCGTGCTGGATTGTCAATCGTCCGCAGTTCTGAAGGTCAAATCGATGCAGTCCTCAAAAAAAACTATTATGAGAAAACTCCAGTACTCTCGTGTGAGTACTGGAGTTTTCTCGTGTAGGTACTGCAGTACTCACACGAGAGTACTGGCGATGCGACTGCATACGTTTGAAAGGTTAACATTATTTTTCTTCTCGGATTAAACTTTTCGTCGTTTCAGGCGTCTTAATAAGTGTGAAGAATCGACTAACTATATACATTGCCTCGCTTCTGCTGTTGCTTGCTACCACCCTGAGTTATGCCCAGCAGAAGCAGGCGATGTTGCTTAATATCCGCGGTACAGTCTTCGAAAACGAAAAGCTGCAGCCGATGGAGGGTGCTACCGTGAAGCTATACAACGAGCGCGACTCGATGATTACCGGCGCGACGACCAAGCAGAACGGGCAGTTCCTGTTGCCTGGCATTCCGTCGGCCACTTATACGCTTCAAGTGTCGTTCATGGGCTTCAAGACGCAGAAGTTCAAGCTCGCGCTGCCCCAAAGATCCGGCAACTTCAAGGTGGCCGACGTCATGATGCGCGAGGATGCGACGGTAATGGCTGAAGCCGTCGTCGAAGGCAAACTGCCGGAAATGACGGTCATCGACGATACGGTGGCCTACAACGCTGATGCCTTCAAGTTGCCCGAAGGATCGATGGTGGAGGACCTCATCAAGAAGTTGCCCGGCATCGTGCAGGACGAGAACGGAAACTACACGTTCAACGGCAAGAACATCAGTCAAATCCTTGTTGACGGAAAAGAATTCTTCGGCAACAACCGCAACCTGGTTCTGCAGAATCTGCCTGCCGAGATTGTCGATAAGGTGAAGGCTTACGACCGAAAGAGCGATATGGCTCGCATCACAGGCATCGACGATGGAAACGAAAGAACTGTGCTCGACCTCGCTATCAAAAAGGATCGGAAGAAAGGATTCTTCGGCAACGCAAGCGGAACCTACGGCACTCACGACCGATACAGCGGGCGAGTAAACATGAACAGCTTCATCGGAGACCAGAAGTACAGCGGTTTCGCCAATGCCGGAAACACAAATGGCAACGGCCTCTCGGACAATCAAAGCCTTGGCGCGACGATGAACTGGCAGAACAAGAAAGTGGAGCTGAACGGCAGCATGAACGGCAGCTTCAGCCAGTCGAGCAATGCCTCCGAGTCGAACTCCCAGAACTTCGAACTGAAGAACTCTGCCTACTCGGCCAGCAGGAACCATAGCAACAGTCACAACGGCAACTTCGGATTCCAATATCGCGTAGAGTGGAAGCCCGACTCGACGTGGAACATCCAGTTCCGACCTGAGCTTAACTTCAGCAGAACCCATGGCGAAGGCGGCAACGAGTCGGCCACTTGGAACGATAATCCCTTCCTGCTCTCCCCCACTCCGCTGGCCGACTATCTCGAACTCTCCAGGCAAATCGGCGTGAACCACCGCCTGGGCGATAACTGGAACAGTTCGAAGAACATCAGCGCATCTGCCTCCCTGCAGGTCAACAAGCGCCTGAAGAAGCCCGGCAGGAACATCACTCTGGGCTTGGAAGGCGGCTATGGCGACTCGAACAACGAAGGCAACAGCTACTCGCAAACGGATTACTACCTCCTCGAGGCACTCAGCGGCGGCGACTCCGTCTATCATAAAGTGCAGTACAATCGTGGCTCGAACTACAACTACAACTTCCGCGTTCGCTTCAGCTACAGCGAGCCTATCGCCTATCAGACTTTCTTGCAACTCGATTACAACTATCGATACACCTTCCGCGACAACGACCGCGACGTCCGCTCCATCTTCGATCCGTACAACGACATACTTGGCGTGAACGCCTCTAACTATGATGATTTCTTCGATGCACCTTATGTAGTGCAAGACAAGCAACAGTGCAGTTACACGCGCAACATAGGTCAGAACCATAGTATCCGCACCCAGATACGCTTCAACCGCACCAAGTTCCGCCTGACTGTCGGTGCAACTGTGCAGCCGCAAATCAGTAAAGTGGATTACCACAAAGGTCGCATTGACACTTTACTGCGCCGAACCGTCGTCAACGCCTCGCCTGTCGTGAACTTTCAATACAGGTTCAGCCGTCAGGAACAACTCGAACTCCGCTACAACGCCGATACAGGTTGGCCCAACATCACAGACATGATTCCCGACACGCTGAGCGACGCCAACCCGCTTAACATTCGTATTGGTAACGCGGGACTCAAGCCGAGCTTCACCCAGAACGTCCAATTCGAGTATCGCCGCACGGTTATCGACTACCAACGCACCAATGCGGTCAGCCTTCAGTTCCATACGACGAGGAACAGCACCACGAACCGAACGGAATATAATGAGGTGACGGGCGGTCGCGTATCGATGCCTGTCAACGTGAACGGCAACTGGAATGCGTCGGCAAACTACAACTTCAACACCGCCCTCGACAGCAAAAAGCATTGGCGCTTCGATATGAATACGTCGCTCAGCACCAGCAAAAACATCGGTTACCTGTATCGAAGCAAGGACAAGATGACGGTGGAGAACATCACGCGAAGCGGCAACTTCGGTCAAAGATTACGCTTCACCTTCCGACAAGACTGGGAGAGTGGCTGGCAAGTGGAAGCCAACGTGAACGGCAGATTCAATTATAACCTCAATCGCAGCAATAATGCGACGGCCTCGAACCTCGACCATTACAACTTCAACTACGGCGGAAGTTTCGTCCTGACCTTCCCTTGGGGGATGACTATCAGCAGCGACATCGAGCAACAAAGCCGCCGTGGTTACTCGGACGAGGCTATGAACACGAACCACTTGATATGGAACGGCAGCATCAGCCAAAGGTTCCTTCCCTACAAACAGCTGACGATAAGCCTGCGTGCAGTTGACATCCTCGATGAACGCGACGACGTGAACCGCAACGTGAGTGCTGTTAGCCGCACCGACACAAGGAATGACATGGTTCGCAGCTACGTGCTGCTCTCGGCCAACTGGCACTTCGGTCGCTTCGGCGGACGCGGCATGATGGGTCGTGGCCGCGGCGAAGGTGGCCGCGGAGAGGGTGGTTCTCGAGGAGGCGGAGGCGGTGGCCGAGGCGGCTTCGGTGGCGGAGGTGGAAGATTTTAGCTAAGCATATAAACAAATTAGGCACGTCTAATTCGCAAACTAGACATGCCTAATTCATCAACGAGGCATGCCTAATTCGCAAACTAGGCGTGCCTCGCTTTATAGGTTAACGTTTACTTTACAGTCCAGATGTCGTTCGTCTCGAGCAACTCGGCGAAGTTGTGATACTTCTTAGCCGCTTTGACTTCCTCGATTTGGCTCCAAACGCAATCGTCATAGGTTGGGGCTTCGACATCACGAATCACGCCAAGAGCGACGGGCCACTCCATCTCGGCTAGCTTCAACTGCAGGGTGTTGTCCTCGCACTTCGCGTCGTGAACCAGGACGTCGGCTTCTGTGTAACCCTCCTCACCAAGTTTAACGGCCTTGATGTTAAAGCCTTCCTGCACAATGCCGTACTCGTTGTTCTCTCCGAAAAGCATCTTCTCGCCGTGCTTCAAATAGATGGCATTCTTGGCGCGACCTTCCTTCGAATAGACTGCATCGTGCGTGCCGTTGTTGAAGATGACGCAGTTCTGCAGGATCTCGCACACGCTGGCGCCCTTGTGATTGTATGCCGCCTTTAGAATCTCCACGGTGCCTGGGGCATCGGTGGCAACAGCGCGGGCAAAGAAGTGACCTCTCGCTCCGAAGCACAACTCGGCAGGACGGAAGGGATCCTCAACCGTTCCGTATGGCGACGACTTGCTGACGAAGCCACGCGGGCTGGTGGGGCTGTACTGTCCCTTCGTTAAACCGTAGATTCTGTTGTTGAGCAGAATCATGTTCAGGTTGATGTTGCGGCGGTTGGCGTGTATGAAGTGATTGCCTCCGATAGCCAGTCCGTCGCCATCACCACTGACTTGCCAAACGGTCAGATTGGGGTTAGCAACCTTGCAACCAGTAGCAATCGCAGCCGCACGGCCGTGAATCGTGTTCATGCCATACGTCGCCATATAGTGCGGCAGACGGCTGGAACAACCAATACCGCTGATGACAGCAGTCTGCGACGGCGCCACACCTATCTCTGCCATCGCTTTATGCAGGTTGGCGAGGAAGAAATGGTCACCACATCCAGGACACCAACGCGGTTGTCCCTTCTTATAATCATTACTCGTATATGCCATAATACTTGGATTTTATTTTCTTTTCAACAACGGATTGAATGAGCTATCATTATGACTGAGATATTTTGCGACAACTGATTAAACGGATTAAACGGATTTCTATCCTATGGGAAAGCGTTCTTTTACGAGGGAAGATTCGCCGAAATTGATAAGCAATGATAGTTTGAAACCTGCAACTTTGGCATAATTTATGGCTTGTGAGCGATGCACATCATCCAGTTCCCTGACTGCTTTTAGTTCGACGATTATCTTGTCGTAGCAAATAAAGTCTGGGATGTATGTCCCTTCTAATACGACACCTTTATATGTTGCATGAATCTCCTTCTCTCGTTCGAAAGGTATTCCCTGTTCAGCAAACTCTATTGCCAAAGCTTCTTGGTAAACCTTTTCAGTGAACCCCGGACCAAGAACACGATGCACTTTCATCGCTGCGCCAATGATTTGGTAAGTCTCGTCTTCGTATCTAAGCATTGCCTTAATCCGTCAAATCAGTTCAATCCGTTGTTTTGTATTATATATTTACTCCTTGTTTAATAACTTCCCGAACGCTTCGACTAACTCGGCAACCTTGAAGGGCTGACCTTTTACTTCATTGTACTGCTGGGGGACAAACCCGTCGACTTTCATGCGGAGCCAGCCTGCGAGCTGTCCCATATTCTGTTCGGCTACTACGACCTTCGGGTAGCGACGCAGGACGTCGGCAGTGTTCCCCGGTAGGGGATTGATGTAGCGGAAGTGCGCGAGGGCAACCTTCTTGCCCTGGGCACGCAGTTCGTCCATCGCAGCATGCAGGTGACCATAGGTGCCGCCGAAGCCCACGATGAGCAACTCGGCATCGTCTTTGTCGCCAAGCACCTCGAGGTCGGGCACGGGAATGGCAGCTATCTTAGCCTGACGCTTGCGGGTCATCAGGTCGTGATTCTCGGGGTTCGTACTGATGGCACCCGTCTTGTCGTCCTTCTCGAGGCCGCCGAGGATGTGCTCGAAGCCTTCTCTGCCAGGCACAGCCCAGTAGCGAACGCCCTCGGCATTACGCATATATGGTGTCCAAGAGCCTTTCAAATCCTCTGGGACATAAGGCGGCGTGATGGCGGGATACTCGCTGAGGTCGGGCAGTTTGAATGCTGCGGAACCATTTGCAACGTAGGCATCCGTCATGAGAATGACGGGGGTCATATGCTCCAACGCCATCTTCGAGGCAGCGAAAGCCATTTCGAAGCAGTCGGTGGGGCTTGCTGCGGCAACGACAGGCATTGGGCTCTCGCCGTTACGACCAAAGAGAGCTTGCAAGAGGTCGGTCTGTTCGCTCTTCGTTGGAAGACCCGTCGCAGGTCCGCCTCGCTGCACGTCAAGCACGACGATGGGCAGTTCCATGATGACTGCAAGGTTCATCGCCTCGCTCTTGAGGCAGATGCCAGGGCCGGATGTGCTCGTTACGGCGAGTGCTCCAGCGAACGAAGCGCCTACTGCCGACGCGCAGCCTGCTATCTCGTCCTCGCATTGAACGGTAATCACGCCGAGGCTCTTGTGCTTCGAGAGCTCGTGGAGGACGTCGGTAGCGGGTGTGATGGGATAAGATCCGAGGTAGAGCTTGAGCCCAGCCTTCTCGGCAGCAGCGATGAAGCCATACGCCGTAGCCTTGTTTCCGGTGATGTCCATGTATCGGCCGGGCACTTTGTGCTTCGTCTCGATGCGATAGACGTTGGCCACGCTGGAGTGCGTGTTGTGTCCGTAATCGTAGCCTGCCTGGATGACTTTAATGTTTGCTTCGGCAATTTCCGGCTTCTTGGCAAACTTCTCGCGAAGGAAGTTGAAGGCGACGTCGAGGTCTCTGTCGAACAGCCAGCACACCAGACCGAGGGCAAACATATTGCGGCATTTGCTCACGCTCTTGGCGTCCATCCCGCTGTCAGCCAGACAATCCTTCACCATCGTCGTGAGAGGGCAGGCAATTACCCTGTCCGGATTGATGCCCATCTCGCCGAGATAATCCTCGGTTTGAAACTGTGCCTTCTCCAAGTCTTTAGGCCCGAAGCTGTCGGTATCGATGATGATAGCGGCATCGGGCTTAGCGTAGCGATACTGCGTCTTGAGTGCTGCGGCATTCATTGCCACGAGGACATCGCAGAGGTCGCCAGGTGTATAGACCTGCTCGGCACCAATGTGGACCTGGAAACCGCTGACGCCCGTAAGCGAACCTTGCGGAGCGCGGATGTCGGCAGGGTAGTCCGGGAACGTACTGATACTGTTGCCCACGGTGGCGGACACAGTAGAAAAAATATTTCCGGCGAGCTGCATGCCGTCGCCGGAATCACCAGAGAACCTTACTACTACAGATTCTTTTTCCTTTATTTCCATATCTTTTTGTAGTTGACAAGTAAACAAGTTGACGAGTTGTTACCTTTAAACTCTTAACTTTGAACTATGAACTATGAACTTCCGAAGTAGTACTCCCGAGGGGAATCGAACCCCTATCTAAAGTTTAGGAAACTTCTATTCTATCCGTTGAACTACAGGAGCAACCTTGCGGGCTGATATTTCAAGCCTTCAAAATCGCGTGCAAAGGTACAACAAAATAATTAAAAATGAAAAATTAAAGGTGAAAAATTAAAGGAAGACGGGCGAAAAGAGGTGAAAAACCACCGGACAAATAGTAAGACAACACGCCGTTCTGCTTTCTTTTTGCTATTTCGAGAGTGAACGCAACAGGGAGGCAAAATGATTGAAAAAGGGGGAAATCGGGGACTTATGCAGGCAAGTTAATCAACTCAGCAGGGAGGGTTTGAACATCCCCTATAGGGCGTTGACGATTTCGGCATAGGGCGTTGAGAAGAAACCCGTGCCGAATCACTCCACGAAACAGGTCGAAAAAGCCACTTTTTCACGCAAAATCGGGTCATTTTGCTGCCCGCGCCTGGACACGAAAAACTTAAGTCTCACAGCCTCAACGTGTTACAAAATTCGAGAAAATTGCGATAAATTTGGGGTCGGACACAGTTCTGCTGTTCCGATGCCGTTTTTCGAGCATTTGGAAAATACAGAAAGTAAGCAAGTGTGGCATTTTCGCTTACATTTTATCAAAAGCCGCACGCACTCGGGAATGCCGTTCTTTTTCCGCTTTTTCGACTTTAGGGCAAAAGATATACAATATCGCTTGCTATAATAATAAATAATGTGTAACTTTGTGGGGCAAATAGGACAAAATGACATAAACAATGGAAGAAAAACGAACAGCACAAGGATTGAACGGCCTCATCGTTCGATTCGCGTTGACGGCGCTGCTCTTGTCGCTTACCGCAACAGCCTACTCCATCCCCACAAAAAGAGGGGAGAAAGAGCCCTCGCAGGTCACGCAGAACGACGAACCGCAGCAACCGAAGAGAAAGATTAGCGGACAACTCCTCGACGAGCAGGGCGAACCGCTCATCGGAGCCAGCATCTCCGTCAAAGGCACCAGCGAAAAAGCCATCACGGACATCAACGGAAACTTTCGCCTCATGACCGGCGAGGACGCTCCCGTACTGGTCTTTTCCTACATGGGATTCCAGACGAAGGAAGTAGCCCTCAGCCAAAACTCGATGGTCGATGGCGGGTGGTCAATGGTCAATGTGGAAATGTCGGAAGACACAGCACAGCTCGAAGAAGTGGTCGTCACAGCGCTCGGCATCAAACGCGAGAAGAAGATGCTCGGCTATGCAGTCCAGGACCTCAAGGGCGAGCAGTTGAACCTGACGGGAGACCCCTCCGTCACCTCAGCCCTCTCTGGTAAAATCGCCGGTGTCGAAATGAATACCGCACCGACGGGACTGGGCGGCTCGACCAAGATAACCATTCGCGGCAACTCCTCACTCACGGACAACAACCAGCCGCTATGGATAGTGGACGGCGTTCCCTTCTCCGACAATCAGACGAGCGACGTGACGGCCTACGGCGGCTACGACAGAGGTGGAACCGTCTTCGACCTCAATCCCGACGACATCGAAAGCATTTCCGTGCTGAAAGGCCCTAACGCAGCAGCCCTCTACGGCGCCCGAGCCGGTAATGGCGTCATTCTTGTCACCACGAAGAAGGGTGCGAAGAAAGACGGCTGGGGCATCAGCTATTCCGGAACCTTCACTTGGAGTCAGGCCGCTCAGACCATCAAGTTGCAGGACAAATACGGTCAGGGCGATAATGGCACGAAGGAATATCTCTACGACGACGGCGGAAACATCGTCAGCATGACTGGTCAGAACTCCTTCGGCCCCCTGCTCGACGGCAATGACGACGTCACCTGGAACGGCCAGATCATTCCCTACAAAGCCTACGGCAACAAGCTGACCGACTACTTCAAGACAGGCTTCTCGCACTACCACTCCGTGGCTTTGGGCAAGCAGACCGATACGTCTCACTTCCGCCTCTCTTTCGGATACAACGACAACCGCGGCATGTTCAAGGATGAAAGCCTGAACAAGATAAACATCGACCTCAATGCAGGACAAAAGATAAACAAGTGGTTCAGCGTGGACGGCAAGATATCTCTGTCCAGAACCAAGGCCGAGAACCGTCCGCAGACAGGACTCTGGGGCGAAGTCGGCCAGCTGCTCCTCATCCCAGCCAACATTCGCCTCTGCGACCTGGAACAGTACAGCACCCCACTCCGCCCGCATCAGAACTGGTTCGGGCCCGACATGAACTACCTCAACCCCTACTACATCCGCCATCAACTGCAGAACAGCGACGAAAGGCTCCGTGCCTTCGGATACTTCGCAGGCAACCTCGACATCAAACCCTGGCTGAAGTTCCAGGCAAAATATGCTTTCGACTACTATCGCACACGCATTCAGGAGACCAACCTCAGCCTTGCCCTTCAAGCCATCACTACAGGCGACGACACTTGGCAATCGAAGCTAACCGACGATGGCATGTACCGAGGAGAGACGAATCACTTCGAGCACAACATCTCCGCAATGTTCCTCGGCGACTATACCCTCAACGATAATTGGCGCTTCGGATACACCCTGGGCGGCAACATCATGTACCAGAAGTATGAACTCCTCGGGGCTTCCGTGCAGAACATGCTCGTCAAGGACACTTGGCTCTTCAATACCGCCGAGCGACTCAACAGCGCGACAGATGCCGGCAGCGACAGGGCGATGTACTCCATCTTTGCCTCCGCTCAGGTGGCCTTCAGGGAATATCTCTCGCTCGACCTCACCGCAAGAAACGATTGGTCGTCCACCCTGCCCTCGAGCAACCGCTCGTTCTTCTATCCGTCGGCTTCGCTGAGCTACATCTTCTCCGACTTCATGAGCTCCATCGACAAGCCGCTCCCCAAATGGGTCACTTTCTCGAAGGTTCGCCTCTCGTGGGCCCAAGTCGGTAAAGACCCAGAGCCTTACAACCTCTACAACACCCAGTTGTACAGCTTCTCGAACGGCGTTCGCCAGTCCGCCGTGCAGACCATCAAGATGAACAACAACCTGAAGCCCGAAATCAAGACCTCCTACGAGGTGGGACTCGATATGAAGTTCCTGCAGAACCGTCTCGGCTTCGACTTCACATTCTATTACAATACCACAAAGAACCAGGCGATGCTGGTCGATGCCTCTTCCCCGTGGAGCCAGCAATGGGTGAACGCCGGCAAGATCAGCAATAGAGGTATCGAGTTCACACTCTATACGACACCCATCAAGACCAAGGACTTCACCTTCGACCTCAACCTGAACCTCGCTCACAACGTCAGCAAAGTCGATGAGTTGGCTGATGGCGTGAACCGCATCTACTTTGCCGGCGACTCGCACATGCCCGTCAAAGTCGGTGCCGTAACAGGCGGCAAGCTTGGCGACATCTATGCCAATAAGCTCATGAAACGCGACGCGGCAGGCAATCCCATACTCGATGCCAACGGACTTCCGCAGCCCGAAACCGGCGGCGGCAATCAGGAACAATGGCTCCTCGACCACCCTATCGGCAACATTCAGCCTAAGTTGTTGATGTCTTTGATGCCCACCTTCAACTATCGCGGCATTATCCTCTCGGGCCTGATCGACGCAAAGATAGGCGGCGACATAGTCAGCGTCTCCGAAGGAATGGCGACGCTCGTGGGAACATCAGAGCGCACACTCGACCGCGACTTCCCCAATGCGGTGGATTATTACAAGACAATCGGACTCTATTCCAATACTCAAGGCTATGCCGAGGAGTTCGTGCACGACGCTTCCTACATTAAACTGAAGGAACTTTCCATCGGCTACGACTTCCCGAAGAAGCTGTTCCTGAAGACTCCCCTCACTTCCTTGCGACTCTCTTTCGTTGCCCGCAATCTCTGCTTCCTCATGAAGAATGCCCCCGGCAACCCAGAAGGAGGCTACGACACAACGATGTTCTCGCAGGCACTCGACTTCCTCTCTGTGCCATATGCACGTACCTACGGACTCACTCTAAACTTAGGATTTTGACATTATGAAACATCACATATATAATAAGGTAAGCCTCCTGCTTCTTACCTCATCCTTCTTCCTTCTTACCTCTTGCTACGACCTCACCGAAATGAGCCATAATCCCTATGCATTGGAGGGTAGCGGAGGAGCAGCCAACGGCGAGATTGTCGATGTGGACGACGATACGAAATATGCCGACATCAACCTTAACTATGCCGTCACAGCAGAGGACTCTGCCATTTGGAAAGAGCAAATAAGTGCTGTGCCCGACAAGTTCCGTTCCTTCCTCTATCAGAGTTACTACTCACAATACCAGCGAGCCACGAACCTGACGCACGATGTCTATTCCGGCTACGGCGCCTACAACCAGCCGAAGCACATGAATGGTTCGCCCAGATACGGCTATACGGATGGCTGGTCGGCTTATCGTTGGGAGGACTTCTACAACCAGCGTTGCACGGAATACCGTGAGATTCTGCGCGCCCTCAAGTTCAACGACAACCCGGAACGCTATAAGAACATGTTCTACAAGGTGCGCATCTACATGGCTTTCGTCCTGCTTGCTCACACAGATACCTACGGAGACATGCCTTGCAAGGAGTACGTGCAGGCCAAGATACCCGAGCAGAACAATGTGGCGTACAACACGCAGGAGGAAATCTACGATTGCATGTTTCGCATGCTCGAGCAGGCTGTTGACTCCATCAAGCCAAACGATGACAGTCAGTACAACATTACCGATGGCGATATCTGCTACTTTGGCGACGACCTGAAATGGCTTCGCTTTGCTAACACCCTGCGCCTCCGCATGGCACTTCGCATATCAAACGTCGACCCCGAGCGTGCCAAGGAGGAAGGCGAAGCAGCCCTCAACAACGAATACGGCCTGCTTGAGTCGAACGAAGACAACATGCAGACGGTTCCCAAATATGCCTCTACCAGTATAGGCGGCGAGGATTCCGGCGGCGACGAGAACGGCATAGCGATGTGTTCGGTTGCCTACAACGGCGAGTTCGTCCTGTCTTGGGACATGGAGCAGTTCTACAGGAACCTCTCGACAGGCGGTGCCGAGTACACCATCAAGACAGGCAGAACAGGTAGCACGACCAAGATAATCGACCCGCGCTGCCTGAAGTGCTGGTTCAGGGCAAAGATGACGTCGGAAACCCTTGCAGCAGGCGAAGAGTCGCTCCGCGAGGATTATGTGGGCTGTCACCGCAATGCGCAGGACGACGAAGTGTCGATGTCCGTCCTCAACTACAGCCTCACCAAGACGCAGCCAAAGCCTGCATCGAAGGACTTGAACCCCGACTTCTACTTCAACTACTGCCGTCCGCACGTCTGGCTCAGTTATGCCGAGAGTCTCTTCCTCAAGGCCGAAGCCGTTCTTCGCGGCTGGAGCGGCACAGCGCTGACAATGGGCGTAGAAGATTATGTGCGTGCCGGCATACAGGCTTCCATGGATCATTATCAGGTGGATGCAGCCGAAGCACAGTCTTACATTGACGGCGTCGTCTGCTTCAACGATGGAACCTTCCAAAGCGGGGACAACGAACGCATCCTCGAAGCACTCATCACCCACAAGTGGATGGCAGTTTTCCCGAACGGCAACGAAGGCTGGGCCGACTTCCGTCGCACAGACTATCCTGCCCTGGAGGGTATGTACAATACCGAGACAGGCGTCGTCACCAACACATCAGGCGACCCAATCCTTGACCATCACCTCATCAAACGACTCCTCTATCCCAATAGCGAGAGTCAGAACCAGTACTTCCAGAACAATGCCGAACTGCAGGAAAAGAACCGGCAAAGCACACGTCTCTGGTGGGATGTGGACGATACGATGGATGACGAAGGACATCGCAAGACATACAACAACTTCAGATAACAATACTTCTAAATACTTATATTATGAATCTAAAACAGTTTTCCCTTTCGGCAGCACTGCTGCTGACGGCAACGATGGGCTTTAGCCAACAGCCCTTCAACGTATGTTGCCACCCGCAAGACATCAGGAACTGGACGCCCGGCTCCAATCCCGACGACGCTTTCAACGTGGCAAAGGTTCCCCTTCAGGCACGTTTCAAGGAGCCTACATTGATGAAAGCTAACGCTAACCAATACTATGAAGGACAGATTTGTAACTCTACAATTCTGTATCCTACTTGTTCTCTTTGTCCTTCACAAGGTGAGCTGAACAACTTCCTGGGCTATCAGCCTACCTATTGGCAATATATGGACAAGCTGGTCTATTGGGCTGGTGCTGCATCGGAAGGCATCATCAACATTCCGCCAGCTGGCTCCACGGATGCAGCCCACCAGAGTGGCGTGAAGTCGCTGGGCAACATCTTCTTCCCCCCTGCTGCCTTTGGAGGCACACAGACTTGGGTTCGTGAGATGTTGGCTCAGGAAGGCGGTCACTATCCGATGGCTGTGAAACTGTATGAGATGGCTAAGTACTATGGCTTCGACGGCTGGTTCATCAACGAGGAGACTGGCGGTGGCTCGCAAAGTGAATGGGAAGCATTCTGCCGCGACTTCTATGCTGCTGCTATGGCCGACGACCCGAACACGCAGATGGAGATTCAGTGGTACAATGCCTCACGCTATCCCAACACAGGCATCCTTAAGACGCACGTCAACACATCCCAGTTCTTGGAGTATGGTGCTGTAGGCGACTACCGCGGCTATGCTTCTCAACTTAACTGCACGGAAGCCCAGACTTTCTCGAAGATATACGCAGGCATCGAGTTGGCACAAGCAGGTCACCTCGGATGGACATCCGCTCTGAACAGTGCTATGCCCACCACAGGTCACGTAGGTTCGCTCGACCTCTTCTGTCCTGAGACGAAGATTTGGGAAGACCCTGCGAAGCGTGCCTTCAAGTCGGCAAGCGATTGTCATGGTGAGACAGCTTATCCCATTGCCAAGACCGTCTTCGACAATGAAGAGGATATGTGGGTGAATACCAATTCCAATCCCACTTCTATTCCCACGAGTGGCTTCCCTGGCGTATCGAGCCGTGTCCTAGAACGTTCTGTCATCACATCCATGCCTTTCGTGAGCGACATGAGTGTCGGCAATGGCAAGCATCGCTTCGTCAAGGGAGAGATTCAAGGCACAACGGACTGGTACCATTCTGGCATGCAGAGCGTGCTGCCAACGTGGCGTTGGTGGATTGACCGCGGCTCAGGCCTGACCGTATCCATTGATTGGGACAATGCTTGGAACGTAGGTTCGAGCTTTAAGATTTCCGGTACACTTTCCTCTGGCGACCATGTAATGCGCCTGTACAAGACGCAGATTCCCGTCGTGAATGGTGGTGTCTTGCGCTTAGTGTATAAGTCATCGAGGCGTGTTACGATGCAGGCCAAGCTTTCTACAGAAAGCTCTGTTACGCCTAATGTATCATTGACAGGCACAGCAACCGAAGTGAATGGCTGGACTGTTTGCGACTTCGACCTTTCCTCATTGAATGGCAATACGATATACATGATTGGCTTTAACGTCAGGTCCACAGCGAATCTGAGCAACTATTCGCTGAACATCGGTCAGGTCGCTGTGCTTCCCGTGGACTACACGCCTGCTCCTGTTCAGGTGACGGACCTTTCAACGACAAGCACTTTAGGCGAGGAAAGTGGCGACATCCGCATCACGTGGAAGTACACGTGGAACAACAACTTCGACCATTTCGATATCTACACGCAGACGATGGATGGCCAGAAGACGCTTGTCGGCCAGACGCGCGACGAGGGATTCTACATTCCTCCTTTCGACCGCAATGGTTCAGACAGTTACATTTCCGTATTCGTTGTGCCAGTCATGAAAGATGGCGTGCAACAGGCTCCCAGCGAACTTCAAGTGAACTATCCTGCTCCCACTGCTCCGAAGGTAACATATTCTGTCTCTCCGAAGAGCTATATTCTGGTGGGCGAGACGGTTACCGTGACAGCGAACTGCACTGGCCACCCAACGGGCTACCTATGGACATTGCCCGAGAGTGTTGAACTTGCAGGAGGAGACCTTACGAGCCAGTCGGTTACTGTCAGGGCAAAGCAAGAAGGCAAAATCAGCCTCACCGTTGCTGCCACGAATGAAGTAGGCACGACGGAATATACTGCTGAGGCATTCGACGTCTTTGCCGATGCTGCAGCCCAGAATGCTGTCTATAACATCATCAAGGGGAAGACGGTCGTCAGCTATAGCGGCTCGACGAACTCGACCGAGGTGCCTGGCAAGATCATCGATGGTGTGACGAATCCCTCTGCAACCTCTTCGAAATGGTGTAACATCTCTCCTGATAATGAAGTCGTCTTCGATGCGGAGGGAGCCTATCGCATTTATGGCTTCGTCATCTACGACGGCAATGCAGGCCCTGAATCAGGCGTCGACCAGATTGACCGCTACACGATTGAACTCTCGCAAGACGGCGTAAACTGGCAGACGGTTGTCGATAACAACACGCCTGGCAACGAGAAGATTTCCATCAAGAGCGACTACATCGCTCCCGTCAAAGCCCGTTATGTCCGCCTTCGTCCGCACGTCAACGGAACCCTTCGCATCTGGGAGTTCGAGGTCTATGGTAAGGAGGACAATAACCTGACGATGACCGTCGATCCCAAGGAATTGACGCTGGCAGCCGGTTCTGATAGCGACATTAAAGTCCGCTACGATCTGGGAGGCGACAAGCGCGAGGACTACTTCGTCTGCACGGCAACTTCTGCTACAGGCAATTCCACCATTGGCAACATCACTGAGGATGTGGCCACACAGACCTTCACCGTTCCCATCCACGCCGGTTATGCCTATGGAGTTGACAACATAACCATCACCATCAACAACGGTGGAGCTTACCAAGAGCGCACGCTCACCCTCACCATCGATTCTGATACGCAGCCCAACATCCTTGCCGGCAAGACGGCAACCGTGCGTCACTACAAGGCCGACTATTCTTACGAGGCAGCCTACAACACCTACAACGTTCAGACGCTAACCGATGGCGACAAACAGGCAGAAGGCCTACTCGAGATTGAGGACTTCTCCACTCACAAGCGCGACCTCTGGGCCATCTTCGAAGCACCGACATCTGCCGGATGGAATCTCTCCAAAGTGAACATCTACCTGCCCGACGGCAACTACGGAGAGAACGATAACGGCAACGAGGGCACCGTCACCAAGACCGTCGAGATTTGTGTCGGCAACGACCTGACGTCCATGCAGACCATCAAGACCTTCAACGACCTGGACGGCATCTCCGAGTTGTCCTACATCCTGCCCGAGTACAAGAACACTAAGTACCTGGCCATCGTCTCTACCCTGAACGCCTACTTCTACCCCTCAATGGCCGAGGTTGAAGCCTTCGAGCAATACGAGAGCGCCATCCCCGTTAACGCGGCGGTAGAGATTGCCAACTGGCCCGACGACGTTCTGGCGGAAGGCACACCCACCACATCCTACACCGATGCCACGCTCGACAATCAGGGCTGGTGCCTCTTCACGCCAGCTGTCAAGACAGCCGGAGCGCTGCCCATCACCGACGGCAAGCTGACGACCAACAGCGGCATAGAGTACACCATCAACCCATCTGCCAAGAATGCACTGGTGCTCAAGACCATAAATTCCCCCAAGAAGATTGAGTTCACGGAACCTGCTTTCTGCGAAGAACTTTACTTCATCGTCATCTCGGCAGAAGGTACATCCACGCTCAAGGCTGCTGTAGGCTACGAGGACGGCACATCAGGACCTGCCCGGACGTTCTCCATTAGCGACTGGTACGGTAACAGCAGCGGGCAGGGAGAAGCCATCTACGGCCTCGACCGCATCAAGCGCGACAGCGGCGCTGGCTACAGTGCCGACCATTTCGACGGACGCACACGCTTCCGCATCTTCGAATACGCACTGCCTGCCGACCGCAGCAAGCAGACGAACAGCATCACCTTCACCTCCACGACATCGGGCAAGATACCGACCATCCTCGGCATCGCCAAGAAGTCCTACGCACCCGACCCAGACGGCATCGAAAAGCCTGAGGCAACAGGAAGGGACAAGATAGTCGGCATCTACTCTATCGGAGGCCAGAAACTGGCAGGACTGCAGCGCGGCATCAACATCATCCGCTTCGCTGACGGATCTGTCAGGAAGATTACCAAGAGGTAACGTCCGGTTTCTTATCGGCTCTACAAATCCCCGTCGTCCTGTAAAGGACAGCGGGGATTTTTTTGCTGCAATGACAGCCCCGCACAACACATCGACGCACCCAAATCGACATAGGGGATTGGCCTTCGATGAAGGGCGTATATGTGCATGACGGCAAGAAGGTAGTCATCAAGTAACTTACCAAAAAGAAATACTCTTGCAAAAAAGGGCCGGTTCCACAAGGAATCGGCCCTTTTTCGTTAGCTGTCTATACCTTCAGGAAGATGCGATTGCGGTAGAGAACATAGAGGAACAGCCAGCAAACAGCAATATAGGCCACTTGCGTAAAGAAGGCCCAAGAGTTCTCAGGCATCAGTTTCACCAGACCGCCAAAGAGTTTCTCAGACGTATAGGAGAACCTGATGAACTTCTGGGCAAGATAGATGGTGATGGAGTTCATGCCGATAACCGTGAAGAAGAACGTCCACCGGCGCCACTGCAATACATCTATTATATAATAGAAGAGGGCGAACATCAGCACAGAATAAGCGCCGACGACCATCACGAACGAACTTGTCCACATCTTCTTGTTGATGGGGAACACTTCGTTCCAAAGCAAACCGATTGCCAGCATGATGATGCCGGCAAGTATCATCCAAAGCACCGTCTTGCCCCCTGCTCCTTGCTCCTTGCTCCTTTTCTTCACCAATTCCCCTGTAAACATACCGAGCAGCGCTGTGCCAATAGCAGGAACGACACTCAGGATGCCTTCGGGGTCGATGTTTCCATAATAGATTCGTCCTGGCAAGAGGATGCGGTCCACATAGCCCACGATGCTGCCCTGGGCGCTGAAGATGTCCTCTCCTCCACCATCAGGAGCAGGAATGAAGCCAGCCACGAGCCAATAACCGACAAGCAGCAGAGCTGTAATGCCCACACGAGCCTTCCAACCGGTATGAATAAAGATGAGGGCTGCAAACATCCAAGCAAGACCGATTCGTCCAAGAACGCTGGCATAGCGAAGGTTCTCGAAATCAAAATCGAGCAGCCCGTTATAGACAACGCCCAAGAAGACAAGCATCAAGCCACGCACGATAACTTTCCTGTGAATGGCCCAAGCCGAGCGTCCTTTCTGACGTTGTTTTGCCAAAGAGAACGGGAAGGAGATGCCTGCGATGAAAAGGAACAACGGGAAGATGGTGTCGTGATGCCGCAGCCCGTGCCACTCAACGTGATCCATCTGCTCAGCAAGTGCTTGTGTAAACGAACAAGGGAACCACTCAGCAAGCGCCACAAGCAGTGCCGCGCCACCCATGATGAACAACATATCAAAGCCACGAAGGGCATCGATGGAGAGCAATCTTTCGTCTTTCATCTCTTACTAATTCAATATACAATTTACTATTTATTCTATAGGAGTTAGAAGAAGTTAGAAGAAGATATGCCGCTTCAGCGGCGAAGATAGAGGACGAATGCTTGGGGCGAGCCAGGAGGAGTCAGTACTTGAACGAGCTTCCTCCTGCAAACTCGCGGAGCAAGCTTGAAGGCGGCACCTGGTCGCCTGGGATGCCGTTGAAGTAGGCCAGGAACTTGCGCAGACGACTCGCCTCAGCATACTCGATGGCGCGTTCCGGCACTTGTTCGAGGATAGGCATCACCTGCTCGCGTATCACGCCCAACTCGTAGAGCAAGGCACTGTTGAAGGTCGCATCGGCAAATCCTTGGAAGGGGAATATCCATTTCTCCTCGCCTGCGCTGACGCTTGGAGCGCGCTTGATGGTCTCGACAGCAGAGTAGCCGCGATGCTTGTAGTCGCGAAGGATGCGACGCAGCAAGCGGATGTCGGCCGTTGGAATGTGATTGTGGTCGTCGAGCTGTATGGTGGTGAGCGTCGAGACATATATCCTGTACTTCTTCTCCTCGGGTATCTGTTGCGTCAGGATGGGGTTGAGAGCATGATTGCCCTCAAGGATGATGACATCTTCGGGACCTATCTTCAGCTTTCTGCCCTCGAAGACACGCTCGCCCTTCTTGAAGTCGTAGCGCGGAAGCTCCACCTCCTCGCCATTCAGCAAAGCGTTCATCTGTTTGTTGAAGAATGTCGTATCGACTGCTCCGATGCACTCGAAGTCATACTCTCCATTGGCATCCTTCGGCGTATCGACACGGTTGACGAAGTAGTCGTCGGTGCTGATGGTATGAGGTCGCAAGCCACAAGCCATCACGAGGACTGCCAGTCGCTTGGCCGTCGTTGTCTTACCGCTACTGCTTGGGCCGGCAAGCAAGACGATGCGGGCACCTCGTTCTGCAATCTCGTCGGCTATGTTACTGAGTTTCTTCGACTGAAGCGCCTCGCTGACATTGATGAGGTCGGTTGCATGCCCCTCCTTAATGGCATAGTTCAACTCGCCAACCGTCTGCACGCCAAGTATCTCCTGCCATCTGTGGTGCTCCCTGATGACGTCGAGCATCTTCTTGCTCTGGTCCATTATCTCTTCCAGTTGCGACGGGTTCTTCATGGAAGGAGCACGAAGCAGCATGCCGTCGTAGAACTTGATGAGGTCGAAGAGGTGCACCTGACTGGTGCGGGTGAGCAGGCAACTGTAGAAGTAATCGACTGTGTCGCCTAACTTATAATAATATGTATAGAGGTCGTCCTGGCTTTCCAGCAACTGCACCTTGCTCTTCATGCCTCGCTTCTCGAACATCTCGATGGCCTCTTCGATGGGGCACTGTATGCGATGTATGGGCATATCGGCATCGATGATTTCCTGCATGCGCCCTTTGATGCGACGGACATCCTCGTCTTCCACAGGACGCCCCAGGCGAAGCTGGCAGTAATAACCACGGCACACGGAGCCGCCAACGAGGAGTTGGGCATCGGGATAAGTATCTTCGACAGCCTTCGCCAAGATGAAGAAGAGCGTGCGGGTATAGGTGCGCATACCGCTTTCATCAGAGAGCGACAGGAACTCCACATCCTTGTTGTTGTAGAAGCGGTAGTTCATGCCCTGCACCTTATTGTTGACGCGAGCAGCCACAGGCCCATAGTCCATGTGGAAGTTCGCCTGGGCAAAGGCTTCATAGAGATTACTGCCAAAAGGCACACTTATCCTCTTTCCATTATTACGACAGCGTATTCTTAGTTCACTCATCTTCAATATTCAATTTTCAATTTTCAATCTTCAATCTTCAATTTTCAATGTTCAATCTTCAATGTTCAATGTTCAATAATTTCATCAGTTCCTTCATCCCTTCGCTTGCGCCCTTCATGATGTGATGGACAGGCACATCGCTGTTCCACTGGACAGGCTTCGGGTCGATGAGGTAGATGGGTGTGCCGGGACGGACACATCTGGTCAGCCCTGCAGCGGGATAGACATTGAGGCTCGTGCCGATGACGATGAGCATATCAGCCTTCTCACATTCCTCCACAGCTCGGTCTATCTCGGGTACAGCCTCGCCAAACCAGACGATGAAGGGCCTGAGCTGGCTGCCGTCGCCAGCAAGGTCGCCCATCTTCACTTCGATATGTTCTGGGTCGAGCGTCTTGATGTAGCGCGGGTCATTGGGCGAGCGGCTGCTCGTCACCTTCATCAGTTCGCCGTGCAGGTGAATGACGTAGCTGCTGCCGGCACGTTCATGCAGGTTATCTACATTCTGCGTCACAACCGTCACGGCATGTTTCTCTTCAAGCTTTGCCACAAGCTCGTGCCCGAGGCAAGGCTTCGTACCAAGCAATTCCTTACGGCGCACATTATAGAACTCCGTAACGAGTTTCGGGTTGCGAGCCCAGCCTTCAGGCGTCGCCACATCCTCTACGTTGTACTGGTCCCACAGTCCGCCATTGTCGCGAAAAGTACTGATACCGCTTTCAGCGCTCATACCCGCTCCAGTCAACACTACTATTCTCATAAATGCCCGTTTTTTGATTAAAGATACGCAAATATAGCAAAAAATATGATTCGAGGAATGCAAAAGCGAAGAAAAAGGGAAGAAAAGCAAGAAAAGCGGAAAAGTATCGTCTCGCAAAGACTTCCCAAACTTCACTGCAGAAGCTTTAGCTCGACGCCAGTCAAGTTCGTAAACTTCACTGCAGAAGTTCGTAAACTTCTCTGCAGAAGTTGGCTAACTTCTCTGCAGAAGTTCGTAAACTTCACTGCAGAAGTTTTAGCTCGACGCCAGTCAAGTTTTTACGTTTTTCTATAGCCTTGTTTTCTAACCACTTGTGAAACTCGGAAAATCCTGCAGAGGATTTGCCCAAATCCTGCTGTGGATTTGATGAAATCCTCCTGTGGATTTTGCCAAATCCTCACGTCGATTTTAGGG